>CATISD010000092.1 GCA_949538625.1 Acidimicrobiales bacterium AG-410-I20
AACTGGCTCTGATCCGACACGTTGCCGGGCACGACCTGCCTGCCTGCCTAAGCTAAGCCAAGAGCAGAACGAATCTCTTCAACTCTTCCTGTTTGTTCCCATGGAAATTTTTCTCGACCAAAATGCCCATAAGCAGCTGTGTCTTTATAAATGGGACGCTTTAGATCAAGGGCGCGAATAATTGCAGCAGGTCGAAGATCAAATATTTCATTTACACAATTTGATATTTTTTGTGGATCTACGGTCTCGGTACCAAAAGTTTCTACATAAATAGACACTGGTCGAGCCATACCTATTGCGTAAGCAACTTGAACTTCACAACGACGAGCGGCTCCTGCTGCTACGAGATTCTTTGCCACCCATCTAGCCGCATAAGCGGCAGACCGATCCACCTTGCTTGGATCCTTTCCTGAGAAAGCTCCCCCTCCATGACGTGCCATTCCTCCATAGGTATCAACAATTATTTTTCGACCCGTAAGACCAGCATCTCCGACAGGTCCACCAATGACAAAACGTCCAGTGGGATTTACATAAACCTGATAATCATCATCAGCAAACCGTTCTGGAATTACTGGTCGTATTACCTCATCTATGAGATCTGGTCGAATCATTGAGTCACGATCAATCCCGTCGTTGTGTTGAGTCGAAACTAAAATTGTCTTTAAGCGAACAGGCTGATCATCTTCGTAATCAAAGGTGACTTGTGTTTTAGCATCTGGCCTCAAATAAGGAATTGAACCCGATTTACGAACTGAAGCGTGACGCTCTGCCATCTGATGCGCCAGATTAATAGGCAGCGGCATTAACTGTTCTGTCTCATCGCAGGCATATCCAAACATCATTCCTTGATCCCCTGCTCCTTGGCGATCTAAATCCTCTTCGTCTGTCGAAATAGCAGAGCGCGCCTCCTCGGAGTCATCTACACCTTGAGCAATATCGGAAGACTGAGAGTCTAGAGAAACCATGACTCCACAAGTATCACCATCAAAGCCGAAGTCTTCCCGGTCATAACCAATTTCTTTAATTGTGTTTCGGACAATAGCGGGAATATCTACATAGCCTTTACAAGTAACCTCTCCCGCAACAACGACTAAACCAGTAGTTACAAGGGTTTCACAAGCGACTCTGCTCTCAGAATCTTCAACTAGCATCGCATCTAAAACTGCGTCAGATATTTGATCAGCCATTTTGTCGGGATGACCTTCTGTGACGGATTCTGAAGTAAAGGTCCATTTACGACTCATTAATTTCCTCCAGACTCTTCGTGCTTATCCACTTTCAATTTTAGTGCGGCATCAAGGACTGCTTGGGCTATCTCTCGTTTATCGGCTAGAGGTAACTCGGTTTTCTTACCCATGTGATCAAACAGAACTGCTGCATTTGTATCGTAATCAAAACCTACATTTGCGGCAGAAATATCATTTGCAACTATCAAATCAATACCCTTTGATTCAAGTTTATTTTTCGCATTCTTTTCTAGATCACTAGTTTCTGCTGCAAACCCAACCAAGATTTGTTCATCATTACGGGTAGCACCCAAAGAAGCAAGAATGTCCACAGTAGGTACTAGGTGTATTTCTAGGCCTTCTTTACTTTTCTTTATTTTCTCTTTGTGTCTTTCTGCAGGAGTAAAATCTGCTACAGCCGCGGCCATTACTATAAAGTCGCTTTTAGGAGACTCTGAGAAGACTGCTTCAGCCATTTCGTTTGCGGTTTCGACTGCAACTACTTTTATTTGAGGATGATGAAAAATGTTGTCCGGTTGAGTAGTGACACATGTGACCTCCGCTCCTCTAGCCGCAGCTTCTAAAGCTATTGCATGACCTTGTTTCCCTGAAGAACGATTACCAATGTAGCGAACGGGACAAATCGGTTCCTTAGTTCCTCCAGCAGTCACTAAGACCTGGAGGCCAAAAAAATCTTGAACCTGAGCACCAACACCAGAATTCAATACTTTTTCTACTGCGGCAACAATTGAGCCTGGGTCGGAGAGGCGACCCGTTCCATCATCTCCCCCGGCTAACCTTCCTTTCTCAGGCCCTACAATCTCAACTCCGCGACCAGCTAGCTCCCTGATATTCTCCTGAACTGAGGGCTGCTCCCACATTTCAGTATGCATCGCTGGACAAATTATGACTGGTGCACGAGTGGCCAAAAGAGTAGCAGTAAGCAAATCTGCGGAACGTCCAATGCGGTAATCAGAAAGCAATCTAGCAGTAGCCGGACAAACTAAAATCAAATCAGCATTTTGGCCAAGATTTGTATGCGGTATCGGATTATCTTCGTCCCATAAGGAAGTTTGAACTTTTTCTGAAGCCAATGCATCAAAGGTTGCTTTTCCTATGAACCTCTCCGCCCCTTTTGTGAGGATGGGTGAGACATGGGCTCCCGCGTCTACTAAACGTCTGCAAACTTCCACTGCTTTGTACGCAGCAATACCGCCAGTTACTCCTAGAACAATTCGGCGACCATCGAAGATGCCCATAAAATCACTCTAAATCAAGCGCTTTCGTCGCTTGTCTCTTCGGATTCCACGTCGTCTTCAACCTCTGCTTCCTCCATAGCCGCAATGGCCATCAACTCTTCTTCAGTTGGTTCTAAATCTTCTGTAGCTTCAACTGGAATAATTTTGTCAGCAGAGATCTCTTCAAAAGCTATAGATAACGGTTTACGAGCAGTTGAAGGAAGTTGCGGCGGTATTGAAGAGCCAAGTCCTTCTCCTAACTGATTGAAATATGCGTTGATCTGCCGAGCTCTCTTAGAACTCAGTGCTACTAAACGAAATTTTGATTCTGCCCGATCCAGAAGACCCTCTATCTCGGGTGTAATCATTGAGTCGTGACCCTTCACAAAAATACCTCATCTTAAATTGATGGTTAAATGCCTAACGTCATTTCAGACGTCTAAACGGTATCAGATATGGCTCTTTTTACCTCGATATCAAGTACTGGGACTCTAGGAGGTTCTTTCGTTATCAATTATTTCTTGAATTTTTTCCACTGCTTGACTCAAATTATTATTGACGACCTTGAAATACCCTAAAGATTCAGCATCTTTTCGTTCACGGTCGCCCTCTTCTATGCGCTGCTCTATTTGCATTGCGTTATCTCCGCGTTCAACTAGCCGTCGTCTTTGCTCAGAAACATCAGGAGTGTCGACGAAAATCAGCACCGTCTCAGAATATTTCTCTAAAATCTGCCGTCCCCCAGCTACATCAATTTCTAAAAGGATGTCTTGTGAGATTAAGTCGTCAGGAACCGGTGTGCCATAGAACTCACCTAAAAATTCGTTCCATTCAATAAATCCATTATTTTCTCTGTGTCGAAGAAATTCTTCGAGGCTAACAAATTTATATGCCTCTAAATTTTCATCATTTCTACGCGGTCTAGTTGTCCATGACCGACTAAGTACTAAATCTTCGTCTTGATCGACAAGTTCTTTAGCAAGAGTGCCTTTACCTACTCCACCTGGGCCAGAAAGAACCACTAAAAGTGGCTCTCTTTCAGTGGTTGCCATTAGATCTTAAGAGAACCGTGACAGAAGATCAGACCGTTGTTGACTTCCTAATCCCTTAAGTCGCCGACTTTCACTAATGCCTATCTCTTCCATAGTTCTTCTGGCTTTAACTTTTCCAAGTTTTGGAAGTGACTCCAGTGCGGCCAAGACTTTCATTTTCGCTACAACGGGGTCATTGTCGGCTCTCGTAAGAAGCTCTGGAAATGTAAGCGAACCCATTTTGAGTAATTCTTTTATCTCTGCTCTAGTTCGCCGAGCTTCTGCTGCCTTGACCAAGGCGGCTCTGCGTTGTTCATCAGTAAGTTCTGGAAGTCCTGTCATGACAGGGACTTTAGCGTGAAATAGCGATTGGTGAAATCATCCGAGCAAATAACTTACAAGTTCTGCAGCAGCCAAGATCGGTTCTTCAGCTGCCGTTACTGCACGTCCAATAACTAAAAGATCAGCTCCGTCGTAAATTGCCTGTTGTGGTGTCAGCGTTCGCGCCTGATCATGTGTTTCTGACCCAGGCATCCGTGTCCCTGGTACAACTCGTACTAATTGATCTGCCCATGGTTCTGTTACAGGCAAATCGGGGCCCGCACAAATAATTCCTGCACATCCTGTCTCTGCTGCTAACGACGTTCGCTGTTTAAGAACCTCTGAAGATGCCTCAGCATCGCTAGTTAAAACTGTGACCCCTAAGACCCCTGGTTGAGGACCTCCAAGACCTTCAGCTCCTTCAGCTAGCCCTTCTACAGCCGCTCGCAACATCGCTTCTCCACCAGAAGCATGAACAGTCAACCATCGAACCCCTAAAGATCCAACAACACGGGCCGCTTTATTCACTGTGGTCGGTATGTCATGCAATTTTAAATCAGCAAATACATCCCATTCATTCGCTACTAACCCCGCAATGACATCTGGCCCAGCAGCTGTATACAACTCAAGGCCTACTTTTATTGTTCCGAAAAACTCATCTAAATCTGCGGCAAGTCTTCGAGCTGCCACTACATCATCAACATCTAAGGCCAGTGCTAGCCTTTCTCTAATTTCTGATGGGACTTCTCCGTCATCAACTTCATCGAAGCCGTCGTTATCCAATACCTCATCACTCATGAGCTGCTCCAATCAATTGATTCATTTGATCCAAACCCTGATCTTTACACCATTTTGAGAACTCTTTGAGGATCTTCTTAGATGCACGTGGGTTTGAAAAAGTTGCCGTCCCTACTTGTATGGCTGTAGCTCCAGCCATCATGAACTCTGACACATCTCTTCCCCTAGTGATCCCGCCCACCCCAATAATTGGAAGGTCAGGATTTTCAGCATAAGTATCAAAAACTGAACGCACCGCAATTGGTTTGATAGCAGGACCCGACACGCCCCCTCGCCCTGCTCCTAAAAGTGGCTTACGTTCTTCTAAGTCAATAGTCATACCAAGAAGCGTGTTTGCGACTGTCACTGCTTCCGCTCCCGCTTTCTTTGCCGCAGTAGCGATCTGAGGTAAGTCAGGCGTATTTGGACTAAGTTTCGCCCAGCATGGCCTCTCTGCCGCTAATGAAACTTCAACTACTTCTTTTATAGCTTCTAGCGAATGAGCGAAAAGATTCTTTCTGTCTTCTAAATTTGGGCATGATGCATTTACTTCTACAGCAATTACGCATTTGGGAGCCTGAGCTAATTCTTTAGCGACCTGGGCAAATTCTTCTATTGTTCGACCCCATATGCTCACCACTATTCGAGCTCCAGCTTCTTCTAAAAGCGGAAGATCATGATTTAACCATTCTCTTACTCCGGGACCTTCTAACCCGACACTATTTATCATCCCTGCAGGGGTTGGATGCAAACGTGGCGAAGGATTACCGGGCCAAGGTTCTACATGTAAAGACTTGACCACTATTGCTCCTAGTAAAGAGAGGTCAAAGTAATTTGCTAATTCAGCACCTTGTCCAGATGTCCCCGAAGCGGTCATAACAGGATTTGGAAGAACAACTGATCCTATTTCTGTAACTAGGTCGGTCTTCGAAACATCTTTCATATTATCTATCTGCTTTTATGCCCTTATGGTAAGCCTGTAAAGTACGGACTTCGAGTGAACTATTTTTCCACTCATGTAAGCCATTAGCAGCCGCTAAAGCTGCCGCTGCAGTTGTAAGCAAAGGAATATCTTCTGCTCCAGCTGCTCCGCGAATATAGTCCCCATCTGCACGTGGGCCACGCCCATGAGGGCTGTTCACTACCAATTGAACGTGACCAGATCGGATTAACTCCACGGCATCTGTTCCTTCTTCATCAAGTTTGGCCACTACTTCTTTGACTTTTACTCCATTCTTCTCTAGATGTTCTGCGGTGCCTCTAGTTGCTACTATTTCCAAACCTAATTCTGAGAGACTGCGAGCAGCTTGAAGTCCTGTCTCCTTATCTCTGTCTGCAAGAGACATGAAAACTGTTCCTGTTTCGGGTAATGCTCCTCCAGCAGAGATCTGAGATTTGGCAAAAGCTAGCCCTGTTGTCAGATCTATCCCCATTACCTCTCCGGTTGAACGCATTTCGGGTCCAAGTACAGGATCAGCCTCGGGGAAACGATTAAATGGTAAAACTGCTTCCTTGACCGCAACATGATCACCTGCGACTCGGTCTCGAAGTAACCCTTCTCCTCGTAACTCTGAAAGAGTTGCCCCGACCATAACCCGACTTGCTACCTTGGCCAGCGGAACTCCTGTTGCTTTTGCAACAAAAGGAACCGTGCGTGAAGCACGTGGATTTGCTTCAATCACATAGATCTCATTTTCTTTTACTGCGAACTGAACATTGATAAGTCCTTGGACTTCAAGCGCATCTGCTATCTGGAAGGTGAACTGCTCAATACGAGCTACTACATCATCGGTAAGATGCGGAGGAGGTATTACACAAGCACTGTCTCCACTGTGGATCCCCGCTTCCTCTACGTGTTCCATGACTGCACCTATAACTTTTTCTCCTGTTATATCTCTGATGGCATCAACGTCTACTTCAATTGCTTCTTCTAAAAATCGATCAACAAGTACTGGCCGTTCGGCCGATAGTCCTCCTTCGATACCCAAACTCCCAAACTCTAAAAGTTCTGCCATCGCTTTCCCCAACTGAGAATGGTCATAAACGATTTCCATCGCTCTACCGCCAAGAACATATGAAGGCCTTACTAATACGGGGAAGCCCACTTCATCTGCAATTTTTTCTGCTTCGTGTAAATTAATAGCGGTGCCACCTGGAGGCTGGTTAATACCAATATCTCGACATAATGCATTCCATAACTCCCGGTCTTCTGCGATGTCTATCGAGCGAGGATTAGTGCCCGCTATGAGCTCTGCAGGAAGAACTGAAGCAAGTTTCAGAGGGGTTTGTCCTCCCAGAGAAACAATTATCCCCTCTGGCTTCTCGGTTTGGATGATATTGACGACATCTTCTTTGGTTAGGGGTTCAAAATATAACCGGTCACTCGTGTCGTAATCTGTTGAAACTGTCTCAGGGTTGCAGTTAACCATGATTGTTTCATATCCGGCTGAACGTAGGGCAAAACTGGCGTGGACACAGCAGTAGTCAAATTCAATACCTTGACCTATTCGGTTTGGTCCTGATCCAAGAATCATAATTTTGGGCTTGTCAGATCTTTTTACTTCATCTTCATCTTCCCAAGTCGAATAATGGTAAGGAGTGTTAGCTTCAAACTCAGCACCACAGGTGTCAACAGTCTTATAAGTTGGGAACACCCCAAGGCTTTCTCGCCTTTGCCGTACCAAGGATTCATCGACTCCCCAAAGGTAAGCAAGTTGAGCATCTGAAAAACCTAGTTGTTTCGCTCTTTTCCAGGATCTTTTTTCTAATGTATTGAAATCCTTAGTTTCTAGATTTGATCTTTCTTCGGTGATCGAAAGTATCTGATCCAGGAACCATGGATCTATAGAGGTAGCAGAATTGACTTCTTCTAAGGAAAGGCCGCGACGAAATAAAGTTTCTATCTGAAATAATCGGTCAGGTGTAGCTACTTTGGCTGCTTGGCAGAGGCTCTCGTTACTCATTTCATCGAAAGACTTTTCCGCAGGATCTGAGTTCAAACCTAAACGCCCATTTTCAAGAGATCTGAATCCTTTCTGCAGGGATTCTGTAAATGTTCTTCCTATGGCCATTACTTCACCAACTGATTGCATGGAAGTGCCAAGCACACCTTCAGCACCGGGGAATTTTTCAAATGCCCAGCGAGGAATTTTTGTTACAACATAATCAATAGTCGGTTCAAAAGCAGCAGGAGTCTTCTTTGTAATGTCGTTAGGTATCTCATCAAGGGTGTATCCGACTGCTAACCGTGCAGCTATTTTTGCAATTGGAAATCCAGTTGCTTTTGATGCAAGAGCAGAGGAGCGACTCACCCTAGGGTTCATTTCTATCACTACTTGATCACCGTTTTCAGGGTTTACAGCAAACTGGACATTTGAACCTCCCGTCTCAACTCCTACCCGGCGCAAACACGCAAAAGACGCATCACGCATTTCTTGATATTCGATGTCTGTGAGAGTTTGAGCGGGTGCTACCGTAATTGAATCTCCGGTATGGACTCCCATAGGATCAACATTTTCTATTGAGCAAACTACGACACAATTATCTGCTTTGTCCCTCATAACTTCTAATTCAAATTCTTTCCATCCTGCAATCGACTGCTCTATAAGGACCTCTGTTATAGGACTTGCATCTAACCCTCTCTGCGCTACTTTTTCGAACTCTTCAGGAGTTAAAGCCATACCAGTTCCTTTGCCACCAAGTATGTAAGCCGGTCGAACAATAACTGGAAGCCCTATGTCTTTTATTACTGACTTAGCTTCTTCAAGTGTGTGGGCAATACCCGATGCTGGAACTTTCAAACCAATCTCCAGCATTGCTTCTTTGAATAAGTGGCGGTCCTCTGCTGTCGCTATTGCCTCTGATCGCGCCCCAATTAATTCAACTCCATGTTCCTCAAGGACACCTGCTTCAACTAACTCCATGGCAAGATTCAGTGCAGTCTGCCCGCCAAGTGTTGGCAAAAGCGCATCAGGCTTTTCTTGCTCTATTACTCGAGTTAGAACATCCAACCTAAGAGGCTCCACATAGGTTGCATCTGCAAAATCTGGGTCGGTCATTATTGTCGCAGGATTAGAGTTGACAAGGATTACCCGATATCCCTCTTCTTTCAAGACTCGACATGCTTGAGTTCCGGAATAATCAAATTCGCATGCTTGCCCGATGACTATTGGCCCTGAACCTATTAGGAGGATGCTGGATATGTCTGTCCGTCGTGGCACTAGAACTTACCCCCTTCAGTAGAAGACATAAGTTCTTCGAATTCGTTAAAAAGATACTGACTATCGTGTGGTCCTGGGCCTGCTTCAGGATGATATTGAACGCTGAATGCTGGCACTTCTTGACAATGTAAACCCTCAATTGTTTCATCATTTAGGTTGATGTGCGTTAAGTCAACTGAAGAGATTCCTCCGTCGGCTACACAATAGTTGTGATTCTGACTGGTAATTTCGACTGCTCCAGTTCTCAAATTTCTAACGGGATGATTCCCTCCGTGATGACCGAATGGCAATTTGTATGTCTCTGCTCC
The DNA here is from genome assembly GCA_949538625.1 of Acidimicrobiales bacterium AG-410-I20. GTDB lineage: Bacteria > Actinomycetota > Acidimicrobiia > Acidimicrobiales > MedAcidi-G1 > MedAcidi-G2B. The sequence continues at coordinate 9,122 of CATISD010000092.1, forward strand.
GAGGCTGGCTGCGAGTAGTTGATGACCAAGGCATATCCCGAATATGGGTACTTTCCCCAGTAGAGATGAGATGTTTAGACGTGCGTAATCAAGTGGTGCTGGATCTCCTGGTCCATTGGATAGAAATACTCCGTCGGGTTCGTGTGCCAAAACTTCTTCGAAAGGAGTTGAAGCGGGAACAACAGTCACTTCTCCTAGTTTGGAAAGGTGGTGAAGGATCGTACTTTTTATTCCAAAGTCATAGGCAACTATTTGTCGTGAACCTCCCAAGGATGGAACTATATATTTTGTTTTGCATGTAACCGTTGAAACAAGATCTATTCCATCTGTAGGTAGAGCTTCTGCCGCTGACTGAATCAATTCATCAAGATCGGCTTCACCAAATGCAGCTGGCATTGAACCTTCTTCTCGTAAGTGTCGGGTTAGCCGCCTAGTGTCAATCCCTGCTATTCCTGCTACTTCGTGTTCTTTCAAGAATGCATCAAGACTGTTTGTTGAACGCCAATTACTTGTTCTTCGGCTCAGCTGTCGAACGATCACACCAGAGCAGAAAGGTTTACGACTTTCAAAGTCTTCTTCGTTAACCCCATAATTTCCTATGTGCGGATAAGTGAAAGTTATTATCTGGCCTGCATAAGAAGGGTCGGTTAAGACTTCTTGGTAACCAGACATGACCGTGTTAAATACAGCTTCTCCTGTCGTCACTCCGTTTGTGGGTGTAGCCCCTATAGATTCGCCTTCAAAAACTGTTCCATCCGCCAGTACTAGTCTTGAAAGTTCTCCATTACTTGTCATCTTTGGGCTTCTCCATCTATCACTACTGCTTCTCCTGACTGAATGGTGTGACGAACATGTCCTCTTAGACGACGTCCTTCATAGGGTGTATTAGAACTAAAACTCGCCATTGATTTTCCAGAAACTGTCCATGTTTCATCTAGATCTATGACGCAAAGATTTGCTCGAGAACCAGGTGATACCGTCATTCCGTGTCGATTTGAAATTCCTGCAATCACTGCTGGACGCCAAGACATTAGAGAAAAAATTTGGTGTATATCTAACTCTGACTCTTCAAGCGCAATGCTGAAAGCGGTTTCAAGTCCCAGCATCCCGGGAGGAGCTTCGCTGAAAGGTTTCTCTTTTGAATGGTCTGTATGAGGTGCATGGTCAGTGGCTATTGCATCAATCGTCCCATCCGCTAAGCCTTCTTTTACTGCTTTAACGTCAGCGTCAGTACGTAAGGGTGGATGGACCTTAAATACCGGGTCATAAGAAGCGCACGATGCATCCGTAAGGCTGAAATGATGAGTAGTCGCTTCAGATGTTACCGGCAAGCCTTCCTCTTTGGCTTTCCGTACCATGTCAACTGAGCCGGCAGTTGATAGATGTTGAAAATGCATATGCGCCCCGGTGAGACGCACTAGCGCTATATCGCGTGAGACCATAAGCTCTTCGGCTTCGGCGGGCTGACCGGGTATTCCAAGCTTTGAGGACCAAGTCCCTTCGTGCATATGGCCTCCACAAGAAAGAGCTTCAATTTCACAATGCTGGGCAAGGATGATTGGGCGACCAAGTCGGTGTGCTAGGCCTGTGCTGTACTCCATGATCCTACGCATGAGCCTTGGGTCTTGTAAGCCCCTGCCATCGTCAGTAAAAATACCTACTCCTGCATCTACCAGTTCACCCATTGGAGCCATTTTTTCTCCCTTGCGGTCAACGGTCATTGCTGCTGTCGGGATAACTTCACAAATTGATTCTTGTCCGAGCCCCCTCACCTGATCAATGACAGCTAAACAGTCCATTGTTGGTGTGGTATTCGGCATGGCCACTAAGGCGGTGTAACCACCAAGCGCTCCTCCTCTAGAGCCTGTTTCTATCGTTTCAGCATCTTCTTGTCCGGGTTCGCGGAGATGGCTATGTAAGTCAACAAACCCTGCGGTCACAACGCAACCGGAGGCATCAAGTTCTTGATCACCTGTTAAATTTTTTCCTATTTCAAGAATGGACCCATCTTGGTCTATCTTTACATCTGTTTTTTGCTCACCATTTGAATCGACAACGGTGCCACCTCGAATCACGAGAGTCATTGTTTAACCTCCACATCAGTATCTTCAATTAAGTTGCGTCCTGACCCCAAGAGTAAAAATAGGATCGCCATTCGGATAGAAACTCCATTTGCTACTTGATCAAGAATGACTGATCTTGGATCTGCTGCGACTGCGGCTTCTATTTCTATTCCTCGGTTCGTAGG
>CATISD010000093.1 GCA_949538625.1 Acidimicrobiales bacterium AG-410-I20
ATAGACCGCCTTCAATTCCATGTGCGTTCTTCTACATCTACCTGCAGGTGTGCGTGGACGTGCCATATTGACAACATAGTATCTATAACGCGGATAACTTAGTGATATGGAAATTGTTGTAGCAAAAGAGCCACCAAAGGGTTTTGACCTCTCAATAACAGTCCCCTCGAAATACCCCGAGGAATTACTAATTGGTGACCTAAACCAAATTATCAACCCTGTCACGGGCTCTCATCCAGATAAAAAGAGAGTCCAAATTTGGCTTGAAAATGCTCGAGAAAGCAATACCGAACAACTGAAAAAACTCAATTTTTCCCCTTATAGAGATCTCCTTCAAATGCGTTGCCAATTACCAACCCCGCTTGAAGGATTAGAAACTAGACCATTTCATAGAGGGATTGACGAAACCTCCTTTCTGGAAGTAAATAGTAGAGCCTTCCACTGGCATCCTGAACAAGGAACTCTAAATATTGAAAAACTAACTGATATCTTCGAAGAAGATTGGTTTGAAGAAGAGGGTTTCCGCCTTTACGAAATTGACGGTAAATTAGCTGGTTTCTGTTGGACAAAGATCCATTCTGAAAGCACTGGCAATATTGGTGAAATCTTTGCGATCGCTGTTGACCCTAAGTTTCACGGGAAAGGCCTAGGGAAACCGCTTACAGTTTCAGGATTACAACACATAGCGAGCAAAGGAATTACTACCGGCATGCTTTACGTTGAATCCGATAATCTTCCTGCAATTCATGTCTATAACCAAATTGGTTTCAGGATTCATACAATCAACCGTGCTTTCCACAATCAACCGTCAAAATAAGAATTTTTTAGTACCATAACCTTATGGACGTTGACTCGGGCCTTCCTATGGGGCAAGAAAAAGCCACATCAGTCCAAAGCATGTTTGACAAAATAGCGCCTCGCTATGATTTCGTTAATAGGGTGATGACATTTCGGCTTGACGTTCGTTGGCGAAAAAAAACAGTGAAATCTCTCTCGCTTCCACCGAACTCTATTGTCATCGACTTAGCTTGTGGAACTGGTGACTTCTGCTGCGAGTTAGAGAAGGCGGGAATCAATCCTCTTGGTTTTGATTTTTCTATGGGAATGCTTAATGCTTCTCGGTCAACTTCACCACTCACACAAGCTGATGTCTTGAAACTTCCCATCCATAGTGGAGTCATTGATGGCGCAACATGCGGTTTCGCTCTGCGTAACTTGACTGAACTACCTGCATTTTTCCAAGAAGTTTCACGAGTTTTGAGAAAAGGAGGAAGAGTTGGGTTTTTAGATGTCGCAGAACCAGAGAATCGATTTCTTAATTGGGGACATCACATTTACTTTGACCGGATCGTTCCCAAAGTCGGCGGATTTTTTTCCGATAAAGATGCGTACTCTTACCTTCCGAAATCTTTTGCTTACTTACCCCCATATCAAGAGATATTAAAGATGTTAGAAAATGCTGGATTCGGGAATGTGAAACGGCAATTGTTTGCTCCTGGTTCAGTACAACTCTTTTCTGGCGAAAAAATCTAACCTCATCTAAAATTTTATAATGGTACAGTCGGAAATTCATCACATTGCGTTAAATGTCGCAGACGTGAACGAAACGAAAAACTTCTATTCACGGTTTTTTTCTCTAAACGAAGTACAAAGACCTAGCGATAGACCCAATAGTGGTGTATGGCTTGTGGCCAAAGATGGAAGGCAAATTCACCTTCGTAAAGGGAAAGTTCCTGAAGATAACGGCCAACACCTTGCTTTTCTCGTAGCAGATATTCATGAAGTATGTCGGAACCTAACAACTGCTGGAGTGGATGTAACAACGCCTGTACCAATAGGAACGTCCCTTCAAGCATTCCTCCATGACCCTTCCGGAAATCGGGTTGAAATACACCAATTAGAGAATTCAGATACCGACCATTAACCCGAGGGCGAATAAACAACCGGAAACCAAATGGAATTTCGCTGTCATTTCTAGAACTTTAATAAGGTCCGCACTGTCCGCTTTAACATAAATTTGGTAAGCCAATTTAACGACAATTGGACAAGCTATTAGCGATATCAATGCCGGATAGCAATAAATGACGCCAATTAGAGCATAAACACTTACAGTTCCTATCATTAGAAATGCATATAAAAATCTAGTTTTTTCCTTTCCTATACGAACAGCTAATGTCTTTTTACCCGCATCTCGATCGGTATCAATATCTCGAAGATTATTAACCACTAATAATCCAGTTGCTACCAATCCAACACCGATACCACACAAAATTGGAAGTAACTCTATCTTCTCACTCTGCACGAACGCAGACCCTACAGTTGCCACTAGTCCAAAGAATACGAAAACAGATACTTCTCCAAACCCAAGATACCCATATGGGTTAGAACCACCTGTATAGAACCATGCAGCGATAATAGATACTAATCCAATTGCTACTATCCATAAATTTATAGCAATAGCGAGGATCAAACCAGCAATGGCTGCAACAAAGAATGAAACGAAGGACGCCCATTTTACCTTCCGAACAGGAATTAATTTTGAACCCACAAGCCTTCTGGGACCTATTCGGTCTTCATCAGTTCCTCGTATTCCATCAGAATAATCATTTGCGTAATTCACCCCTACTTGAAGAGCAATTGAAACTAGCAGCGATAGAAAAAAGCGGTAAATAATAAAATTTGAACCTGCAGAGGCAGCAGTACCTACGAGAACCGGGACAATCGCAGCTGGAATTGTTTTCGGACGCGCTCCCTCTACCCATAGACGAATAGTTTGTTCAGCTTTCATCCGTAAAGATTCCCTTAAGCGGAAACCCCTCCAAGAATAGCTTTAACTTCCATAAACTCTTCAAGGCCATACGGGCCCCACTCACGTCCATTTCCAGATTGTTTATATCCACCAAAAGGGGCATTAAAATCAGGGCCGGCACCATTGACATGCATGTTCCCTGTTCGAATTAGGCGAGCTACTTTGACCGCCCTCTCATGGCTTCCGGATATATACCCTGCTAGACCGTAAACAGTATCGTTCGCTATCGCAATAGCATCTTCATCATCTTCATAACCGATCAAGACAAGCACTGGACCGAAAATTTCTTCTTGCGCTATCCGCATGTTATTAGTGACATTTGCGAACAATGTTGGTTTCACGTAATACCCGGATTCTAAACCGTCAGGTCTTCCCAAACCGCCACAAACCAATTCTGCACCTTCATCTATGCCCGATTGAATCAAATCCTGTATTTTGTTCCATTGCGCTTCTGAAACGACAGGCCCTATTGTGGTTCCATCGCTAGTTGGGTCACCGACAGTTACTGCTTCCATGGATGCTTTAGCTACAGCCTTAGCGGCTTCCATCTTCGAATGGGGCACAAGCATTCTTGTTCCCGCATTACAAGACTGGCCAGAATTCATACACATTCCAAAGGCATCACGTCCAACTGCTTCTTCAAGATTTGCGTCCTCAAGAATAATATTTGCTGATTTTCCACCTAGTTCTTGTGCTACTCGCTTAACAGTTGGAGCTGCATTTTTTGCTACTTCAATTCCAGCTCGAGTTGAACCAGTGAAAGACATCATGTCTATCCCCGGATGTTCTGATAGATACGCACCAACAGTTGGTCCATCACCATTCACAAGATTGAATACCCCTGCTGGTACTCCTGCTTCATGCATTATCTCGGCGAAAATAATGGCGTTCAGTGGAGCTACTTCCGATGGTTTAAGGACCATAGTGCAACCAGCTGCTAAAGCAGGAGCGACTTTGCAGGCGATTTGATTGATAGGCCAATTCCATGGGGTAATCATTCCAACAACACCTACTGG
>CATISD010000094.1 GCA_949538625.1 Acidimicrobiales bacterium AG-410-I20
ACGCAGTTTCTGAGTCGCAGTTTGTGTTCTTATGCGTGCCGACCCCTTCGCTTAAAAATGGATCAGCAGACCTATCAATTATTTATTCAGTTTCTAAAGAAATGAAAGATGCGCTTCCCTCTGGATCTGTTGTGGTGATTAAATCAACGGTGCCAGTAGGAACATCCTCTCAAGTTAGTGATTGGATAAGCCGACCTGATGTGGAAGTAGTATCAAACCCTGAGTTCCTTCAGGCTGGGTGCGCTATTTCCGCTTTTCAGAACCCTGACCGAATCGTTATTGGCGCACGCACTGCCGACGCCAAAGAGCGAGTATCGAGTTTGTACACAGGCTTAAATAGCAAAGTTCTATGTACAGATCCATCTTCGGCAGAATTGATTAAGTACGCATCAAATACATATTTGGCGTCCCGTCTAACCTTCGTAAATACCATCGCGGAACTATGCGAAAAAACCCAGGGGGACGCGACCACTGTTTTACAAGGCATGGGTCTCGATAAGCGTATTGGAGAGGCTTTTTTGCAACCAGGTCCTGGATGGGGCGGTTCTTGTTTCCCTAAAGACACTCAAGCCTTAATCGCCGTTGCTTCAGAAGTGGGTTCTGATTCTGCTTTTTTAAACGCAGTTCTTGAATCTAATGAAGCTCGCTTTACTCAAATAGCCAAAGTTGTGACGCAATCCTTGGGAGACGATTCTGGAAAAAAAATTGCAATCCTTGGCCTTGCGTTCAAAGCGGGAACAGATGACATTAGAGAATCTCCTGCATTGAAAATTGCTTCCTTGCTTCTGGAATCTGGAATGAAGGTAGTTGGCTATGATCCACAGGTAAATATGGCTCCTCTCCAAGGTTTAGAAATGGCAGATTCACCCGAAGAGGCAGCCAAAGAAGCAGATGCTTTGCTGGTATTAACGGAATGGAAAGGATTTCTTGGACTCGACCTTCTAAAGTTATATCAGTCCATGACCGGAAACATATTTATAGACACACGAAACGTTTTTGATAAAAAAGATCTAGTCGATGTAGGATTTTCCGTCTGGCGGGTAGGAGAAGGCTGGATTTAAGGCATTTAGTCAAGTCAATAAATGCCTTGTTTTACGTAAGTCACTATTGAGGGTAAGATTTAGTTATGGCATATGAGAGCCCTGAATATCACCCAGCATTCGAAGAATATTGTGAAACTATCTTTGAACTAGATGAAGATGGTGTCGACGTAATTCAAGCTCGAATAGTTGAACGGCTTCAAGTATCGCGTCCAGCAGTATCGGAAATGATTAAAAAAATGGGCGAAGCAGATCTCATATATTTTCATGGAACGAAAATACAGCTAACTGAAGATGGCAAGAATCTTGCAAATCAGGTTGTGCGACGTCACCGTCTCGCAGAAAGATTCCTCACAGATGTTCTTGGCCTTAGTTGGGCTGAAGCTCATCATGAAGCAGGACGATGGGAGCACGTCATCTCTCCCAGTGTTGAAGACGCTTTTCTCCGCATTCTTGAAGATCCGACAACGTGCCCTCATGGAAATCCGATTCCAGGCACCGATTATCAAATGCCAGAAGGAGCGTCTGCTCTTTCAGACATTGAGGTAGGGAATAAGTTTATTGTCGAGAGAATCCCTGAGGAACTTGAGTTCCAACCAGGACTTTTAGAATTCCTCGAAGAGTCCAATCTTATTCCTGGGGAAAATGGCAAAGTCACAGCTGTTTCGCCTGACGGAACCACGACTGTCGAAGTAAAGGGCACGATGATTGGTGTCGGGGCTTTTGCGTCACAACGCATTCTTGTCACTACTTAACTTTTAGTCCTCAACAACATGGGACTCGAACTTCCTTAAGGACTCTTCCCAATTTTTCTTGTCAAAGTTTCCTTCGTTATCCAGTGAAGCCGCGGCTTCCCACCCCATAACAAGCGTGTGATGAAGATTGTCCGG
>CATISD010000095.1 GCA_949538625.1 Acidimicrobiales bacterium AG-410-I20
AAGTAGTCATGCGGGCGCCTCAACGGTCTCAGTTGCTGGTTCTATCCGACGTTTCCTAGAACTGAAGATAGATTCAGTATATTTTTCCTTTTCGCGCACACGTGGATCAATTACTCCATAAAGCAGGTCTGCAAGGTAATTGAAGACTAGGAAAGCTGTAGCAACGATCATTACGATGGCAAGTACCACAGGGAAATCTTCACGCAACACCGCTTCTACAACCGCAGTTCCTAGGCCCGGAATGCGGAAGAAAGTTTCAACGACCAGAGCTCCACCTATCAGGAAACCGATATTGATGGCTAAGAGCGTAATTAGTGAGAATAAGGAAGGGCGGAGGGCGTGTTTATAGAGGACTTTCCTGCGTGGCACGCCTTTAGATCTTGCCATGAGGATGAAGTCTTGTTGGAGTGTGGTAATCAAATCCGTGCGTAGGAGCCTCTGATAACCAGCAGCAGCCCCCATGCCCAAGGTCAAGGCTGGGAGGAGCATTTGCATTAATTGGTGATCATGGGTCAATCCCCAAAAGGGGTCGGTAGCCGAATAGACGTCGGGCGTCCAGTCCAACCGAATAGAGAATATATAAAAAAGGATTATCGCTAGCGCAAAATTCGGAAGGGAAACAAAAGCAAAAGCGGTAACGGTTGAAGCTTTATCGGTTTTTGAGTTAGCGCGCGAGGCAGCAATAACCGCCCATGGAATGGCAAGCCCAACAGCAATAAGTTGTGCCATGATCATCAGTTGCAATGTCCTCGGGAAGCGCTCTTTTATAAGATCGGTTACGGGAGGTTGCCCAGTTGCGCTAAAGCGGACACCAAAATCACCAGTGATGAAATCACCCGCCCATCGGGCGTAGCGTTCAGGAAGAGATTTGTCTAAGTAATACTGTTCTTTAGCTTCTTCTATGAGTTTTATGCTGTCAGGGTTGTCAACGTCTTCAGCTACTGGTCCGAGAATATTGAAAAGAGGATCACCGAGAAAATTCATGGCAGCGAAAGTGATCATAGAAATGACTGTTAAAAGGAGCCCTAATCCTAAAAGTCGTTTCATAGCTCTTCTCAAAATGCCCCCCGTTCTGCGCGTCCTTAGATCATAACAAGTTCAGAATTTATATTGGCAAGTAAACGAAGAACTCTGCGTGCCCGTATGTGAGCACGCAGAGTTCTCGAACAGAATAAGTTGATTTATTCAGACAGCCAAACAGTGTCAAACCAAGTTCGACCATTAGTGATACAGATGATCTCAACCCCATCTGGGCTTGTCTTATCGCACAGGCCATTGACATTGTCAGCGAGGGCCATGTCCCACAAGGTGTGGTTGTAGAAAATGTAGAGGTATTGCTCATTGATCATCGCTGATAGCTCTTTGAGCGCTTCTTCTCTCACGCTTTCATCAGTGGTCTGTTCTGCAGTGAAGATGAGTTGGTCGCGATCTTCGTCACAGTACCTTGGCCAGTTCAGAGAGATGCCTCCAACGGTCCTGCAAAGGAGCCAGACTTTGTCACGTGTGAGTTCTCGCTGACCAAATTGTCTCCAACCAGAAATATTGTAGAGT
>CATISD010000096.1 GCA_949538625.1 Acidimicrobiales bacterium AG-410-I20
CTGGGACTGTTGCTTCCGGAGAGGTAAGAGGTGGAGCCCCAGCGACAAGAGAATTCTCTCTACTTTCTCCTGAGCGGTTGGTAGAAAACATTCATGCAGTCTTACTTACTGGGGGATCAGCATTTGGATTGGCAGCTGCAGACGGGGTGGTTGACTACTTAGAAGAAAAAAATGTAGGTTTTCCTACTCCTGCGGGTCCAGTTCCTATTGTGGTAGCTATGGGGCTGTATGACCTGTTAGAAGGCGATAGTACAGTTCGACCCGGTTTCAACGAAGGAAGAATCGCAGCTAGTGAAGCATGTGAAGAGATGTTATTGGGCCAAGTTGGGGCAGGAACAGGTGCTTCATTGGATAAATGGCAGAGTCGTGAAAGCAAAAGACCAGGTGGAATTGGTTTAGGAGTTGCAGAAAAAGATGGAGTGAAAGTAGCAGCAATAGCAGCTGTAAATGCATTAGGTGACATAGATGATGGGACTTCTGGTAAGGCCGTTATAGATGGAACCTTCACGAACTGGCCTGAAAACCCTTCCCAGTCAGCTTTCTCCTCAGGTACGAACACCACATTGGTAACTGTAGTAACCAATGCTCAACTGTCAAAAACAGATTGTTATTTAATGTCACAGTCTGGCCATGATGGTTTAGCTCGTTCTCTTTTTCCTCCTCATACTTCTTCAGACGGAGACGCAGTAGTCGCAGCTGCAACTGGAGAAGTACCGGTTTCTTCTTTGGATATTGTTCGCGCATTGACTGTTGCTTCTGTGGAACAAGCTGTTCGTACATCCTGTTGAAAGCCAACGGTAATCTCGGTGACTAAGCAGACGTTAAAAGGTCTTTCACAACATGTTTCACAGTGCGTTGAGTGCGGACTAGCTGAAAGTCGCACACAAGTAGTTTTTGGTTCTGGTAATCCCAATGCAGACTATTTCTTTATAGGTGAAGGACCTGGGGCAAAAGAAGATCTAGAGGGTGAACCTTTTATAGGACGTTCTGGAAAACTATTGAGTCGGCTCATTGGAGAAGAACTAAAAATTGATAGATCGCAGTGTTATATAGCAAATGTAGTTAAATGTAGACCGCCAAATAATCGAAACCCGAAATCAATAGAGATATCAACTTGTAAACCATATTTGGATGAACAAATTCAACTTGTGAACCCCGTAGTAATTATCCCACTGGGCAACTTTGCTTCAAGATTACTTTTGAATACAAAAGAAGGAATTACGAATTTACGTGGGGAAAGGTACTCTTATAAGCAACATTACCTTGTTCCGACATTTCATCCCGCAGCAGCTTTAAGGGGGAATCCGGACGCATTAAAAAATATGAGGTTAGATTTTCAACTTGCGTATTCAATAGTTTCTGGGAAATCGAAATGATACAAATAACAACAAAATCAGTCGAAGAAACGAAAAAGTTTGGAGCTGAACTAGCCAAAGTAGTTAATCCAGGAGACTTAATTCTTTTATGTGGGGACTTAGGAGCCGGTAAAACATCTTTCACTCAAGGATTTGGACTGGCATTAGGGGCAACTTGTCCAATTACGTCTCCAACATTTACCCTTGCGAATTGTTATGAAGGGGACCTAGTCATTAACCATCTAGATGTTTACCGAATAACACATATAGAAGAAACTCGTGATCTTGGGCTACATGAACTCATTGATGATCAATCAGTGACGCTTATTGAATGGGGAGATGTCATCGCAGGCGCCTTACCGTGCGGGTATTTAGAGATTCGGTTTAATTTAGGTGAAACTAGCGAAGAGCGAAATGTGCACCTTCAGATCGTTGGGCCCGAGTGGGAAGATCGGGTTAAATCAATAGAAGCAATCAAGGAGAAAATGTGCTGATCCTTGGAATAGAAAGCGCTGGATCACAAATAGGTTGCGCTATTGGTGGACACGAAGGAGTCTTGGCCTCAGCACACACTGGAAAGGGCCGCCAACACGCTGAATCTCTTGCTCCACAAATTGATTTTGTTCGACAACAAGCAGGCATTGAGTTTAGTGAACTTGGAGCAGTGGCCGTAGATATAGGTCCCGGACTATATACCGGTCTCCGGGTTGGGATTTCTTCGGCGACTACTATCGCCCATGCTTTAGGCATACCAATGATTGGCATACCTAGTTTAGATTTATTGGCTTTTCCAGCTCGGTGGACGAGCAGATTAATAGTTGCAGCTCTTGATGCGCGACGCGGAGAACTATTCACTGCTCTCTTCCGCAAAGTTCCAGGAGGGATACAACGTATTCGTGATCCACAAGTTAATACTCCGCAAGAACTATCAGCCGAACTAATGATGCTGGAAGAACCAGCACTTCTTGTTGGAGATGGTGCGCTCCGTTATCAAGAAGTCTTTTCTTCTATCCGAAGGGTTGAAATGGCAGAACAAGGGCTTGCTAATCCAAGTGCCCGTTCTTTAGTCCAGTTAGCTCATGCGCTGGCTCTTCGAGAAGAGTTTGTTCAATCATGGGACATAAAACCGATTTACCTCCGACAACCCGACGCTGAAATCAACTGGAAGACCCGAGAAGAAGAATCTTGACGTTAGAAGAAACTGGTTCAAAATTTCGTTTGATGCAAGAGAAAGACCTTGCTGGAGTAATGGAAATTAATGATTTGGTTTATAAAACTACTTGGTCCGCAAGTTTCTTACGTCAACAACTTCGTCAAAAAGAATCACGATTAAATATCGTTTTCGAACTACAAGAAAAAATTCTTGGCCATGGAGCATTGATGAAAGTTGTTGATGAGGCCCACATAATTTCCCTAGCAGTGCATCCCTCACATCATAAAACTGGAATTGGATCATCACTTTTAACCGTCCTATGTCAAGAAGCAGTAAAAATGGGAATGAAATCAATGACCCTAGAGGTAAGAGCAAGCAATGATCCGGCGATAAAGCTTTATAAAAAATTTGGTTTCGCGCCTGTTGGATTTAGAACAAACTATTACAGTGACACAGGAGAAGATGCACTTATCATGTGGATTCACGACATAGACAATCCAGAATTTTTGGCGAAAATAAAAACTAAGAAACGTATAGAAGGCGATCTATGAGCAATTTGATTTTAGGAATTGAAACTTCGTGCGATGAAACCGCTGCAGCTGTAGTTGAAGGTGCGCAAACAGTTAGATCCTCAGTTGTTAGTAGCCAAATTGACTTACATGCACGCTTCGGGGGAGTTGTACCAGAAGTTGCTAGCCGCGCTCATCTTGATCTCATGATTCCAGTGGTAGCTGAGTCATTGGTTTCAGCCGGAGTAGAAGCATCAGAAGTTGATGCAGTAGCTGCTACGACAGGCCCCGGCCTTGTAGGTTCGCTTCTTGTAGGGGTAACAGCAGCAAAATCCCTATCACTAGTTTGGGATGTGCCTTTTGTATCAGTAAATCATCTTGAAGCCCACCTTTATGCGTCTTTCTTAGAGGAACCAGATTTAGAATTTCCTCTCGTCGTGCTCCTCGTATCTGGTGGGCACACAATGCTGGTTCTGATGGAAGGACATGGACGTTATCGAGTCTTAGGTTCGACTCTTGATGACGCCGCTGGTGAAGCGTTTGATAAAGTCGCCCGCTATTTAGGTTTGGAATATCCAGGTGGTCCCGCTATTGATGCTTTAGCAGTCGAAGGCGATCCAAATGCTTTCAACTATCCAAGATCTCTAGTTCAAGAAAATCCTGACACGATGGCTGAAGACCGAAAACTTGCGTTTTCTTTTTCAGGACTAAAAACTTCAGTTATTAACCATGTTCGAAATAACCCTGATGTTTCTACCGCTGATGTAGTTGCTTCATTCCAAGAAGCTGTCGTAGATACTTTGGTGACAAAAGCAAAATGGGCAGCAGCAATTACTGGGGCAAAAGGACTATGTCTCGGTGGAGGTGTTGCCGCTAACTCCAGGCTGCGTGAACGATTTCTTGATATGTGCATAGAAATTGGAGTGCAACCGTTTATACCATCACGGTCAATGTGCACAGACAATGCAGCAATGGTAGCTGCGGCAGGGTGGTGGTGTCTTCAGATTGACGGCTCAAGCCCATTAAATGTTGGAGCTAACCCAAATTGGGGGCTTCCAGAACGAATTTAATTCATAATAAAACGCTGTCTAAAGAGTTGTGAGTTAAGGGAAAAAGTGCGTAGAGTTAGCAGTCGCCCATTAAGACTGCCAATCGTTTTTTAATTCACAATGAATTGAAAAACACAGTTAAAAAAGGAAAATTGGATGAATATTCAACCTCTAGAGGATCGCATTGTGGTCCGACCAAGTGAATCCGAGGAAACCACAGCTAGCGGCTTGGTTATCCCCGATACTGCAAAAGAAAAGCCTCAACAAGGCGAAGTACTTGCAGTAGGACCAGGACGCCGATCAGAACAGACAGGCGAACTTGTCCCAATGGATGTTTCCGTTGGAGACACCGTTGTTTATAGCAAATATGGTGGCACAGAAATCAGTAGCGCGGGAGAAGACTTGTTGATTCTCAACGCTCGTGATGTGCTTGCCACAATAAAGTAGGCCGCAATGACAAAGATTTTAAAATTTGATGAAGAAGCGCGCCGCGGACTAGAAGCAGGTGTAAACAAGTTGGCGGATGCCGTCAAAGTAACACTTGGACCACGTGGCCGTAATGTTGTAATCGACAAAAAATTTGGTGCCCCAACCATCACTAATGATGGTGTATCAATTGCACGAGAAATTGAACTAGAAGATGCTTTCGAGAACATGGGAGCACAACTAGTAAAAGAAGTTGCAACAAAAACAAACGACATTGCAGGTGACGGAACCACTACGGCAACCGTTCTCGCTCAAGCCCTTGTTCACGAAGGGCTACGAAATGTTGCTGCAGGAGCAAACCCAATGGATCTCAAGCGAGGCATTGAAAAAGCAACTAAAGCAGCAGTCGATTCAATAGCAGGGCAAGCTGTTCAAGTTGACGACTCAAAAGAACAAATTGCCAATGTTGCTTCAATTTCTGCAGCAGATACAACAATCGGTCAAGTCATCGCAGATGCAATAGACAAAGTAGGTAAAGACGGAGTAGTCACAGTAGAAGAATCCAACACCTTTGGTATGGATCTCGACTTCGTTGAGGGAATGCAATTTGATAAAGGCTATCTCTCACCTTATTTCGTTACCGATCCAGAGCGTCAAGAAGCAATTCTTGAAGAACCTTACATACTCTTCAACCAAGGAAAGATCAGTTCAGTTCAAGATCTTCTACCGGTATTAGAAAAAGTTATGCAATCAGGTCGTCCGTTGCTCATTATTGCTGAAGATGTAGAAGGCGAAGCCCTCGCCACTTTGGTAGTAAATAAGATTCGTGGCACCTTCAATTCAGTTGCAATCAAAGCACCTGGATTTGGTGAACGACGCAAAGCAATGCTTCAAGACATGGCGATTCTCACCAGTGGACAAGTAATAGCCGAAGAAGTCGGTTTGAAACTTGATGGTGTAACTATTGACATGATGGGCACAGCCCGCAAAGTGGTCGTAACCAAAGACGAGACCACCATTGTTGAAGGTGCTGGAGAAAGCAATGAAGTTGAAGGCCGTATTTCACAAATCAAGCGTGAAATAGAGGAAACCGATTCTGATTGGGATCGTGAAAAACTTCAAGAGCGTTTAGCTAAACTTGCCGGCGGTGTCGCAGTAGTTCAAGTAGGAGCTGCTACAGAAGTTGAATTAAAAGAGAAAAAGCATCGAATCGAAGATGCACTCTCAGCAACTCGGGCTGCTATTGAAGAAGGAGTTGTAGCTGGTGGAGGAACTGCCTTGCTTCGCTCTCGTCAAGCAGTACAAGAAGTTGTAGATTCTCTTTCTGGCGATGAAGCTACAGGAGCACGTATCGTTTACGCATCTTTAGAAGCCCCTGCTCGTCTCATAGCAGACAACGCAGGTCTTGAAGGAGCAGTTATGGTACGCGAAATTGAATCAGCTTCAGGTGCAACTGGTCTGAACGCGGCAACTGGAGAAATGGTTGACCTCATAAAAGAGGGAGTAATCGATCCAGCTAAAGTAACCCGCGCAGGTTTACAAAACGCTGCTTCAATAGCGGCACTCTTGTTAACCACAGAGTCTGTGGTTGCTGATAAACCAGAACCTGCTCCACCTATGCCTCCAGGAGGAATGGATCCTATGGGCGGCATGGGCGGCATGATGTAACCCGAAATTAAGGGAAAAACTATTCGGAGCCGAGCCTTAGGGCTCGGCTCCTGTAGTTTTCATTATGAAAGACTGAGAAATGAATAAAGAAGAAATGCTCAACAATCGCGGAGGACCTCAAGTTATTCCTCGTCCAGAAAAATGGTGGATTGGCGATCCTTCACCCTGGTTAAACGCAGTAGATAAAAAGTTGACGCTTGAGCAAGTCATACAAGCAGTTGAAAAGCACAGACCAAATTCAATAGAAAAAGAGGATCTCGAAGAATACACGCAAGAAGCCGGAGTCCTCGTAGCCCTATATGAGGAAAATAACTCGGTTTATGTCGTCCTCACCCGAAGATCCCCCCATTTGTCCACACATGCTCACCAAGTAAGTTTTCCAGGAGGGCACCAAGAAGAAAAAGACTCAGATCTGTGGGACACCGCGCTAAGAGAAGCATACGAAGAAACAAAACTTGACTCTTCTCTCCCGAAAATGATTGGGGAACTAGACCCAATTGTCACCGTAGGAAGCGGGACCCTAATACAC
>CATISD010000097.1 GCA_949538625.1 Acidimicrobiales bacterium AG-410-I20
AAATAGTCCTTGTTGGAAAGGTAAATCTTGACGAGCATATTCTGTGTCCATCAGTACATAGGACCCTGCCTGAAGTTCAGTTACGAGATTGTTTGATTCCCAGGTGCCAGTTCCTCCGCCGGAAATAACTTCGCCACCAACTTCTGCGTGAGCAGCTTCTAATTTCTTTATTGAACGCGCCATCCCCATATCACGTTTTTGTTGGTCTTTTTCATGCATGAGATGCCCCTCGTATCCCATGACTCCGCGTACGTTCAAACCTACGGCGCGAGCTTTTTCTGCAAGTTCTCCTGCTTCGTTAGGATGACAACCACATCTAGGCATTCCTACATCTACGTCGATTAGAACTTCCGACACTCCCCCTATCTTTGCTGCCTGGATAGTTTCTTCTGAGTCCACCGCTACTGTGACTCGAGCTGATCCTCCGTCAATTAATTTTTTGAGTCGTTCAGAATTCAACGTTTGATTGGCAAGTAATAGATCTTTTCCTAAGCCGGCGGCTGCCATTCCCTCCATTTCGCGAATTGTTGCGCAACAAAAGTTTTCGTGCCCAGCGGCTACTAATTCTTTGGCTAGATATGAAGATTTGAAAGCCTTGACGTGTGGACGAAGAGAGGTACCTGGCCGTGCCGCGGACATATGAGAAATATTTTCGGTAAAGACATTGCTGTCCACTAATAATGCGGGAGTATTAATCTCTCCAACTTTCATAGTCATCCTTTAGTGATTTTGTCTCCCTGTGAAATAACCCCAGATTGGACAACTTTGGAGTTAATGCCTCTCAAGCAAAGCTCTCTTCCCCGTGATGAGTTAACGAACCTCATTGCGTCAGCTCCGAACCAGCCAACAAACTGTGAGCATCCTGTGTGGGGTTCTTCTGTTACTTCGATAACGGCTGAACCGATATTTAATCTTGTTCCAGGTGGAATGTTTTCGCGTGAGATATCGAAATCAACAACTAATTGGTCGCCCGGAACAGCCATCCGCGAACTATCTCCTGCGGTAATGAGATCCAAAACTCGACTATTTATCATTGTGACTTGCATTTCCGGATGTGGTCCTCCATCTGGACCCTTGCTATACGGCTTTTTACTCCAATTGTCACCTACTAGCCCTATTTCTAAGGAGAATTCAGCGCTTTGAAGTATTTCTCGCTGACCCACATCAGGACGACAAACGATCAAATTTACAATTCCTTCATCAACCGGAGAAGTTAAAGCTTCTTTCAGCCCTGCTTCAAGCTCGTCCGTATTTAAGTGTCTTATATTTTCTGTTTCTGAATCAGAACCGTTCTGGACTCTCTGAAGATTTCTCATTCGTTTTATTGCGTTACGAATACGTTGAATCATTTTTTACTCTCCAAAAACTATTTTCATCACGGTTACCACTCCACCTTATTTCTATTTCCTAAAGCAACGCCACAGTAGGTGCAAAATGACAAAAATTTTAAGTGTTTCTTATAAATATATTTAACGATTATCGCCCACTTTCAAGAATGAAACCGGTTAGCGTGCGGTGATGGATCAGGAGATTGAAGAAAAGATTCCACTAAAAATTTATGCTGTTCTTTTTGTTTCTTTTCTTTCAATACTCGCAATAGTTGGTCAAATTACGATTCTCGGAAAACAGGTTTATGACATCACTGGAAGAGAATTAGATTTAGGACTCCTTGGGTTAGCTGAGTTTGCTCCAACATTTCTACTTGCACCATTTACCGGGTCTATTGCTGATCGAATGGATAGGAGAGTTCTTTTTGCATGGGCTCTTTTAGGTGAAGGAGCTGTGTCTATAACTTTGTTCTGGTATGCAACTACAAATCCAACTTCAGTGATGCCTATTTTTGGTTTAGTTATTGTCCTTGGTATCTGTAGAGCTTTTGCTGCACCCTCAGGTAGAGCACTTGCAGTTGACATGTCTCCTATTTCTACCGTCCCAAGAGTTGTTGCATTTAGTAGTATTGCAATGCAATCAGGTGTAATCATTGGCCCGGTACTTTTTGGCTTTCTTTTTGTTGCTTACGAACCCCTCCCATATCTGGTTTCAGCTATTTGTCTTGGAGGCGGAGCATTTATTCTGAGCTTTGTACCTAGTAGCAAAGTCCAGCAAATAAAGACATCTGGAGCAAAAAATGCTCTTGCTGATGCTCTTGAAGGTTTCAAATTTATTCGGCGCACTCCAATGCTTTTTGGAGCAATAAGTCTTGACTTAGCTGCGGTTCTTTTTGGAGGTGCAGTTGCTTTGCTGCCGGCAATTGCTGAAGATCGACTAGGAGTAGGAGCCGTAGGGCTTGGGTGGCTCAGAGCAGCAGTAGGAATAGGAGCTGGTGCGGTAGCCATCACGATGGCAATTCGTCCTCTGGGTCGTCGTATAGGAAAGACACTTCTTTTTGTTGTAGCAATTTTTGGATTGGGGACAATTGTTCTGGGATTAAGCCAAAATTATGCTTTGGCATTTGTTGCGGTGTTAGTTCTTTCTGCGGCTGATGCAGTTTCAATGTTTATTCGAGCAACGCTTGTGCCTCTTGCTACTCCTGGACATATGCGGGGACGTGTTCTTGCTCTAGAACGTTTTTATTGGAGCATCAAACGAACTTGGCGCATTTGAATCCGGTGTTACTGCTGCTTTTATGGGTCTTACTGGAGCAATTATTTTTGGTGGTGCGGGAACTTTAGCCGTGGTCGTAATTTGGTGGTTCTGCTTCCCTGTTCTTAGGAAAGTTGACCGTTTTGAAGAAGTTCAAACCTTCACTGAAGGTCATGTGGATTAGTTCAAAACTTTTTCTTTTGGGTGCACAGGGTGAGCATGCATCTTGAATAAATAGCAGCGAAAAACTTCAAAATAGCCAGAATAGAATCCGGCTCCTTTTTTTGATTCTGAAATTGACTCGAGTTCAATAGACCTTCTGGGGAGTTTGTACCAAGGGATATCTGGATCGGCGTGATGTGTGTCATGAAGATTGTTGTTTAAAAAGAGAAGTGCCCAAAAACCTCTTGAGGTGACTGTTGCTGATCGAGTTACTTCTTCCTTAACCCACCTATGTTCACAATAAGTACGAACTGTGGTAAGTGATACGCCACAATATGTGGCTACTAGATATTGCCAAAAAGGAAAACTTCCTAGTTCTGTTATTCCTAAAAAGAGAAGACCTACTAGTACCAGATGAATTAACCACCATCGGAGTAGTCGACCGTCTCCGGAACGTATTTCAGAGATGTCGTGACGTATTGTTAAAAAGATTTGAACTATGGGTCCTAAAATAATTCTCCCAAAGAGAGTTTGATGGAATATCAAGAGACTTTTAGTCAAGATATTTAACTTTGTCCAAGTATCTGCCTTTACAAAGAAACTCTCTGTGTCGGTATCAGGATCAGTGAGTTCGGTACAAATATGATGGCGAAGATGCGAGCGTCTATATACCCGATATGGGCGGAGTGGATTGATGGGAACTGTTGCAAGTAATTCATTAGCTGGTTCTGAACGAAATGGATGTCCATGAATTATTTCATGCTGTAATGCGCCGTGCCATGCGATCAATAACGCAAGGAAAAGTATTGAGAAAAAGCCACCTATCGATTCGTGATAAGAGATCACGAGCAGCCATCCAGTGTAAATTCCGAGTGCTATTACAACTGTTGGCCATTCAATTTGGCGTGAGTGGATATTGGCCATTTAGTAATTCTAAAGCAAGAAGATTTGATCACCGCAAAAGTGGAATTTAGTCCCAAAAACCAGGTGTTTTAGATTAAAAAATAAACAAATTTCTAAATAAATGTTAATACGTAGGCGTTATCCGATTATCCTGCTTGTGGGCCGCTAGCTCATCGGGTAGAGCAACGGACTTTTAATCCGTAGGCGCTGGGTTCGAGCCCCAGGCGGCCCACAAATCTATATGCGGAAAGTTAATTTCATTCATTTCCATCAAGTAGCCTGAAAAAATGCGATATAAGACTGTTTGCATAATCTTTCTCTTTTCCTTTGTTGTTTCTTGTTCTTCAGTTGAAAATGTTCAAGAAGGCCTCCAAAATAATCCATCTTCAACTACTGAAATAGTGCCTACTTCAACGACTAAAGAAGTCGCTAGTACCTCGTCTACGACTCACCCACCAGTGTTATCAATCACTATTGAACCAACAATTTATAGCCCTATCGCTGCTTCTTTAGATATTCAATCTTCGAAGCCGGTGGCGGTGCAAGTAACTGCTACTGCAGAAAATCATCAGGTAGTTACACCGCGAACGTCATCTTTTTCGTCAACACATTCATTACCTCTTGTTGGTCTTCGTCAATCTCACTCATACGACATTGAAGTTTTAGCTATTGACGAAGCAGGTTTGAATTCAACCTATGATGCTGGCAATTTCGTTTCAGGGGAAATTAACTATCCTCTTCCAGAATTTGATATTTTTGTTGATCTTGAGCACGCACAACCAGGAGTCACTTTAATTGAATACAACGCTTGGGCTGTTCCTGAAGAGTTTGGTCAAGGAGAACCTCTGATCGGTCTTGATCATGAGGGTCAAATTATTTTCTGGTATCAGAACACTGGTACTACTGGTGCGGTGCAAGCTACTGAACGAGGAACTTTTATTTCACAGTACTTTCCTGTTGGAGCAAGAGAGTTTGATTTGCTCGGCAATGTAACTCATAATTGGCAAGTTGACCCTGAGCCTCCAGAAATTGAGATGGAATTTAGGCGTGCTGATGCTCTAGCTGCTTTTGAAATGCTTGGGGAAGCTACAAACGGTAACGAAGGAGACCCTGATCCTGTTTTCGTGAAACCTGATTGGGTCAATTTAACTTCCTTCCACCATGAGGTATTTCCTATGCCAAATGGGAACCTTCTTGGATTATCTACGACGAATCATAAAGTTTCATCAGATCTAAGAGAGGTTCTTTGTCCAGGAGATGAAGCAGAGTTCGAAATTACCAGTGACGTCATTGTTGAATTCACTCCTGATGGAGAAACGCTTAGGACGTGGGATCTATGGGACATCCTTGATGTAGAAGAACTACCTGGTAATTGGATTTGCAACGTAGATGGGCTTTTTGAAAGCGTTGATTTTAGAGATTGGACTCATGCGAATGCTGTAATTTATGACGAAAAAAGAGATGCAATTTTGGTGTCATCGCGTCATACAGATCAAATAATTGCTTTTAATCATCTTGAAGAATTGGGACCTCAAGCAAGCGTGCGCTGGATTTTAGGTAGACAAGGGACTTTACCTCTTGAAGGTGAATCTTTTTATCATCCGCATGCTGTTGAGCTTCAATCTGATGGATCTATTTTGCTTTATGACAATGGCAATTTCCGACCGAATACCCGTCCAGAGAATCCTGAAGTTCCAAATTACAGCAGAGCAGTTCTCTATGAGATTAATGACATAAGTGACAACCCAGCAGAATGGAGCGCAACCCAACTTTGGGAACATAGGGTTGATGATTTTAATGGGGACCCACTTTTCGCATCCTTTTTAGGGGACGCTGACCGAGTTGAGAATGGCAATGTTTTAATTACTCATGGAGGAATCTGGTTGAATCGACCCGATGGGTTTCAACGAGCACGAATAATTGAAGTTGTTCCAGAAGGTTCTGCTGGTGGTGAGATCGTTTGGGATCTTGCACTCGGAGATGAAGAAGTTCCAATTACGATTTATAGATCTGAGAGGTTACCTTCGCTATATTTCGGTCCGATGTGGGAGGATTTTGTTCCCAATAATGGCGATTTGTGCGAGAGCGACTGTTAAAAAATGGCAACCACTGTAACGATTACTGGCAGTGGGTGTCCGATTCCGTCAGCACGTCGTTCTGGTCCTGGTGTTTTAATTCAAATAGATGAAGTGGCGCTGCAATTTGACGTTGGGAGAGGAACTACTCAACGGCTTGATTCTTGTGAAATATGGCCTACGGATCTTGACGCAGTTTTTGTAACGCACCACCATAGCGATCACCTAGTCGGACTGGCTGACTTATTGTTGACAAGATGGATAATGGATCGAGAAGACAACCTCAATCCTTTGCCGGTAATTGTTCCAGAAGGGCCAGCAAAGAATTTTGTTTCTCATGTTTTGGACGTATGGGATGACGATATTCAAATAAGGAAGATGCATTCAAAGAAGTCTCAAGATCCAGAAATCAGTATTGTCTCTTTTGAAGCCTCTACTGATGTAGTGGAAGTTTGGTCATCGGATGAAGTAAAAATTTCAGCTTGCAAAGTCCGCCATGAGCCGGTTTGTCCTGCTGTTGGTTATCGAATTGAATCCCACGATGGTGTTGTAGCAATTAGCGGTGACACTTTGGTCTGTGATGAAGTAGCAGAACTTGCTGAAGGTGCAGATGTTTTAATCTACGAAGCAATGCGGTTTGAGGCAATCGAATCCTTGCC
>CATISD010000098.1 GCA_949538625.1 Acidimicrobiales bacterium AG-410-I20
GCAAGTTATACCGATTGCCCTTAGCTAGATCCGTCTTCCCTTTGGCCACGGGTTCAACAATTCGGTACAACTCATCAGGGTCCATTTGGCCATCTCCAGCCATCACCGCTACAACATCTGCTCCATGTTCAAGAGATTCCCTGTAACCGTCTTCTATCGCTGCACCTACTCCCCCATTCTCCTCACGAGCAACCAGCAGAATCCGGGGATCTTCTTTCATCATCTCCTTGACAATCTCGCAAGTCTGATCTGGCTCCGGGCTTGCATCATCAACAACGATAATAAGGTCAACGTAGTCTGGCATTGTTTCTAAGACTTGTCTGATCTGCTTTTCTTCTTTATAAGAAGGAATTGCAACTGCAACTTTTTGATTTAGGTACACGTCTACCTCACATGCATTTATTCATAGTTCTTAAGAAAGAATAGTCAGGTCGGCTAACAAAGGTAGGCTTCTAACATGAGTTCTGTTTCTCCCGATTACCTTTCAAAGATTAAACAAAGAGTTGCTGAACGTCGAGAAGCTGGTGACTACCCCCCTGGATTAGAAAATCAATTGGACCGCCACTATCAAGAGATACTAAGAGGTTTCAATTTTTTCTCTGACGAAGACGATCTTCAATCTCTACTAAGGCGCCTTAAGTCTTCAACCGCTTTTGATGCTACGAATATTGAAACTTGGTCTCCTAACCCTTTCAAGCGTCTAATCCACCGGCTCATTGCAAAATTGACTATCCGTCAGACAAGCGGGGTGCTTAATCAAGTTCAGCAGCATGCCAATACCCTCAACCAAGCATTTGAAGCACTTATTTTGCTTGTTGACGAGTTGCAAACTAGTGGAGGGGACACACAAACTGAGATACTTAACAACCGAAGCGATCTTGATAAACGTTTATCTGCAGCATTAGACCGCCTTAGTCTGATAGAAGCCGAATTAGAATCTCTTCGCTCAAAGTGACCGAAATACATCAAGTCTTAGTCGGAGCAGGACGAACAGATGCTATAACTAGCATGGCGCGTTCGATTCGATCTTCTCTCCGTGAGATCGGACCTAGCGAAATTTATGCCCAACATCCAGCACCTGGCGTAGATGATGTTTATCTTCTTGAGAAACTCGGTCAGTCCACTCATTCAAAACGAATAATTATCTTTCACGCCAGTGGCGGTAATCCGGAAGTTTACGATTTCCTTGATGCTTGTTCAGATCCAGTAATCCTTATCTTCCACAACATTGCCCCTGCTGATTTATTTGAGGATGTTGATAAAAGCCGTGCTGACGATCTAAGGCAAGGATGGAAAGATTTAGAATCACTTCGCTCAAAAGTAATCTTGACTATTGCTGATTCCGAATTCAATGCCCAATGTTTAGCTGATCATCACTACAAAAATATTGAGGTATTGCCACTCGGAGTTGAGGTGAACCGACTCCATGATCTGCCATCAAATCCAGTGATGGAATATCGGCTAGACCAAGAAACAAATGGGTCTTTACTTTTATTTGTAGGCCAATCTGTCCCTCACAAGAAAATTGAAACCCTTATCCAAATGCAATATCTTCTTTCAGTCCATTTGGGTCATGAATCTTCTTTAGCTTTAGTTGGCCCTCCCACCATTTCAGCCATACAAGATGCTGCTCTTGAGCAGGCCCGGAGGCTAAGAGTGCCAAATTGCATTTTTCTCGGACAAATACAAGATGATGAACTCGCGACACTTTATAGAAGATCCTCAGTATTTGTTACTGCCAGTCTTCATGAGGGGCTTTGCATTCCTGCGATAGAAGCGATGTCTTTTGAGTTGCCCGTTATAGCTCGAAGAACTTCTGCCCTGTCTGAAACTGTGGGGGATGCGGGAATGCTTTTGCCCGAAAATGCAGGACCAGAATTTTTTTCTGAAGCCGTTAATGAACTTCTTGAAAACGACTCTTTAAGAAAAAACTTGATCAAATCTGGTAAAGAAAAGGCCTCTAATTACGACTCTGCTATTAATAATCAAAAATTTCTCGACTCCCTTTCTCAGGTAATTTGATGCGTCTACTTTTTGTCGTTCAACGTTACGGAGAGGATATTGCTGGTGGTTCCGAACAATGCTGTCGTCTCTTCTGTGAACATCTAGCGAGAAATGGGCACCAAGTTACCGTCGCTACCAGTTGTGCGAAAAGCTATACCGACTGGGCGAATGAATTGGAACCAGGAAACCAAATAATAAATGGTGTTACGGTTCAAAGGTTTCCAGTTGACCGTCCCCGTGATCCCGAAAGATTCAGCAGTGTAGATGCATCGGTGGTTTGGGAAGGTCACGCTACTCCACTTGCGACTCAAGAGCTTTGGGTTGATGAAATGGGACCCAGAACTATAGAAATGTCAGATTGGTTAAAAAATCAAGTTTCCGAATTTGATGTAATGATTTTCTTTACCTATTTGTATTACCCAACCATTCGGGGACTTCAGGCTGTTGCCGGGAAAATTCCAACGCTTTTTCAACCCACAGCTCATGTTGAACCTCATATAACAGTGCCTCTTTTTGATCAGATATTTAGACTTCCCGATGGTTTCGCTTTCTTGTCCGAAGAAGAAGCAGACCTCGTCAACAAGAGATTTGGGCATCGTCCTGTAGAGGACATTGTTGGGGTTGGCACTGACTTGAACCTCCAAGGGAACGGGCAACGTTTTCGTGAGCGCTACGATCTCAAGGACGATCCTTTTCTTCTATACGTTGGGCGAATTGACCCTGGGAAAGGCTCACTTGAAGCATTTGAATACTTCGTTGCTTACAAAAAGCGGAACCCCTCAAACTTGAAATTTGTCATTGTTGGCGATTCTGTAATGCGCCTCCCAGATCACCCAGATGTCATAAGTACCGGTTTTATACCAGAAGAAGAGAAATTGGATGCTATAGATGCTTGCACAATTTTTCTTCAACCCTCTTATTTTGAAAGTTTTTCTATGGCTTTAACGGAAGCTTGGTCTCTTCGATGTGCTGCTCTAGTTCAGGGTCGATGCGAGGTTCTATCTGGACACGCAGATCGATCCGGAGGAGCGGTGAAGTACGACGGATTTGCAGAATTTGAAGCTGCAGTTGATCTTTTATTAGAAAATCAAGAAATCATTGAAGAGCTAGGAAACAACGGACGATCTTACGTTGAAGAGAATTACCAATGGAGCCGAATCATTAGCCGTTACGAGAAACTATTAGACGAAGTTGTTGCGGCCTTTAATCAGCGAAGGTCTTAAAACTAATTCGGGCGATAAGCCACTAAGAGGGCATCCTGTCCGCTCAAGACGTATTCTTGAAGACCAATTATTGCTTCAGCGTAAGATGAGTTCTCCTTATCATTGTTTGGCTCTAATTTCCATGGAACTTCTGGCTGTGAAACAAGATCAACACGAACGCTAGTAAATCCATAAAATTTAGCAAGATGCTTTAGTAACTCTGGGTGCAAAGGCCGTACATGCGTGTGGTCCAACCAGAATGTAGACCCTCCTACCGCAAGGTTGGCGCCATTTGGTGTTTCTCCGATAAAAATCCCTCCAGGCATAAGAGCCCTGAAAGACTCAGCAAAAACTTGTAGCAAAGTAGGGAAAGATAAATGTTCAAGAACTTGAAATGAAACTACTGCACGTAGCGACTCGTCCTCGCAAGAGGAGAGGTAGTCGAGCAAGTCCATTTGCTTAGCTTTGAACCCCTTTTCTTGACATTCAGCTATAGCAATAGCGCTTGAATCTACTCCTAAGGAATCAATACCTGATTCAGAAAGAAGTTCTAAGAACTCACCTCGTCCACATCCAAGATCAACAACGCTTTTACCTGAAGGTACTTCTTCCAAAAATTTGATATACCCGGATTGTCTTTTACGAATCTCTTCTGAGGACCCCCGTAACTTGTCTTCAATAGATGCATATATCGTTTCTGCGGCAAGCCGGTCAAGAGAGGGGGTTGGTGTTGAGTTACTTTCTATTGCTTTATCTATTGAAGGTGTCGAACTTCTTGACTCCGTCGCTAACCCTCGTTGTACCGCTGATAACTGAGAGAAAGCTGCATCTATTTTGTCTTCTAGTCCCTTTACTTCGTTGACTAAGTCTTCATGCTCGGCTTTCCCCACCAGAGTTTTAATTTCTTGAGATAACTCGCTTATATTTTCTTGAATGTCAGTCAAGCGACTATTCATTCGTTCTTCTAGTTGAGCCGCACCAGTCAGTTTCCGAACTACTGACTTTATTTTTGAAACTAATGAATTCATTTATTCGCTTTGATTTGTAGGCCAAATTAACTTAATCCCTGAAAGTACCATTTAAATGCAAAAAGTACAGCAAGATTCTCTTACTTAACGCTAGCGACTCTAGGTGACTCTTGGTCTTTCTCTATGAGTTGATGAAATGAGAAGCAGCAGTTCAAGGGGTAACCTGAAAGTATGAAAGGGCTAATCCTCAGTGGTGGGAAGGGTGTACGCCTACGCCCTCTTACAAATACAAGAGCTAAACAACTTGTACCAATAGCTAACAAACCCATTCTCTTTTATTGCATTGAGCAGTTAGCGGACGCAGGTATTACGGAAATCGGGATAATCATTGGCGAAACTGGAGATGAGGTTCGTGAAGCCGTTGGAGATGGTTCTAAGTGGGGCGTGGACATATCTTGGATTCCGCAAGAAGCACCCCTCGGATTAGCTCATTGTGTTTTGATCGCAAAAGAATTCTTAGGAAACGACGACTTTGTCATGTTCCTTGGCGACAACATGCTTGAGTTGGAACTTGCAAGTATGGTTCATGAATTCATGAATGACCGAAATGACCATTCGTTATCTTGCCGTGTGCTGCTTAAGAAAGTGGATAACCCAAGTTTCTTTGGTGTCGGAGTCATTAACGACGGGGGGCAAGTAACTGAACTAATTGAGAAACCAAAAGAACCTCCTTCTGATCTCGCTCTTGTTGGGGTCTATTTCTTTACCGATGCAATCCATAACGCTGCGCTTTCAATTAGCCCATCAAAGAGAGGAGAGCTGGAAATCACTGATGCGATTCAATGGCTTATTGATAACGGGCATGTGGTGGATCACGACATACTCGATGGGTGGTGGATAGACACTGGGAAGAAAGACCCATTACTTGAATGCAATCGTCTTGTTTTGAGTACGGCTGATGCAGACATAGCTCAAAGTGCAGTGATTGACGTGGAAACTTCCATTTCGGGAGTTGTTCAAATTGGCGAAAAGACTGTTATCTCTAATTCCATTATTGAAGGCCCAGTTGCAATCGGAAGCGACGTAACGATTTTGAATAGTCACATACGGCCATTTACCTCTATAGGAGATGGAGTCCAAGTATCCGACTCAACACTTGAAGATTCAGTGTTATTAGAAGGCTGTGTTATCGATCAGGCTGGACTAATCACTGCTTCTCTTGTCGGGAGCAATAGTAAAATAAGTGGGAGCACAGTTTCTACAGACTCAAATACCTTATTATTGGGTGACAACTCAATAATTGACCTGAGTTAGGAAAATCAAATGACTGCTATTCATCCATCGGAAATCATCCAAGATGTCATCTTTATCTCCCCGAAAGTTTTTTCTGACGAGCGGGGAATTTTTGTTGAAACCTACCGTCAAGAATGGTTACCAGACAGCAATGAAATGATACAAAGCAACCGAGCCGACCGCCAGGCGCAAAGTATTGTCGGACTTCATTACCATCGCTTCCAAGCTGACTATTGGTATGTCCCGTTTGGAACAGCGAGAGTAGTTTTACATGATCTAAGAACAGGCTCACCTACAGATGGGTCCACAATATGTATGGATTTGGGAGCGCGCTCTGATGGCTCTCATAACCACACCGGTATTTACATACCACCTGGAGTTGCTCATGGATTTGCAGCACTTACCGATATGACAATCACTTACCTCGTAGATGGTTACTACAACCCAGCAGATGAACTTGGTGTGGCATGGAACGATCCAATAATTAACGCGGACTGGGGAGTATCTAACCCAGTACTTTCAGAACGTGATCAAAACAATCCGCTTAGAGAAAGCCTTGATAAGAAAATGATCCCAAAATTTGTGAATAGAGCCTGATATGCGTCTTTTCGTTACCGGTGCAGCAGGTTTCATAGGATCTAATTTTATTCGTTACATTCTCGATAACTCAGACGATCAGATCACTGTTTACGATGCCTTAACTTATGCCGGAACGCGAACAAACTTTACTGAGATAGAAGACAATCCTCGTTTTGATTTTGTTCATGGAGATATTTGTGATCGGTCAACAGTTGCAGTAGCCATGACCGGACATGATGCGGTGGTTCATTTTGCAGCCGAAAGCCACGTTGATCGATCGATTATCTCCCCAGATGCATTCATACGTACGAATTGTGATGGCACCAACGTTCTTTGTGATGTAGCTCGAGAAATTGGTGTCAAGAGATTTCTTCATATATCAACTGATGAAGTTTATGGCTCTATCTCTGAAGGGTCTTTTTTAGAAACTGATTCTCTCTCTCCGAGCTCTCCTTACTCAGCTTCAAAAGCGGGGTCTGATTTGATTGCTTTGAGCCACCATGCAACTCATGACCTTCCAGTGATCGTCACCAGGTCTTCTAATAACTATGGTCCGCGACAACTCCCTGAAAAAGTTATTCCATTATTTACAACTAATTTGCTTGATGGTCTCAATGTTCCTATTTACGGCGACGGTGGGAATATCAGAGATTGGTGTCATGTGTTTGATAATTGTGCAGCCGTTGATTTAGTACTCCGCGAAGGAAAGTTGGGAGAGATATACAACATTGGGGCGGGTAACGAAATCACGAACTTGGAGTTGACCCACCATCTTTTAAATTTGACTAATTGCGATGAGTCCAGAATTTCTTGGGTAGAAGACCGCCTTGGTCATGACCGACGTTATTCCATAAATGCCGAGAAAATCAGAGGTTTGGGGTGGGAGCCTAAAATTTCGTTCTCAGATGGTTTAGCGGAAACAATTCAGTGGTATCAAGAAAATCGATTGTGGTGGGAGCCTCTTAAGGGTATGCCATGAGAATTTTGATAACTGGCGGAGATGGCCAGGTTGGGAAAGCTTTCTCTCGTCAAGTACAAAATCATGAGTTGTTTGCTTGCAGTCGTTCTGAACTGGATATATCGGATCCAGCTTCTATTTCGAAAGCCATCGAAAGATACCGACCTGATGTGATTATTAACTGCGGGGCTTTGACAGATGTAGACAAATGTGAAACAAGCCCGGAATTGGCGATGAGTATAAACGGTCATGCTGTAGGTCTTCTTGCCGCACAAGCAGAAAAATGTGGAGCCTCACTTGTACAAATTTCAACTGACTATGTCTTTGATGGAGAGAAGGATGGTCCTTATATTGAGGCGGATTCCACTAAACCGATTTCGCTTTATGGGCAGTCCAAGCTTCTCGGAGAACAATTAGCAGGTTCGAATGCTCTTATTATTAGAACCTCTTGGGTGATGAGTCTTGATGGCAATAATATTTTGGTAAAAATTCTTCGGTTACTTGATGAGGGTAACGAGTTGAAATTTGTAAACGATCAAATTGGTTGTCCGACTTTCACTGACGATTTAGTTAACTCCGTGATGAAACTCATTGAATCTGAAGTTGCCGGAGTGATCCATGTCTCCAATTCTGGATCTACTTCCTGGTTTGATTTCGCTCAGCAAGTTGCTGAATGTGCTGGATCTGACTCTAAGCAGGTATCTCCTATAAGTAAATCTGATTTAAATCGACCGGCAAGGAGACCAGCCAATTCAGTTTTAGAAAACCGTCGTCTTGTTGATTTAGGTTTCCCTCCTTTACCTCATTATCTTGATTCGCTTAATCAAATTATTTCTAATAATAAGAGACCCCTGCAATGATTAGAGTTGGTATCCACAACCACCATTGGTCCACTTTTGGCGGAGGTGAAGTAAGCGCGGGATCACTTGCTGAAGAACTTAGCAAGACGCACTCTGTCACTCTTTTGGGGCCACACAAACCAGACTTTGAAGCATTCAGAAAGTACTTAAACATTGATCTTTCGCGTTGTCAGTTTGAAGAGGTTTCTGGGGATATAGAAGCTTCAAAATCCAGTGAGAACTTTGATTGGTTTATCAACCACTCTTTTTCGAGCAGGACTGTAAATCGTGCTCAATTTGGAATTTTTGTCGTGATGTTTCCGGGCGACCCTTTGAGAGCGAGGGCGAAGATCAAAGCTATGATATGCCGCCCTCTTTGGCGCTTTCTTAGGTTTACTGGATTCAAATTTGAGCGGCTTGAAAACTCTTTGCGTCTACATGCCCATGATTTAAGTTGGGTTGATTCTTACGATAAATTTTTTGCGATTTCTAACTATACGAAGCATTGGGTTTCGAAACTTTGGGATTGTGACTGCGAGATACTTTATCCTCCTCCTTCTCGTTCTGTGATTGGCAAAGAGAAAGAGAAAGTTATTCTTTCTGTTGGAAGATTCTTTCAACCCGAAGGAAGGCATTCCAAAAAACACCTTGATTTGATTAAAGCGTTCACGAGTCTAGATAGTGCTTTTATCCGTGATGGTTGGAAATTAGTTCTCGCTGGTGGATGCGCTGAAGAAGACCAAGCCTATTTAGAAGAAGTAAAGAAGGCAGCTGAAGGTTTCTCTATAGATGTGGTTGCGAATATCTCTGGTGACGAATTAGAGGATCTCTACTCATGCGCTTCTATTTATTGGCATGCAACTGGTCTTGGAGAATCGCCACTAAATAATCCTTCTCGGTTTGAGCATTTCGGAATATCTGTGGTTGAAGCTATGGCTGCAGGTGTCGTGCCAATTGTTTTTGAAAAAGGTGGACCATCAGAAATCGTTCAACCCGGGATTAACGGTCTTCATTGGGGAAGTTTGGATGATCTAGTCGATAAAACAAACCATTTGATTTCCGATGGGTCATGGGCTGACACGCTAAGAAAAAAATCTATTGAGCGATCAACTGATTTTGATAAAAGACGTTACAGAAATCAACTACGTGATTTTTTTGACGAAATCTAATTTCACTGTGCTTGTGCGAGAGCAACTAAGAAAACAAGAACGTAGGAACTGAATTTCTGGCTTTGCGCTCCATTCATTTCAAAGGCTGAAGCAACACTTTCTAAAGCCCCTTGTGAACCATCAGATGCAAAGAAAGCTGATTTAACAGCGTTCTCTCCGTTTACTTCAGGCGGATTTTCTATTGGGTTCACTTCAGTCCCGTCTCCTGCTAGTGCGAGAAGGAAAGCGACCATTCCAACTGCGATAGATTGGATCTCTGCTAGCGAGGTCTCAAAATAATCTGCTGCCATTTGCAGGCCTTCTAACTCTTCTGCGGTATATCCACTAGTCACTCTGTATTCGTCATATCGCTCTTCTGGAAAGGCTGTACTCGCGTTAGGCGGCCCATATTCAATGGTGTACCACTTAGATTTCAATCCAAATTCCCATTGAAAGTCATACCCGCTTACAGTAACGACTTGCCCTGATCGAGTCCTGAGTTCAAGATCCTCTACCCTGCCTCCGTCATCTCCAAAACCGTCTCGACTAACTACGACTGCTTCATATAGATCATTTATGCTGTAAGCGGCTAAGACATCAGCTAAAGATAAAGCCTCAGTCCATCGATGAACTGGGTTGATTGCTACGTCGTCCCCATCATCTGGCACTCCAGGGAAATCAACAGTGATGGTATGACCTCCTGTTGAAGCTGAAAACTCTGTGCGTGCTACTTGGTCTCCCCACATACGAACCAAACCAGCGGTGGCGGCTATAGCAGCATCTGAGCGACTGTCTTCATTGCTCCATTGACTTCCACCGCTTCGACTTTCTCTACCTTCGTAGACTTGGCAACTTGTTGTGTCACAAGTTTTCGCGTAGGTATAACGATTTTCGGCGAGAGAATACGAACGGGCGGCAACTGCTTGAACTTGTAAAGCGATAGCGCCAGATCCACCGCCTTCGTCAGCCCAACTTGCCGGCATTTCTCGAGGTACCACTGATCGAAGATACTGTTCTAGCGGTAACGCGTTTACTGTGCGTTGATTACCTTCATAACGTGCTGCTCTTAACTCTCCTCGGTACCAAGTTGAGGTATTAGACCCTTCACATAGTTGAAGTGTCACATCAAGATCTGCATCATCAGTATTCAGAACTGTTAAAACAGGTTCGGTAACGGTTACGGAAACTGTTTGATCAGCAAGACCATCGAATGCGTCATCAGAATTAGCGTCATCTACTGAGAGAACAACCGGTATTGTTTGAACTCCATCATCACTATTGTCTTGAACACCCGTGAGGGTAACAGTTTGTGGAGTGCTCCAGTTTCCTGAACTAAAGGTTAAGGGAGAGGTTGCAGTTACTTCATTTGTGTCACTTGAGTTAATGTTCAAAACCACATTCGATGCTGGTTGTGAATTCAAGACAACAGTGAAGGTGTCAGTGGTTCCTGTTTCATCGACCGTGGTTGATTCACCCGTTTCGGTAACCGTGAACCCAGCATTTAAGTTCTCTGGTGGAGGAGTTTCGAGAGCATTGCCGCTAACTGGTGGAGCGTAGTGAGCTGAACGAACTCTGACAATGGGACTTGTAATATTTATTCCAGTATCTGTAAAAGAACTCCCGCAATCAGATCCCACAAATATGGAGTAACGATCTAAATTACCATCAAGGGTTATTTTGACAGCTTGGTCATCTAGTTCTATCCAGTTACCATTTGCGTCTCCGACTACAAGAATGGCGTCTTCAACATAAACTTTTGTTGAGGAACCATCATGACTCCGCAACCTGACCGTCATTTCTTGTGGGTCAAGAGTCGAAGCTGTGGTATTTCCGTAAAAATGTTCAAGGATCTGATCCCTTGACCAGCCTTCATCTATGGCATACCCGAGAGATCCATATTGGCCCATACCACGCCCATGGCCCCATCCCCTACCTTCTACCACTAAGTCTCCGTAACTAGTGACGTACTCTTCAACGCCGGGAATGGTGAGTTGTTGCCCAACATAAATAATGTCGTTTACGTTCAAATTATTTGCGTCTAGCAACTCTTGTAATGAAATACCGTGGTCTTCTGCTATCCCTGAAAGCGTGTCTCCAGAAACAACTACATATGTGGCATCTGCTCCCGCTGGATTAGCAGCTAACCCGGTGCATAGCAGAGCTAAAACAAGTATTAACGCTGATCTGCGCGTGAATCTGTTTTTCTCTTTTTTTCTCATTGGGGGTACGTCTTCCGCTTTGCTTCGCATTAAGAAAATGAATTGTTAACTGTTGGTCCACCCAAGAATAAGTTTAGATAATTAAGAATATGAATGGAAGTAGGGTCTAATTCTCAGATTATTTTTTCGATATCTAACTTGAAGAGGTCTTCTGTAGCGTTCTCATCAATAACACAAACATCAGAAGTGATGTGGTGAATACAGTGATAATTAACGCTATTTCAACTCTTAGAAAAAGATCATTCGGGGCAATTAAAATTGCTGCTGGGAAAACACCAACTCCTATTACCCATGCAGAAGCCATTCTTCCTTGAGATTTAAAAGCAATTAGTGCCTGAGTGAGTGATAGTGCGATCATCAGCCCGGCACTTGAACAAGAAAGTAAAGCCATATCTCCGCTAGATACTCGAAACTCTTCTCCAAAGGCGAGGACTACAATGTGAGGACCGAGTAATGCCATAAATAAGACTGCCACAGCGCCTAAACCTATAACTAAGGCCAGCAGACGTTTTAGTTCTTTCCATAGTTCAGAAAATTTTTCCTGACCGACTAGCCCAGATAGTCGCGGGAGCAAAGCTGCTTGGACTGCTTGGAAAAAGAAAAGTGGGACTCGAGCCACTAACAGAGCGTTGAGAAACTTTCCGGATTCGTCAATTTGTTGATCATTAGCTAGCAGCTGCACCGCTAAGGGGCTTGCATTTAGCACGAGGGCAGTAGCCACTGAAGCTACTAGTAGTGATCCCAGGGCTCGAGAAAGATCACCTATCTTTGCTTTTGGCCCGGATGTGAATACTTCTTTTTGTTTATAGGTCGCTGTGGCGATTCCTATAAATGGGGCTAACCCTATGGCTAACCCGTATGCTCCAATATTTTTTGTAGTAAAAATCACAACTCCAATAACGAGAAGAAGTCGCCCAATTCCCTCCCCAATTACATATCGGGCGTAACTGTTGAATCGGCCGAGACCAGCCAGTGTGCCTTTTACCAAATGTGCAGCTCCGAGTCCGGTTACAACAAGAAGGAGTCCTATGAATAAGATCGTTTCCCCATTGAAGAACTCATCCGTGAACCACCGACTAGCAACTATGGACGCGACTAATAGGACTCCGGCTAATGTCGCTCCAAGTTGACCGGCTAACCGAACTACTGGGCCTACTCCTTCTCCTCTGCTGATTCGGCTTGCCACTATGCGTGACGTTTCTTGTTCCAGAGGCAAGAAAAATCCGATTCCGAGAAGAAAACTCATTGCCCATAGGAGGGCAACTGGTGAATAAGCCTCAGCGCCCAAGTCTCGTGAAGAAATTGTGATGAAAATGTAAGCGGTAACTCCGTTAATAAGGAGGCCACCACCTATAGAGATCGTCCCATGGGGTAATCGATCAATAAGACGACCCAATACCCCATTCTTAAGGATCTTTCCTCTCTCCATATTTAACTTGCCGAAGGAGGTTGATCTATTTGTGAAGGAGAGCAATTTTCATCAATCTCTACAATTGAAATAGAGTCACGGTTTTCCCAAGTGATTTCATTTGTGGGGTCTCTTTTGATTTCGTATTCGTGGAAAGCCATCTCAAGAGAGTTGAACACGAGAAGTCTTTCCGACAATCTTTCGCCGATATCAAGGATTAGTTTTATTGTTTCTAGCGCTTGTATGGAACCAACGATGCCTGGAAGAACTCCCAAGACTCCAGCTTCTGAACAATTAGGTGCAGTATCTGGAGAAGGCGCTTGAGGCTGCATGTCACGATATGTGACTCCTTCACGCGGCTCAAAGACAGCGATTTGGCCTTCGAATCGAAAAATTGAACCGTGAACTACTGGAATGCCAAGTTTGACCGATGCATCATTTAACAGGTAACGGCTCGAGAAATTGTCAGTTCCGTCTACAACTACATCGTACCCTTCAAGAATTTCCAAAATATTTTCTGCGTTAAGTCGGGTGTCATATGTAATTACGTTTACATCTGGGTTGAGTCCGTTAATTGTCTCTTTTGCGGAATCTACTTTCCGTGACCCAATACGATCCACGCTGTGAAGTATTTGTCGTTGAAGGTTTGATTCATCAACAAAATCCATGTCAACAACACCTAAATTTCCTATACCAGCGGCAGCAAGGTACATAGCTGCTGGGGAGCCAAGTCCGCCTGCTCCAAGCAACAAAACTTTGGCGTTAAGTAATTTGAGTTGGCCTTCTTCTCCTACTTCAGGTAATTGGAGATGCCTTTGATATTTTGTTCTCTGGTTTGCGGCAAGAGTGTAAGGGGTCTCGCATTCAAATCCGTTTTGTTTCCATTGGTTGAAGCCGCCGTCCATGGAAACCACTGTGGTGTATCCCATTTGTTTTAAAGTTTCGGTTGCGAAAACTGAACGAACCCCACTTGCACACATAACAATTAATGGTTGTTCATAGTCTGGGATCTGATTCTCTATGTTTGATTCCAGTATTCCTCTTGGAATGTGGAGAGCGTTTGGAATGCTTCCTTGTTCATATTCTTCAGGTTCACGCACGTCTAAGACTCTGTAACCTTCTGCGATAAGTGTGACTGCTCCTACAGAGTCAGTCTCTTCAATACGACTTTTTGCGTCTCTTAGGATCTGATGAAATGAAGACATATTAGAAGTCTAATTTCTTCGTTATGAATCTTCGCTATTAAGAATAAAAGGCAGAACTTCGCTAATTGACCCGTGGACAGCCACTTCGGCGTAGATGTCACTTGAAGTTGGCTGTCCATTGACGATCACGATTTTTGTGTCGCGCAGGACCGCTCCTTCTATGACAGAAGCGACGGGGAAAACCTGCAAACTCGTTCCTACGGTGAGAAGAAGATCACAAGAGTCAAGAGCTTCAAGCATTCTCTTTAAATCTTCTGGGACAAGATTTTGACCAAACATTATGGTGGCAGTTTTGATAATGCCGCCACAATCACAACGTGGATCCTCTTCGCCGTTTCGTACTCTTTCTAAAACAAGCTCAATGTTGTCTCGCCAGTCGCAGGATAAACACACTGCCTCTCGAACGTTTCCGTGAATTTCTACAATCTTGTTTGGATCAGTACCGGCTGCATGGTGTAGTCCGTCAACATTCTGGGTAACAAGTGTGCCGAGTTTCTCGGCTTTTTCTAAATCCAAAAGAGCGAAATGGCCTTTATTGGGTTTGATATTTGGCCAAAGTTCTCCGCTTGCAAAAACTTGCCAGTTACTTTTCCGGATTTCTGGGTCGTTTACGTAGAAATCAATATTAGAAGCCTTCTCTAGTTCTGGGTTCTTTGTCCAAACTCCTTCAGGGCCTCGGAAATCAGGAATCCCGCTATCGGTGGAAATTCCGGCTCCAGTGACTACCAAAACATTTTGAGCTTCAGCAATGAGTTGGGATGCTTCGTTTACAGTGCCTTCCAAGTTTTTTTGCATAAATAAATTTATTTTCCATCAGGTTCGGGTTTGTGAAAATTCTTTGCTAGGTCTATGAGAAGACGCACACCAAAACCTGTGCCGCCTTTGGTTCTCTCTTCCTCCGATGAACTAGAAAAAGCTGGACCGGCTATATCTAAATGCGCCCAAGGTATTCCTTCTGCCACAAATTCGCTAAGAATAAGACCGGCGGTAAGAGTTCCTCCATAAGATCCACCAATGTTCTGCATATCTGCGACGGGTGATTCGTACATCTTTCGATAGTCAGGAGGCAAGGGCAGTCGCCAAACACGATCCCCTGAAGTTCCTGAGGCTTCCTCAACCTGATGCAAGAAGTTCTCATTAAAGCCCATGAGGCCAGCGATGCTCGGTCCTAGTGCAACCATGCAAGCTCCGGTCAGAGTTGCTAAATCCACGATTGCATCTGGCTTTCTCTCAGATGCTAAAGACAGAGCGTCAGCAAGAATTAGCCTCCCTTCTGCATCGGTATTTAGGACTTCAATTGTTTTCCCATTACGGATAGTAAGAACATCGCCTGGTCGTGTGGCATCACCGCCAAGCATGTTGTCTGTCATCGGGATATAGCCCTTGACCCTGCATTTTGGTTTCAGAATAGGGAAAGCAGACATAGCCCCAATTACTGCGGCCGCCCCTCCCATATCCATTTTCATGTCCATCATTCCTTGAGCAGGCTTTATAGATAGGCCTCCGGCATCAAATGTGATGCCTTTGCCAACAAAGGCAAGAGTTCCATTTGGTTTTCCTTTAGGCGTGTAAGTGAGTTCTACAAATCGTGGTGGATTGGTCGATCCCCTATTGACGCCTAAGAGGCCACCAAGTCGCGCTCGTTTTATGGCTGCTTCATCCATAACTTTCACAGTGATCCCTTTGTCTTTAGCGACACGACTGATTTTGTTAGCAAATTTTGACGGCGTTAAGGACCCACCTGGTTCATTTACTAAATCTCGAGCAAGAGAAACTCCTTCAAGCACTGCGACTGCTTCTTCAACAGCTTCTTTTGACTTATTTGAAGTCGAACCTGTAAGTATGACTTTAGATGTTTTTGCATCATTCTTTTTTGTTTTATAGCCAAATTGATAAGAAGCTAGTCCGATACCTTCAACTACAGCGCGTGTAGCTTCATTTATCGCTAGACCGGACACATGAGGAAGGTCACAAGAGATTGTCTTATATTGACTAGTGGCTCGTGCCAATGCAGCTGCTGCTATCCGTAATTCATTCGCATCAAGTTGGTCTTCGGGTCCGAGCCCGACAATGGCTGTGACTTGTTTTCCTTGGGGCAGCAATTGGATTTGACCAACTTTTGCAGCGAAATTAAGGGTTTCCAAATCTGCTGTGAGCTCTGTTCGGCATGAAGGGTCTTCAAATCCCTCTGTTGTAATGCCATATGCCACGACAGATGACGATGCGGGAGCTTTTCTAGAGGTGATAAAAGTAATGTCCATTTTTTTCCTTAGGTTTAATATTTAGTCTGAAGATCTGATTGAACGTGAAGCGATTGATGTTTCTTCCTGCCAGCGAGCCATTACCCAAAGTAAATCGGCTAGGCGATTTAAGTAAGGAAGTATTTGAGAATCTTCTACAACTACCGTTAAGACAGCTCGTTCGGCGCGACGGGTGACCGCACGAGCGAGGTCTAAGCGTGCAGAAATCTCACTGCCTCCTGGGACAACAAATTCTGTTGGCGGTTCATACTTTTCGGTTATCTCATCAATTAGTTTTTCTAGATGCTCAACTTGTGAAGAGCTGACCCGATTGCCAGAGTCGTCTAATTTCTGCATTTGCCCCGGAGTACAAGCTAACTCTGCCATAACGATCCAAAGTTCACTTTCAATTACAAGGAGGATTTCTGCTACTTCAGGAGTGGCAGCGGCGCGTGCAAGTCCTATCGCTGACTGGGCCTCGTCCACGTCTCCATACGCCGCAGGTTGCGGACTATCTTTAGAAACTCGTTGCCCATAGAGCAATCCTGTTGTTCCATCATCGCCGTTTCTTGTATAGATTTTCATAAGTACTGATTCTACTTTGCTTCAACTCAAGCACCTTAGTGGTGCGCTAGAGCTTGGATCCAAACGGTTTCAGGTATCTCC
>CATISD010000099.1 GCA_949538625.1 Acidimicrobiales bacterium AG-410-I20
GTTACTGAAGCGGGTTCAACCGACACCTTCACCGTGGTTCTTAACGCTCAACCCGATTCAAACGTAGTTTTAACAATTACTTCTGCCGACACCGGCGAATCAACCGTTACCAGCCCTTTAACTTTCACCAACGGAAACTGGTTTATTCCTCAGGTAGTCACCGTTACCGGTGTTGACGACAATTTGATTGATGGTAATAAGGACTCAACCCTCACCATTGCAGTCGATGACGCCAATTCAGACAACAATTTTGATCCTGTAAATAACCAAACCGTTACTGCTACCACCACCGACAACGACACCGCCGGGTTTACGATCGCGGAAACTGGAGGGAATACCACCGTTACTGAAGCGGGTTCAACCGACACCTTCACCGTGGTTCTTAACGCTCAACCCGATTCAAACGTTGT
The DNA here is from genome assembly GCA_949538625.1 of Acidimicrobiales bacterium AG-410-I20. GTDB lineage: Bacteria > Actinomycetota > Acidimicrobiia > Acidimicrobiales > MedAcidi-G1 > MedAcidi-G2B. The sequence goes on from CATISD010000099.1 coordinate 411, forward strand.
TTTAACAATTACTTCTGCCGATACCGGCGAATCAACCGTTACCAGCCCCTTAACTTTCACCAACGGAAACTGGAATACCCCCCAAACGGTGACCGTTACCGGGGTAAATGACAATTTGGTTGATGGTGATGTGAACTCAGTTCTCACCATTGCAGTCGATGACGGCAATTCAGACAACAATTTTGATCCTTTAAATAACCAAACCGTCACTGCTACCACCACCGACAACGACACCGCTGGGTTCACAATTGCGGAAACTGGAGGGAATACCACCGTTACTGAAGCAGGTTCAACCGACACCTTCACCGTGGTTCTTAACGCTCAACCCGATTCGGACGTAGTTTTAATTGTTTCATCTTCAGATGTAGGTGAGGTCAGAGCTACAACAACACTGACATTCACGAACGGAAACTGGAATACCCCCCAAACCGTCACGGTTACCGGTAGCGATGATGTTCTTAACGATGGAGATCAAATAACTAATGTGACCGTTTCAGTCAACGCCGCTAATTCAGACAACAATTTTGATCCAGTGTCTGCTCAAGTAGTAGAAGTAACGACAATTGATGATGATTCAGCTTCGTTTTCTATAGAACAAACTGAAGGATCAACTATTGTCAGCGAGGACTTAGACACAGACACATTCACCGTAGTGTTAGATGTCCAACCAAGCGCAAATGTATCACTACAAATTTCACAGTCAGATAACTCGGAATCTACACTCCAAACATCTACCTTGACCTTTACTCCACAAAATTGGAATACGCCGCAAAACGTGACGATCACCGGTGTGGACGACGAAATCGCTGATGGAGACCAATCAGGACAAATCCAAGTTTCAGTAAATACAAATTCTTCGTCAGAATTCTCAGGACTTTCTTCCCAATACATTACTGTCACTACCCTTGATAATGAAAACGATCTGGATGGAGATGGACTTGAGGACGCAAACGACCCATGTCCTAATGATGAAGATTGTGACGATGACACGGTTCTGGACCCAGACGAAGAAATTGGTTGTGTTAAAACTCCTGACTGTGACGGAGACACAGTACTGGACCCAGACGAAGAACCAGGTTGCGCAATAATTATTGACTGTGACGGAGACACAGTACTGGACCCAGACGAAGAACCAAGTTGCGCAAAAATTCCTGACTGTGACGGAGACGGGCTTTTAGATAACGAAGAACTAGAAGGATGTATTCTTGACCCTGACTGTGATGATGACGGACTAACTGATAATCAAGAACCAGAAGAATGCATTCTTGATCCCGACTGCGACGACGACGGAGTTCTAGATGGAGCGGAACCAGCCGGATGCATTCTTGATCCTGACTGCGACGACGACGGAGTTCTAGATGGAGCGGAACCAGCCGGATGCATTCTTGATCCTGACTGCGACGACGACGGAATAATCGACAGTGAAGAAAAGATCCAAACAATAGGTGTTATAGCCCGAAGTTGTGTTCTTATCCCTGATTGTGACAACGATGGTCTTCTTGATGGGGAGGAAATAGAAGAATGTATTCTTGACCCTGACTGTGATGATGACGGACTAACTGATAATCAAGAACCAGAAGAATGCATTCTTGATCCCGACTGCGACGACGACGGAATAATCGACGGGGAAGAAGAAATTATCAGAGTTGGAGTAATTGTTCTTAGGGAATGCATGCTTTTTGTTGACTGCGATGATGACGGACTCCCCGATGGTGAAGAACCAGCAGCATGCATTATTAAACCTGATTGCGATAATGGGGGTCTTCTTGATGGAGAAGAGCCAGAAGGGTGTGTCCAGAATCCATTCTGCGGGGAAAAGGAGCTTTTAACTCCAGCTCTTAGTGGGCCCTCTGAAAGTACTACAACAACTTCCGAAGATCCTTCACCAACTACAAATCCACCAACAACCACAGAAGGAATAACTATACAACTGGTGGTTGCAAGTTCTGAAACGGATACAACAAAAACTCTGATAATTGGTATCGGTATTGGAATTGGAGCTCTGCTCTTCCTCAGTCTTCTTCTTTTCCTTATTCGAAGAAAACTTTTAATTACTTCAATTATTTTCCATTCTGGAGAAGAACTAACTCAAATTAAAGAATTCATGGCAATACCATCTGGAACTGGCCCGAACGGCATAATCCAACAATTCAAAATCTACGATACTAACAAATCTAAACTGAAAAATATTTACCGTTTATTTTCAACTAATTTCATGATTTCATTTATTAACGAAAATCCTTCAGAAATTTCTTTAAACCTAAGCCAAAATATAACTACATCTAATGCTTTAACATTTATGACGTCTCGCATACCAATTCCACAAAAAGACTTAGAAGAAATTGAATTAGCAGGACCGCAAGCTACTAATTTACATATGCCTCAAAGTCAAACTACAAGTATCACTTGGACTGTCCCCTCAAGGAATAAACCCACTTCTAGTTATCACCTAGAAGGACTCACAAACGAAAAAAATTGGAAGTTGATTACTGAAGTTTCAATTAAGCAAACTACTGAATCAAAAGCGCTACTTGAGATTGAAGAATACACTCATGTCCGCTTACGGCCAGCTTCTAACTGGTCGTTTACCCGACCAAGTTTCGCTATACCTGTCGGTACAATTCGTTTTTCTGGGATAAAAGAAAAGTCATAAACCAGTTTGGAAATCCCAGCAAGCACCTTTTATAAGACTTGATCTAGGATCTAGTCTAAGAAGGGATGCAAAATGACTGATTTAGTTAAGCCACCAAGAGCGTCGTTTACTTCTTTCGAGAAGTCAACAAAAGAAGACTGGGATCTCATTATGTCCCAACGTGGCGAACTTGAGGGCAGTCTCCCAGATCGAATACTTGAACAAATGGAACATCTACGAAATGACTATGGTGGGTTCCCTGTTGATCGTCTTGAACATAGTGTACAAACCGCTACTCGAGCGGAAAGAGACGGACGCGACGATGAATATGTCTTGTGTGCATTACTCCATGATCTGGGCGATCCTTTAGCTCCTTTTAATCACCCTGAAATTGCTGCTGCCATCGTTAAACCTTTTGTTTCAGAAGCAAACCATTGGATGGTTGAACATCATGGAATTTTCCAGGGCTACTACTTCTGGCATCACATTGGTTTGGATCGTAATACTCGTGATCGTTTCAGTGACCACAAATATTACGACAGGTGTGAAGAATTTTGTGCGGAATATGACGGTCCTGCGTTTGATCCTAAATATCAATCTAATCCGATTGAACATTATGAACCTTTGATTAGAGATGTTTTTGGTCATGGGTTAAACCGGCAAGCAAAATCTGAATCATGATTCTTTCTGACCGATCTATTCGGGAAGCAGTTGCCGCTGGCCGTATCATTATTGATCCCTTTGATGATGCGTGTGTTCAACCATCATCAGTTGATTTACATCTTGATCACCGTTTCTTGGTTTTCCGTAACCACACAATGGGACTTATTGATGTTCGTAAAGACTTGTCTGAGTTAACTGAGGAAGTTTCTTTTAGTGAAGACAACCCATTTATTTTGCATCCAGGAGAATTTGTTCTTGGTTCAACTTCTGAAAGGGTTGGTATCCCTGATGACTTGGTTGCCCGATTAGAAGGTAAATCGAGTTTGGGTAGGCTCGGTCTTCTTATTCATTCAACTGCAGGTTACGTTGACGCTGGTTGGGATGGTCAACTAACGCTGGAGTTATCCAATGTCGCTAGTTTGCCAATCACTTTGTATCCCGGCATGAAAATAGGTCAGATTTCTTTTGTTCAGATGACAACAGCTGCTGATAATCCTTATGGTTCAAGCAAGTTGGGTTCAAAATATCGAGGTCAAGAAGGACCTCGTCCAAGTAGGTATTGGGAGAATTTCTAAACTACTCCGGATAGTTTTTAACTTTCACCGGCTTCAAGAGCGTCTAATACGTGGAGTGAAATGTCGCCTACTTTTACTTCGCTTTCTTCCACACCTTCTCCTTTTACCCCGTCATCGAGCATCACATAACAGAACGGGCATGCTGTAGCGATACGGGTGGCTCCAGTAGCAAGAAGTTCTTGTGATCTTTCGACATTGATGTTCTTTCCGGTGTTTTCTTCCATCCACATGCGGGCTCCACCGGCTCCACAACACATTCCTTTTGTTCCTTGCCGTTCAGCTTCTACAACTTCAATCCCACCAAGTGAACCTATTACTTTGCGTGGAGCTTTATAAACGTCATTATGTCTACCTAAGTAACAGGAATCGTGATAAACAATTCGTTCTTCCAAACGAGCGTTTGTGACATCAAGTTTTCCTGCATCAATTAGCCACTCAAGTAACTGACTGTGATGGACGACTTCATAATGGCCGCCGAGTTGGGGGTATTCATTTGCCAAAGTATTAAAGCAGTGTGGGCATTGTGTAACGATCTTTTTTACACCCATTTCGTTGAGTGTTTCGATGTTTTGCATTGCCAGCATTTGGAAAATGTATTCATTTCCTGAACGGCGAGCTGAGTCACCGGTACACATTTCAGATGGTCCAAGTATGGAGAATGACACACCGGCACGTTGCATGAGTTGCGCCATGGCCCGCGATACTTTTTTGTTTTTGTCATCAAACGCACCTGCGCAACCCACCCAATAAAGGAATTCAGAATCGAATGGATCTCCGCCGTCTAGGACTTTGATGCCTTCTAGGTCACCGACCCATTCAGCTCTATCGCTTTGGGAAAGCCCCCATGGGTTACCAGAGTTTTCCATTGAACGGAAAGCCGTTCCTAGTTCTGAAGGGAAATCTGATTCCATGAGTGCGAGGTACCGTCTCATATCAAGAATTTTGTCCAGAATTTCTATGTTCACTGGACATATTTCGTCACATGCCCGACAACTGGTGCAAGCCCAAAGTTCTTCGCCGGTAATTCTTTCAAACATGGAGTTTGCTGGGATAGTGATTTCTGCATCTACTCCTAAGGGTGGGGAAACAACGGGGTCACCGGTTGCTGCCATAACTTCACCGGTTTTAAGCACGATTTCGCGTGGATCAAGTGGTTTGCCGGTGGCGTGAGCAGGGCAAACGCTTGTGCAACGCCCACACATGGTGCATGAATCAGTGTCCATTAATTGTTTCCAGGTGAAATCTTCAATTGTTGAAGCACCAAAAGTTTCTAACTCTGTTTCCATCAAGTTCGGCATAGCTTTCATCGCACCTTTTGGCCGATCTCGATCTTTTAAATACATATTTAGAGGAGAGGTAAACATGTGTCGAAGCATCGTGATTGGTAACAACGCAAGGAAAGCCATGAATGAAACAACGTGAGCTATCCACCAAGCTTGATGCCATCCATGAATTTGGTTGGCGAAAAAGTCGATGTCATCTAACCATAAAGAAAGTGGGTAACCAATTATTGACCAGGTTTCTGCCTCTGTGCCGGAACCATTAATTGATTGCATTGCGATACGGAATGCTTCAGCCCCAAGACCGGTGATACCCAGAATGAAAAGAATGAAGAGACCTGCGGCATGCTCAGGTTTTGATTTAATTCGAATTCTGTATGGACGGAATTTACGGGGTCCATAGCGTCTTAGTATTGCCCAACCGACGCCGATAAGGAATAGGACACCGGCGACATCGCCAACAAGGGTGTATGCCCGGTACACGTCACCATGAAGAAATTTTAGACTTTCTGGAACTTGGTGATTTATTTCAAGAACAGTGGTGACAGCTAACAATATAAGAAAGGGGAAATAAATTAGGGAGTGCATTACTCCTGCGGCTGGCTCCCGTAGCAGAGTTTTCATGTATACCCCTGCTCGAAAATCTTCAAATCTTCTCTTTACATTTTTAGTTGTAGTTGCACGATTATCCGGAGTTCCTCTTTCCCAATTTTTCATCCGGTTGGCAAAGAGAATGGATCCATAAATAAGTAAGGCAGGGATCACTGTGTAGAAAGCAACTTTTAGTGCGCCCGGAATATTGTCAAAGACTTCTCGAGTTATTTCGGAATCATCGTGCCATCCAGTAATTGCAGCAGCTATGCCAGAAATAACAGTTACTAGAGCGATCCCTACACCAAGTCCGATGGCAGCGTGATGAGAACGAAGTTTGTTTTGTGCCATGATCAAACCTTATCTTCCTAAAGCGATAGGTGAAAAGCCTATCTGAATTGTCGTTTCCTTGTCATCGGTATGAAACAGATTGGAAACGTAACGCTCGTACCTTTCATAGAGTTGTATTTATCTGAAAGGTAGTAATCATGGCTCATGCTGTTGCCAAAAAAAGAAGAAGGAAGATTTGTTTCGGGTTATTAGGTATAGGTGCTGCCCTATTTATTTCTGCCACGCCAGCTGCAGCTGCAGAAATAACTCCTAGTGACAACAATGCGTTACTCACCAGTCTTTGGCTTATCGTCGCAGGATGTCTTGTCTTTTTAATGCAAGCAGGATTTGCTCTCGTTGAGGCAGGGTTAACACGAGCTAAAAACATTGGCAACATCATGGCGAAAAACCTTGCGGATATGGCTATTGGTGCGCTTGCTTTCTGGGCTGTTGGGTTTGGTTTAGCTTTTGGAACGGATGCAGGAAGTTTCTTCGGCAGTGACAAATTTTTCTTATCAGGAATGTCCGAAGCGTTTCTTAATGGTGGTGCTGTACTGGAAACTCCATCGTTTTTCTTTTTCCAAGTGGTTTTTGCCGCAACTGCAGTAACGATCGCGTCAGGAGCTATGGCGGAAAGAACCAAATTTTCGGCCTATTTAATGTTTAGTGCGGTAATGACTGGATTTATTTACCCGGTTGTTGTTCATATGTTTTGGCAAGGTGATGGTTTATTAAGTGACCTTGCAATCGGTGATGCAAAATTTAGTGATTTTGCAGGTTCAACCATTGTTCATAGCACCGGTGGATGGGCGGCTCTTATGGGAGCCATATTTTTAGGGCCAAGACTTGGTAAATACGATTCGAACGGTAATCCAAGAGCTATTCCTGGTCACAATATTGGTTACGTGACAATTGGTGTTTTCATCTTATGGTTTGGATGGTTCGGATTTAATGCTGGTTCAGAGTTAGCTATGGATGAGTGGGTAGCTCACGCCATCATGACAACATTGTTAGCTGCTGCAGCAGGAGTTCTCGGATCTGGTTTCGTAATTTGGAAAAAAACCGGTTCCTTAGATGTCGGAATGGCTGGTAACGGCGCATTAGCAGGCCTAGTTAGTATTACTGCAGGTACAGGAGCCTTGAACTTTTTAGGAGCGATTATTTCTGGGTTAATAGGTGGAATAATTGTTGTTTACTCAATAATCATGATTGAAAGAAAAGGAATAGACGATCCTGTCGGAGCAGTATCTGTTCACGGTATTTGTGGTGTATGGGGGACTCTTGCTGTGGGATTATTCGCTAGATACGACGACGCATTTCTTGGCAGAGAAAATGCAGGACTATTTTATGGTGGGGGCTTTGAACAACTTCTCGTTCAAGCAATAGGTTCTTTAATTGTTGCTACTTGGGTGCTTGGAAC
>CATISD010000100.1 GCA_949538625.1 Acidimicrobiales bacterium AG-410-I20
CTTGGATTGGTTTCAGTTGTCAGAAAAGACAAGGTCAGGTGCAAATTTATGGCTTGCAGAAGTAATCGCTACATTAGGTCTTCTGCTCATCGTATTCAGCTTGTTGAAAACCAAGAAATCAAATCACATTCCCTATGTTGTTGGGGCGTATATAGGAGGTGCTTACTATTTCACTTCATCGACAAGCTTCGCTAACCCGGCTGTATCAGTAGCTAGGATGCTTTCGGATACTTTCGCAGGAATAGAACCATCTTCAGCACCGATGTTTATCCTGATGCAAATAGTCGGATTAGGTTTAGCCGTCTGGCTAATAAAGTATCTATTCTCAAAACCTCAAAACTGAGGCTAACTACTCACATTGATCGTTAGCAGGAGCGCCGCTAATTCTTTCATTAGACCAATCTATTAAATCACTCCAATACTCCGTTACAGCAGTGGCATGGTTCGTACCTGGGTATTCTCTCAGCTCGATGGGAGCAGAGAGAGAAAAAGCACAAAGTTGACCTAAAAGTAGTTGACTCGCAATAAAAGGTATCTGCTCATCGTCTGTTCCATGAAGGATCACGGTGGGAACTTGGACATTCCGCTGATTTGTATCATTTTCAGTAAGGCGAGCATTCCAATCCGGAAGAGAGAAAACATCATCGACGGTTACAAGATCTTCATAAGGAATTGGATTGAAAATGTCAAAAACGTGACCTGTACAACCTTTTTCCAACTCTTCTAAGAGCGGCAAATATTCAGATTTGATAAGGCTCTCATAATCTAGTTCCGGATAGGCGGAACCAAAAGAAGCGCCGACCATTACTAGGTACCCCTGAAAAGGGCCACTTTGCAGAAATGATCTAAGCAAAGGAAACTGCGAAGGAGGTGCACCCGCGGCAACACCTACCAGATTAAGTTCCGGGGCCAGATCCAACCATCGTTGGCTAGCATGCAAGGCTGCGTGCCCACCTTGAGAGTGACCCCAAACTACAAGTGGACCATCAGCATTTAGTCCCTCAATATTCTTAGCAGCTCTTACAATGTCAAAAACCCCGCGAGCCTCACTTTCGCCGACAATATAGTGATGGATGCCATCAGATCCTAAACCTTCTAAATCAGATGCGACTACAACCCAGCCAGCTTCAATAAATGGTTTTATTAATTCAAGATTCGCTACAGGTTCCTGTCTTGATGGCGCACACTGATCGGCAAGACCAACTGTCCCATGTGCTACAGAAAGAACAGGACGGGACTCTTCAGAATTGAGATCCGGTGCCAAGACCAGGCCACTCACTTCAATGGGTTCACCAAAAATTGATTTCGACTCATAGATAATACGAAAACCAACACCCAGTTCACCAACGTCTATTTCTTCCATTTGAATTACAGATCTAATGGGGGTTTCTGACTGTTTAGTTGGGGGATCGTTGAACCCTCGAAGCTCGACATCTGAGACTAGGTCAGCAATCTCGGCTGTCATCTTAAAAGTTCCTCTCGGAAGATCTAGAACCTCATAGGTGAAGCTAGTCAGATATACACGTAAAAGATCATGAACAGCTCTTGAATCGGCGTCATTAGGCAGGCAACCATCTTCACCGGATCGAACCGTGGAATCGCCGAGGGCGTCACGCAATTCTGTAAGGCCACCTCGCTCTTGAATTAAAGGACACACATCTATCGCTGTAGCGTGTCCAGTTTCAGCGATATTAATGAAAACTGAATTATCGAGTGATTCGTGTAATTCCCATGAGATTAATGGATCAACTATTGAGTCATTTTCAAACACAACCAGCAAAGCAGGCCGGTCAACTGCAAGATCCTGAAAACCACCCGCGAGAAGAGCGACACCAGCGACCCGATCATCCGCAGTCGCAAGAGCCGCAGTTCTAGTGCCCGCAGAATGTCCAATTATCACTATTTTCGAGTTATCAGTTATAGGACCCAATTCAGAGTCTTCATCAATAATTTCTAAAGCTTCAAAAAGATCAGCAACGTTATCTTCCGGCGTATCAGAGTCGGCAAGTGGAGTTAATAAGGTAGTAAGGCTTCGACCGAGATGCTCCACGGCAATTGTGATAACACCATGGCTAGCAAGATGGCTCGTTAGGAAAGTAGCTGCCTGACGGTAACCGGGGCTTCCATGGCTATAAGCAGCAATTGGGAAAGGACCTCCTCTGCTGGCAGGAGTGGCATCTCTGAAGGAATTTGTGTTTACTTCACCACCGAGATCACCTGGTATAAAAGGTCTGACAACTTCAGAGATCACATCTATGCTGTCAAAGACTTCAGGTGTTAAGCCTTCAACTGTATTTGGTTCAACGGGATACCAAACTTCAACTGGCCGATCTTCTAACTGAATGGTACGAACACCTACTGCCCAAGGGCCTCTATCCAGAAATTGCTCAGGGCCATACGGCATTAAGACAGTTGTTGTGGATGTTTGAGTGGTAGTGGGTGTTTGCGTTGTTGTGGGTGTTTGCGTTGTTGTGGGTGTTTGAGTGGTTGTGGGTGTTTGCGTTGTTGTAGGTGTTTGCGTTGTTGTAGGTGTTTGGGTTGTTGTGGGTGTTTGGGTTGTTGTGGATGCTTCTGAACAAGCATTTAAAACAAATAAAAAATAAAGAACAATAAAAATTTTTTTTATCATCATCAGCGCTCCTTAGTAGTAAATCTAATATGCCTGTATCTTTCA
>CATISD010000101.1 GCA_949538625.1 Acidimicrobiales bacterium AG-410-I20
CTTGTCACCATTCGTGCGGCACCAAGCCCCGCTACTGGACCGAGAGCAAGTGAAACTACAGGAACAGTAGACAAATTAGTGATGGCGTGTTCCCATCCAACTACGGCTGGCACATAGGTTCGTGAACCTCCGCCATGCCCCCCAGTCGTTTCTTTCTTCTTCTTTGGGTCGGAATCTAAAGATTTGACAGAGCCTCCCCCGCCGGTGCCATCAACTAAGCGAATAATTGGTAGACGCAGTTCTCCTGCCATCCTCTCTGCAGCTACTTGCTTCGTGGGAATAGATGCATCTGCTGCTCCGCCACGAACCGTGAAATCATCGCCTGCGACCACTACTGGTCGTTCATCAATTAATCCACGGCCAAAAATAAAATTTGCTGCTTGTAGATCTACTAGGTTTCCTTCTTCGTCGTAGGTGGGCCGTCCGGAGATTTTGCCTATTTCATGAAAGGAATTTTGGTCAAGAAGTTTGCTTATTCGTTCACGAATATTTAGTTTTCCGCGTTCGCGTTGGCGATCTACTTTTTCTTTGCCGCCCATTTTTTCTGCGAAAGTTTCACGAGTTCGGAGTTCTTCAAGTTCTGACTCCCATCCCTCTTCTTCCATAACTCTCTCCAAATCAATACTTTGAGTTTTAACCCTTTAACTGATGGGTTACCTAAGAACTATCTTTCCTTCTTCATCTATCACAGAACCAATGATTGACGCACTGTGGCCGGATGAGACAAGCTCATCCAAAGCATCCTGTGCTTTACTATCGTCAATCCCAAAGAGTAAACCTCCAGAGGTTTGTGCGTCTGCTAATAATAAAACACCGGTTTCGCTGCAGTTGCCTTTATCCAACCGGCCATCTAACCATTCGAGGTTACGGCGGCTTCCACCTGGCACAAATCCCGCTTCAGCCAGTTCTTGGGTTTCTGGTAGAAAGAGAACTTCCTCAGTGTTGATCTGCGCTCCGACCTTAGATTCTTCTACTGCCCTGCCTAGGTGGCCTAATAATCCAAATCCGGTGACATCGGTAGCCCCTGTCGCTTCAAATTTGAGAGCTATTTGAGAGGCTTCTTCATTTAATGCAACCATGGACTCCATCGCTGCTTGTATTGCTTCAGTAGATGCTGTGTCATTTTTTATTGCTGTAGTAATGACACCTACTCCTAAGGGTTTACTGAGAAGTAGTTTTTGCCCAACTTTGAAGCCTGCGTTTGTTAAAAGATTCTCAGGGTCGGCTTCGCCCACCACTGCCAATCCGAATTTTGGTTCAGGATCATCCACTGTATGGCCGCCAGCGATAGCGAATCCAGCTTGTTCAGCGATGTCTTGCGCTCCAAGAAGAACCTCTGATAAAAGGTCAGTGGGCAACTCTGAACTGTTCCATCCGACCAAATTTAGTGCGAGAAGAGGTTTGCCACCCATTGCATAAACATCTGAAACCGCGTTAGCTGCCGCTACCTGCCCCCAGGCGCGCGGGTCATCAACAACTGGTGTTATGAAATCTGCGGTGACCACTAAAGCCCGATTATTGTCTAAACGCCAAACGGCAGCGTCATCACCGGTAACCGCTCCGACGAGAAGGTCTGGGTTACTTGTTGGAGTCAGTCGACGCACAACGTGCGCCAGTTCGCTCGGAGCGAACTTGCAGCCTCAACCAGCGCCGTGACTGTACTGAGTAAGCCTTTTAACCACGTTGCACCTCCTCTCTGCTTCCTACCTACCTTTACCCTATGGTCACTAAGAGCTTGGTTGGTGTTTTCGCTAATTTTAAAGAGACGAAACAGCTTCTAAAAGTCGGTCTACTTCTTCATCATCTATATATGCAGTAATTCCTGCTCGGACTGCGCCTTGTTCTAGATGCAGACCTAAAGGCTCCATTGCATCTACGGCATAGTTATGCCCATCCCAGACTGCCACTTTCGCTTTAGCCAAATGCTTTGCAACATGTTCTGGAGAGAGACCTTCCACAAGAAACATTAAGGTGGGTGCGCGGTCACCAACATCATCAGGGCCTGTTACCCCCACAACACGTGCTTTTGGTATCTCATGAAGACCCGAGAGAAGTTTCTTGAAACGTTTCTGTTCGTGTGAACTTATATTTTCCATGCCGATATCTAAAAGGAATTTTCCTGCGGCTTCTATACCAGCGAGTGTCTCCCAAGATGGTGTCCCGTATTGCCATCGTCCTGCTCCTTGAGATGGAGCGGGACGGATCTTATAAGCAGGTAAATCAGAAAGAAGGTCTGAGGCCATCCAAAGAACTCCAGCATGTGGGCCATACCATTTATAAGAAGATGTCGCATAGATATCACATCCAATCTCCTCTATGTCGACTTTGACATGCGGAGTTCGATGCACACCATCCACCGCCACTCGGCTTCCGTGCGCATGAGCTGCCTGAGTGATTTTATAAATATCGGGCATTGTTCCTATTGCATTAGAACCACCCGAGACTGCAACCCACTTTGTTTTGCTCGTCAATAGGTCCGCTACTGCTTCTGTCGGCAAACGGCCTGTTTCTCCATTCATTTCCGCCATGCGTACATGGGCTCCTGCTTCTTCAGCGGCAATTTGCCAAGGAGAAACGTTTGCCGAATGATCAAGAGTGGTGCAGATTATTTCGTCCCCTGGCGACAACGTCTTACTGACTGCTCTCGTCACTGCCATCAAATTCGCTGTTGTGCTTGGGCCAAAAATTATGCCTTCCGGATTAGCGCCAAGAAGTTGACCCATGGTGTTACTTGCTTGTTCGACCAAAGCATCGCATGCGTCTGCTGCAGGAAAGAACCCATGACTATTGGCGTTGTTTCCGCTACGTTGCCATTCGGACATCGCATCTATTGCTGTATCAACTACTTGAGTTCCTGCTGGACCATCAAATCGTGCCCATCCATTGGATAATCCGGGAAACCTGTCTTTAAGATCTGTGAGAGTATTCATATTCGGGCAGGCTAGTGGTGGAAAAAGTGTTATACCTATTTAGGAAGGAAAAGACCGACAAGAGATCAAATGAGTGAAGATAATTTAGAAAACTTTGATCAGACAGCCGCAGGGGTAGCTGACGCTATTCATGACGGTTACGTCAAATACATAACTTCATTTCAGGAAATAACTCGCCGCGCCGGTAGTCACTTCGCTAATCAAGAATGGTCCAGTCAGGACCACGAGGCAGTTCAACGTCTTGGACTTCACACTCAGGAAGTCAACGCAACAGTGGCTTCTGTTAAAGAAACGCTTACATCTCTTCCGGATCAAAGAGGGCTATGGCGAGCTGCGCGTCTTCATTATCGCCGTCGAATATCCGGAAGATCTGATCTGGATCTATCGGAAACTTTTTTTAATTCGGTAACTAGAAGGATTTTCACAACAATAGGTATCGATAACGACGTTGAGCTTCGTTGGTTTGGGGCCTCCACTCTTCCAAAAAGTGAGGGTGATTCAAATTTGTTCTCCACTTGGACCCGTACCAGAGATTCGGCTGCCCTTATCCGTTCTATTTTAGAATCCTACGATTTTGAAATTCCTTGGATAGATCTTGAATCTGATGCCAAGAAAGTCGCAGCAAAGGTCGATGCTTTCTTACTTGATGCTTGGGACAATCTCGATTTGGACAATATTGATATGCTCCGCCCTGTTTTTTACCGGAATAAAGGGGCTTATCTCGTCGGCCGACTGCGTTACCTTAATCGGCTAACTCCCATAGTGATTCCTATAGTTCACCGCGAAGGTGGTTTAGCTGTCGATACGGTCCTCCTAACAGAATCACAAGCCAGCCGCCTTTTCAGCTTTACTCGGTCATATTTTTTCGTTGAATGGTCGCGCCCATCAGAGCTAGTGGGATTCGTAAAATCAATGCTGCCGCTTAAATCTATTTCTGAGATTTATACGGCTTTCGGGTTTAACCAGCATGGCAAAACCAGCCTTTACCGTGCCCTGTATAGAAATATGCAAAATTCAAATGACAAGTTCATTCGAGCGCGAGGTACTCCGGGAATGGTAATGGCAGTCTTCACTTTGGTTTCCTTCAACGTGGTTTTCAAAGTTATTAAAGATCGGTTTGACCCTCCAAAAAATACAACCCACCAAGCCATAAAAGACTGTTACAAATTGGTTTACCACCATGACCGTGTTGGGCGAATGGTGGATGCACAAGAATTCGAAAATCTCTCTTTTGATGTGGACCGCTTTGACCCTGACCTGCTTGAAGAATTGTTAACTGAAGCAAGTAGGACAGTTCGGCTAGTCGGCGATCAAGTGGTGATCTCTCACCTCTATACCGAACGTCAGGTTTATCCGCTTAATCTTTATCTTCGTGAAATGTCCACTGATAAAGCAGAGGCCGCTGCCTTGGATTGGGGATCCGCTATCAAAGATCTCGCTGCCGCAAATATCTGGCCCGGTGATCTGTTCACAAAGAACTTTGGTGTAACAAGGCACGGAAGCGTAGTTTTTTATGACTACGACGAAATTTGTCTTATTGAAGATTGCCGTTTCAGAGAGACGCCTGAATCAAGTAGCTACGAAGACGAGATGAGATCTCAGCCTTGGTTCGCTATCGAACCTGGAGATGTCTTTCCCGAACAGTTCCCAACTTTCATGGCTTTTCCTTCAGGAATAGATAGAAAAATATGGGAACGATTCAAGACCGTTCATGGAGATCTCTTCTCTACGGATTTTTGGAAAGATGTTCAGACACAACTTTCAAATAATCAACTTCCAGATTTTTACCCTTATCCAGACCATTTACGGTTTCGTCGCCAACCTTTGAGAGGAAAGGAGTAAAGTCAAGATTATGAGCAGACCCGTACTTATCGCCCCTTCTATCCTTCCTGCCGATTTTTCACGCCTAGGTGAAGAATGTTTAGCCCTTCAAGAAGCTGGGGTTGATCGAATCCACTGGGACATCATGGATGGTGTGTTTGTTCCAAACCTTACGGTCGGCCCTGATGTTGTTGCATCAATCAGACCATTACTTTCTATTGACTTTGAAGCCCATTTGATGGTGGTTGACCCAGACTTACTCGCTCCTCTCTATATCGAAGCAGGTTGTTCAACAATTCTTGTTCATGCAGAGGCTTGCACGCATCTGCATCGAACATTGGCAATCATCAAGGATTTGGGAGCTACTCCTGCTGTTGCTCTTAATCCTCACACCCCACCAGAAGTAATAAGTCAAGTACGGGATCTCCTTGGCTTAGTTCTAGTGATGACAGTGAATCCTGGCTTTGGTGGACAGACCTATATTTCTGAGATGGAATCAAAAGTGGTAAGAGTTGCGGAGATGCTCGAAGGATACGACTGCGATATCGAAGTTGATGGTGGAATAGGACCAGCAACTATCGCTGCTGCCGCTGCTGCTGGCGCTAACGTCTTCGTTTCTGGAAGCGCTTTGTTCCGTGATCCTGAAGGTTTAGCTCACGCAACTGCGGATTTAAGGCAAAAAGCCGAAGAAGCGAGAAATTGAAGGTAGAAATACATATGTGTCCTCTGCTCACATCGCGATAGCCTGCTTTACATGAATGAACATTTGATAACTGACTCTACGATCTCTTCAAACGCTGATGCACTCGCGGATGGCCGCTTTGATGTCTTCAGCCGTCTACTTAAAGACCGAATAATCGTTCTGGGGACTGATGTTAATGACGAAGTTGCTAACTACATCAGCGCTCAAATGCTTTTCCTTGAATCCCAAGACTCCGAAAAACCAATTTGGCTTTATATCAATTCTCCTGGTGGTTCTGTAACTTCAGGAATGGCTATTTACGACACGATGCAATTTGTCGGCCCTGAGGTTGGAACGATCTGTATGGGTCTTGGTGCTTCTATGGGACAATTCTTATTATGTGCTGGAGCTCCCGGTAAGCGTTACGCTCTCCCCCATGCACGAATCATGATGCATCAACCATTGGGTGGAGTTCGTGGCCAAGTTTCCGATATAGCAATTCAAGCTGAGCAAATGGCTTACACCAAAAAAATGCTCCAAGAACGAATAGCTGAACACACAGGACAAAAGGTTGAAACAATAGAAGCTGACAGCGACCGTGACCGCTGGTTCACCGCCGAGGAGGCTCGTGACTATGGCATTATTGATCAAGTGATCGTTCGTCGCGGAGAAATGCATTAACCAAACAGCTAAAGGTGTTGCACCTTTAGCTCAAAGCCTGCGGACGTGGCGAAATTGGCATACGCACCGGCTTTAGGAGCCGGCGCCGCAAGGCATGGGGGTTCGAGTCCCCCCGTCCGCACGTGAACAAAAAAGATATATCTGTAGATAATGGTCACCACTTAGCGAATGAGGGGGCTCATTTAAGCGACCTTGTTGCTTCGTCTCCGGCCGGAATGTTTCTTCTCGATTCTCAACTGCAATGTGTGGCTGTAAACGATCAATGGAGTTCCCTTACCGGACAAGATATTGATGAAGCTCTTGGAGATGGATGGAAAGGCCATTTAGATCCAAGCGGAAAGAGCGATTTTCTTTCTGAGCTCGCCGATACTCTCACTAGCCACAAAGGTCTCCGAGGGAGACTCCGGCTTCGAGACACCTCTGGTAATCCTTGCTGGATAGACCTCTCCGTGACTCCTGTTCACTCAGGTGGATTAGTGACTTTTACTGATGTCACTGGCCAACTTGATGAGGCTCTGAGGGCACAAGAGTTGACCCGAGTATTAGAAGCCAGTCCTGATTTAGTGGCAATTTTAGATCCGTTGGGCCGTAATGTGAGATGGGCTAATGCCGCTCTTGAAGATTTGGCCCCTGGCATAGTTGGGTCAAGACTTCTCGATCTGCTTGATGGCTGGTCTCAGGCGCAGTTCGCGGCTACTGCTTTGCCTTCAATCCGGTCACGGGATATCTGGAGAGGGGAATTCCGGCTGAACGTTAGAAAGATTGGAGCTTCAAAGAAAGTCCCAGTCTCGGCTTTGTTAGTGGCTCATCGAACAGAAAATCGTCAAATTGAAGCAATCTCTTTAGTGGCAAGAGACTTAAGCGATTTGCATGCTGCTCAAAGGCGCGTGGAGGCTTCTGAAGTTCGTCTAGCAGCTTTGGTTGAACATGCTTCAGATTTAGTGGCCGTAATCGGTAACGATGGGAAAATTATTTACTCTAGCCCTGCCGTCGGTCGTGTTCTCGGACGAGATGTTTTAGCTCTTGAAGGAACCCCAGTAATAGAACTCGTGCATCCAGATGATCGTAATGATTTAAGTGAACAAGTACCTGAAATGCTTTCAGTTCCAGGAATGTCCCCTGCTTTTGATGCGCGAATCTCTCATAACGATGGAAGTTGGCTGCATATGGAGATAGTTGCCACGAATCTGCTAGAGAATCCCGCCGTAGCTGGCGTCGTAGTTAACGCACGCGATATTACTGAGAGAGTTGAAGTAGCAGCCCAGTTAGAAGAGCGCGCTTTCCATGACGAGTTGACTGGCCTCCCTAACCGAGCTCTTCTCCTTGAGCGCCTCCGCGATGCATTACATCGCTCCTCACGACACGACCTTATGGTCGGTGTCCTCTTTTTAGATCTAGATAACTTTAAAGTGGTCAACGACTCTTTAGGTCATGGGTCCGGTGATGATCTCTTAAGAGAAGTTTCCCGAAGATTGGAAAAAACAGTGCGCCCTGGAGATACTGTGGCCCGTTTAGGTGGAGATGAATTCGTTGTTGTAATTGGTGACATGGCAAGAACCACTGATGCTTTAGTTGCCGCTGAACGTATCCGCAGATCTCTCTCCACACCAGTGGAACTAGGTTCAGAATCAACAGTAGTAACCACAAGTATCGGTATTGCACTGGCACACGGAGAAGAAACACCTGCTGATCTTCTCCGAGACGCAGACACTGCCCTATATCGAGCCAAGGAAAAAGGAAGAGACCGCGCTGAAGTTTTTGACGATCATCTTCGAGATCAAGCGGTACGCCGACATAGCGTAGAACAAGAATTAAGACAGGCTCTAGAGGAGGATCGGATTGAGGTTTACTTTCAGCCTGTTATCCGCATATCTGATGGCGCTGTCATAGGAGCAGAGGCTTTAGCCCGAATTAGAGCAGAAAGCGGAGACCTTCTCTTACCGGATCAGTTTATTGATGTGGCTGAAGATACTGGTCTCATCGCTGATTTGGGAAGTCAGGTTTTAAATATCGCTTTAAATCGCCTAGGTAAATGGAACTCGTCAAGCAAGAATCCTCTAAATATGGCAGTAAATGTTTCAGCTAGGCAGCTCTCTGATCCCGCTTTTCCAGAGGTCATAAGATCTGCTTTAACTGAAAATGGTCTTGATTCTTCATTGGTGGCTTTGGAATTCACCGAAAGTGCTCTTATCGCTGCCAATCCTGTTACTGGAAAAATACTGGAAGAGTTGACTGCTCTTGGGGTGCAAATAGGACTTGATGATTTCGGAACAGGCTTCTCATCTCTGGCTTACCTCAAGAGGTTTCCGATCAATTTCTTGAAAATAGATCGTTCTTTCATGACAGGATTAGGTACTAACGACGATGACACCGCCATTGTTACTGGAACAATTGCTTTAGCTCATAGTTTGGATCTTGAAGTTGTTGCTGAAGGTGTCGAAACCGAAACACAACTAACGCAACTAAGTAAATTGAAATGCAACTTTGCTCAAGGTTTTCATTTTTCTGAACCAGTTACCGATGCAGAGTTTGACCGATTTGTTAACCGCACCTTTGACCCAGCCGAAGTTTCAACGAACTAGGTGCTGAGCATTTCCATAAGGTTTCGTAAAGCGCGACCTCGATGAGAGATCTGATGTTTTTCTTCGCCCATTTCTGCAAACGTTAAACCATTGCCTTCATACGGGATGAATACTGGGTCGTAACCAAATCCTCCATCCCCTTTACGCAATTCTGAGATAGTTCCTTCAACTACACCTGTGGCTATTATTTCATTTCCATCGGGATAGCAGATCATCGCTACTGTTTGGAAACGAGCTGTTCGTAATCTTGGAGGTATTCCTTTGAGATTGTGAAGCAATTTGTCAACGTTGTCTTGGTAAGTGGCTTCTTCACCCGAGTAACGCGCTGACCTCACTCCTGGTTCACCACCTAACGCATCGACGCTGAGTCCAGTGTCGTCGGAAAGAGAGGGCAAACCGGTTGCTTTGAGGATTGCTTGAGCTTTAAGTCTGGCGTTGTCTTCTAATGTTTCACCATCTTCAATTACCTCTGGTATTTCTTTTGGTCGAGGAATTAAAGTAGCGAGATCGCTAAGTACTGATGATATTTCTTCTACTTTGTCAGGATTAGCACTAGCAATTACTAGCTCCGGAAGCATTTCGTAAAGCCTATTTTCGAGGTGATGGTGGGTCCGCTAATAGATTTTTTTGACGCTGAATAATTTCATCAACTCCTGCTGAAGCAAGTTCAATAAGTTCGTCTAATTGCGGTCGAGCGAATGTAGCCCCTTCAGCTGTTCCTTGAACTTCGACAAACTCTTGAGAGCCGGTCATTACTACATTGAAATCAACTTCAGCGGCCGCATCTTCTATATAGGGAAGATCAAGACGAGCTTCACCTTCAATGATCCCAACAGAAATAGCCGCTAGTTGGTCTGTAATCGGGTTTGATTCAAGTTCACCATTTTGAACTAAGCGACTAAACGCATCGTGCAAAGCGACAAACCCTCCGCATATTGACGCTGTCCTTGTTCCACCATCTGCCTGTAGAACATCACAATCAACTGTTACTTCTCGCTCTCCCAAAGCATCTAAATCCACTACAGCCCTGAGGGAACGACCGATCAGTCTTTGGATTTCTTGACTTCTTCCAGAGGTCTTTCTTCTTATCCGTTCGTTACTTGAACCAGGAAGCATGGCGTATTCCGCTGTTACCCACCCTTTGCCCGTATTACGCAACCACGGCGGTACTGAATCGTTTACCGATGCAGTACATAAGACTCGAGTGCGGCCAAAAGACACCAGACAGGAGCCAAGCGCCATTTCTGTGAAATCTCGTTCAAAAGAAACTTGCCGTAATTCATTATTTTGTCGGCCATCCGGTCGCACAAGTACTCCTCTTGTTTGATTGTTTGATCCTTGTAGGCAATCTATCTCAACTCTTGGTTATTGATTGAATAATCTGCTTTATAGATTTGATTATCTTGTAATGACAAGAAAGTCAATGCCTCTTAGCGGTACTCTTTTAATGTGTCTAAAAGTAATGATCGTGTAATTGCAACTAACCGTCAAGCAAACCGAAACTATGAGTTGTTCGATTCTTGGGAGGCTGGTTTGGTTCTCTCTGGAAGTGAGGTCAAGTCTCTACGAGAGTCAAAAGTTCAAATTTCAGATGCTTTTGGTCGTGAGGAAAACCAAGAGTTGTGGCTAATTGGACTTCATATCGCTCCGTATAGGAGTAATCACACGTTTGCTCACGAACCAGATCGACCGAAGAAACTTCTTTTACACCGTAAAGAGATTGAACGTATTTCCAGTCGTCTCAACCGTGATGGTTTGACTTTAGTGCCTCTTTCACTTTATTTCTCTAAAGGTAGAGCCAAGGTAAAGATTGCTTTAGGACGCGGAAAATCCGATTACGACAAGCGTCAAACCATTGCGAAAAAAGACGCAGACAGGGAAACTCAGAAAGAACTAGGTAGAAGGCAGAAAGAAGTTTGAGCTCAATACTTGATTAACTCAGTTTTGCGCATCTAATAACGCGAGTAAGAAGATAAGAACTGAACTTGAGAATCGTTGAGCTTGAGCTCCATTCATAGAAGAACCAGCGACGCTCTCTAATGCGTTTTGTGTGCCATCGCTTGCAGTGTAAAGAGTCGTGGTTTGCTCACTACCAGCACAATCTGAACAAATAGGTGCCCATTCTGCAGCCCCTGGAGGAAGCAAGGCCCGTAAGAAAGCGAGCAGTCCTACAGCTGTTTTTTGAAATTCCTCAACACCCATACCAAATGAGTTCGCTGAATTATTGAGATTCGTCATCTCCTCTGATGAATAGCCCACAGTCACCGTGTACTCTTCTACATCTTCTTCGGGAAATGAATCGGATGCATCAAACGGTGCCGGATTTATCGTGAAAGAAGCATCTGAAAGCCCCTCATCGTTTCCGCTGCTAGTCGCTGCCCTTACCAAATAAGAACCCGCACCAAGCGTTTCTGCGGAAATCGACATTGGAGACGTTTGACCTGATGCGACTTGTACTCCGTCTCCGACCACTTCAAGGTCCACACAAAAGACATTCCCTTGATCTAAGCCAAATGAGTCTTTTACTTCTACGTACCAAGTCCCTGATGTCGCTAAACCGTCAAAAGTTGAAAGCGGCTCTTCAGGTTTGAATTGACCTAAGTACGGAGCAGATCCATCCACAACGGAAGTAGTCGCGTCATCATCAAATACAGTCATCGTTCCAGAACAGTCTTTAGACCCGGAACCAAGATCATCTCCGTTGGATCCTTCTCGATCCATGAGCACCACTGTTGTTCCATCGGGATGACGAAGTGAAACTGTCAAATCAGACATCCACGTATGGTTGGCTCTTAGGCCCAAAGCAACTTCGCGTACAGCACCTGAGTTAGGAATACTGACTGGTATCAAGAGGGTTGTGTGATCTTGAATAGGGCTGGTCTCCCCTAGTTCTTTAGGTGCCTTGTTAACCGAATGAGCAAAAATCGTTAATGGATCTGAGCTTGTAGATGTCCACGAGACAGTAATCGTTTCATCGTGGTTGTATGTCTCTCCTCCATCAGGTGAGAGGATTTCTATTTCTACAGGGGGTTGAGTTGTGGTCGTAGTAGTTGTCGTGGTTGTTGGACTTGGGCTTGCTTCACCCGCTACAAAGAAGGCAGAGTCTGACTCATCGTAAGCGAGTCCGCTATCTACTTTCGCTATCAAGTTTTTTCCTTCTAATGCTGCAGGAACCGTCCAAGATACTGTCCCATTTGCGACAGGAACATTCGTTGCTATAGCTGTGCTTGTTCCATTGAAACTGAGTTGAGCGCAGAATAAATGGCCCTGATCGTAAGTCCATTGATCGTTGATCTTTATTTGCCACTGCCCTGAAGGATTCTGTCCTGAGAAGGCACTTAGTAGTTGTTGTGGTTTGTATGACCCTGCGAAAGGAGCTGTGCCGTAAAGTATTGAGGTTTCTGCTGTATCTGAAAAGATCGTTAGTTCGCCACTGCAACTTTCAGCGCCGGACCCGAAGTTGTCTCCTGATTGGCCTACATGATTCGCTAGTTGAATCGTTTGCCCTGAAGGGCTTACCAACTCTAAAAGTAAGTCGGCATCCCAAGTGTGGTTCAAGCGAAGTCCGACTGTTAATGAAGTGATTGGTGTAGTTGAAGTCACATTAATTGGCACGGTGAGAACGGTGTGATCAACGATCGGTAACGCAGATTCTCCGATGAATTCTGCAGAAACTGTTTGTTTTTCTATGACTGAAACATTTACTGGCCCGGTTGGCCCAACGTGATTCCAGGTTATTTGTTCTGTGTCTCCTGCTTCGAATACCTCGCCTCCGTTCGGGGAGGTTACGGTAATGGATCTTTCAATTTCATTTACCGTCAAGTTGATGAAGGTAGATGCGGTGCCCGTGGAATCGGTAACTTCTGCTCTTACTCTAATTTGACCCGGTGTCGAGGCTGTGTAGGTAAAAGTGGCTCCTGTTGTTTGGAGTTGGTCTCCTATTTTCCATTGGACTTGGTTCGCGATGTTGTTATTTGAAGAATCTGTAGCTGTAGCAGAGAAAGTAACGCTCTGTCCTTCTGTTATGACTGTTGCTGTTGCTGTGATGCTCAAAGAAGGAATCGATCCGTTGACGGCAGATACAGCTGCAGAGGCATTTACTCTTCCTTCAGAGTCGGAAACGGTTTCTAATCGAGAGTCCCAAGTCGAAGTTTCAATCAAAATTCTTTTGATGTCTGCCGTTGATGCGGTGGGCGCCAGAGACCGCATCAGGGCAGCGATGCCAGCGACATGAGGTGAAGCCATGGACGTTCCATTAAAGCTTGCATATCCTCCACCGGTGACTGTGGACCGGATACCAGATCCGGGGGCAGCTACGTCCACATTGGTTGTTCCGTAGTTGGAGAAGCCTGATCGAGATCCATCGGATTGGATAGAGGCCACTGAAATAACGTTCGCGTTTTGATAAGCAGCTGGGTAAGTTGGGGAGTTATCAATATTTGTTGATGAGTTTCCTGCCGCAGCTACAAACAGATGGTTAACTGCTTCGGCTTGAGTGAGTAAGGTTTGCATCGCGGAGCTAAAACCACCACCTCCCCATGAATTATTTGAAATGAGTGCTCCGTTATCTATTGCGTATTGCAGCGACTGTAAAGCGTGAGAGGTCATTCCTGAGCCGCTGGAATTGAGGAACTTTAATCCCATGACTTGAACACCAGGAGCGACCCCTACTACTCCAATCGA
>CATISD010000102.1 GCA_949538625.1 Acidimicrobiales bacterium AG-410-I20
ACACCTTTTTGACTGGGCACAAATTACTCCTAATTAATAGATTTTTCCGCCCAAGGAGGAAACAGCATCAGTTTATGCCTAATATCGCTGAGACTTCATTTTGAATCTACTTATTACATGTAGGAGACGTCCAGTGGACCTTTTTGAATACCAAGGAAAACAATTCTTTTCTAAATATGGGCTACCAGTTTCTTCTGGAGAAATAACTTTTACCGTTGAAGAAGCCGTTGAAGCGGCAGAACAATTAGGCCTACCAGTCATGGTAAAAGCTCAAGTTCATACTGGAGGACGCGGAAAAGCCGGTGGTGTGAAATTTGCAGCGACAATTGATGATGTCCGGGAACACGCAAGCAATATCTTTGGTTTAAACATCAAAGACCACGTCGTAAAAAGAATTTGGATTGAAAAAGCGTCTGACATCGCAGAAGAATATTATGCAAGTTTCACTCTGGATCGTTCAGCAAAAAAACATCTTGGGATGCTTTCCGCAGAAGGCGGAGTTGAAATTGAAACAGTCGCTGAAGAAAACCCTGACGCGATCGCGAAAATTTGGATTGACCCAACAAAAGGACTGGATTTAGAAACGGCTAAAAGTTGGGTAAGTTCAGCAAATCTCCCAGAGAAAGCAGTTGAAGGAGCAATCGAGATTCTCCTTGATCTCTACAAATCGTATGTAGAAGGTGACGCAGACCTTGTTGAAATAAATCCATTAATTCTTACATCAGAGGGGAAAGTTCATGTTCTAGATGCAAAAGTCACCCTCGATGGCAATTCAACCTTTCGACATCCCGAATACGTTGAATTTGATCAAACCCAAACTCGGGATGAACGAGAAACCACCGCACATGAACGAGGACTTCAATATGTTGGGCTTGATGGCACTGTAGGAGTAATCGCTAATGGTGCAGGACTTGCTATGGCAACAGTCGATGTAGTCAACCAAGTAGGTGGATCGGCAGCCAACTTCCTTGATATCGGTGGTGGCGCAAATGCTGAAGTAATGGCAGGGGCTCTCGAAGTCATAAACAACGACCCCGAAGTGAAATCAATCTTTATAAATATTTTCGGTGGGATTACTCGAGGTGAAGAAGTAGCAAACGGAATCATTGAAGCTTTACAAAATGTAGAAATAGAAGCACCAATTGTGATTCGACTAGACGGCACTAATGCTGACGAAGGAAGAACGATCCTTGAACCACACCTATCTGAAGCGCTACAGATGGCTCCAACCATGTTGGATGCAGCACAACAAGCTGTTGATCTGGCGAGAAAGGAAAATAACTAATGAGTATCTTTGTAGATGAAAATACCAAAGTTATTTATCAAGGTCTGACGGGAAGCCAAGGACGATACTACGGCCTCCTAAACCGAGACTATGGAACAAAAGTTGTAGCTGGCACCAATCCACGTAAAGCAGGCGAAGATGTAGACGGCATCCCCATCTACGCCAACATTCAAGAAGCAGTTGACGCAACTGGTGCAACTGCATCCTGCATTTTCATACCAGCGGCTGGAGTCCAATCCGCAGTTCTTGAAGCTGCTGAAGGTGGAATTGAGTTCATCGTTGCCATTACCGAAGGTGTTCCCGCTCACGACGAAGCATATTTTTACAATTACCTACAAAACGAATTCCCAAACGTTCAACTTCTTGGACCGAATTGCCCAGGAATTATTTCACCAGGTAAGTGCAACATTGGAATTACTGCCGGGCATATTGCGAAACCAGGAGGACCAGTTGGGATCGTTAGCCGTTCAGGGACACTCACTTACCAAGCTCTCTATGAGTTAAAAGAAAAAGGGATCGGTTGTACAACATGTGTAGGCATAGGAGGAGACCCTGTGCCAGGCACCTCCTTTATTGATTGCCTAAAAGCCTTTGAAGAAGATCCTGAAACAAAAGCCGTAATGATGATCGGAGAAATTGGCGGTGCAGCAGAAGAGGAAGCCGCTGAGTTCATTGCAAATAATATGACAAAACCAGTTTCGGCTTATGTCGCTGGTGTAACAGCACCTCCTGGGAAAAAAATGGGGCATGCCGGAGCAATAGTTTCAGGTGGGAAAGGAACCGCACAAGCAAAGATGGATGCTTTACGAGATGCAAATGTGCGTGTAGGCCTTAATCCCACAGAAGCAGGCGAACACATGGTTGACATAATTGCTGAATTGGGACTTACCTGAGGTTTCGAAAAAATAGTTAAACAAAAATGAATCAAGTTAATCCTCCACGAGCGCTCCTATCTGTATACGACAAAACAGGAATTACTGCCTTCGCTGACGCGCTAGTCACTTTAGGATGGGAAATCATCTCTAGCGGAGGAACAGCGCAAGAACTGTTAAATGCCAATATCCCCGTAACAGAAGTATCTGAAATCACTCAATCACCAGAAATACTCGACGGGAGAGTAAAAACCCTCCACCCACTCATTTATGGCGGGATCCTTGCTGATAGATCCAATCCAAGCCATTTAGCTGACTTAGAAAAACATGGAATTACTCCCATTGATTTAGTGGTTTCTAATCTTTACCCATTTAGCTCGGACCCCGGGATAGAACTAATAGATATTGGTGGACCCACAATGGTTCGCGCTGCAGCTAAAAACCATATTCATGTCGGAGTAATAGTTGAACCAACTGATTACGACTCAGTGCTTGAAGAAATAAAAACACAGGGAACTCTCAGTATAGAAACGCGTTCTCACCTCGCTCATAAAGCATTTATGCATACGGCGTCTTATGATCATGAAATTACCGGCTGGCTAAACAAAAACAGTCAAGAACTTCCTGATTTATTACATTTTGAACTCAAAGAGGCAGAAACGCTTCGTTATGGAGAAAACCCACATCAAAAAGGATCAAGATACCGCACGGAAAAATCTAGTTGGTGGGATACCGCAGTAATGCATGGAGGTAAAGAAATGTCTTACCTCAATGTTTTAGATACAGATACGGCTTGGAGACTTGTTCATGACTTAGGCGAAGAACCTTGTGCAGCAATTATTAAACATGCAAACCCTTGCGGAGTAGCCATTGGAATAGATATAGCGTCTGCTTATCAACGGGCACATGAATGCGACCCCGTATCTGCTTTCGGGGGAATCGTCGCGTTGAATCGCGAAGTAACAGAAGAGATGGCACAACAGTTAGCTGAAATATTTACAGAAGTTTTGATAGCTCCAGAATTTCAACCAGAAGCATTGTCGCTTTTAACGAAGAAAAAAAATCTACGTATCTTTGAAGCTGAAAAACCTGAAAGAGCAACAAAAGAAATAAGAAGCATCGGAAATGGATTTCTTGTACAAACCACTGACACGCTGCAAATAAATAGAGATGAGTGGGAAGTAGTTACCAGTCGCAACCCAACAGAAGATGAATGGTTAGATCTCGAATTTGCGTGGAAAATTGCTGCCAAAGTGACATCAAATACCATTGTTCTCGTTAAAGACCTTCAAGCAGTCGGAATAGGCGCAGGGCAACAAAATCGGCGAGACGCTGGACGCATCGCATCAACAAAAGCAGCAGGAAGAGCAATTGGTGGAGTTTGTGCGAGTGACGCCTTCTTTCCATTTCAAGACGGATTAGATGCTGTTATTGAGGCTGGTGTTACCTCTGTAATTCAACCAGGCGGGTCGATAAGAGACGACGAAGTAATCGAAGCCGCTGAAAAATCTGGAATAGCGATGGTGATTACTAAGGAACGCCATTTTCGACACTGAAATAAGAACTGAGCCGGGTAGAGTTCCGACTCATGACTGCACAACTTTTAGAAGGCGGCCCAGTCGCAGAATCTGTATTAAAAGATGTCAGATCGCGCGTTGAAACACTTGAAAGTTCTGGAATCACTCCGGGACTGGGAACAATTTTAGTTGGAGACGATGATGCCAGTGCCGGCTATGTGCGTAAAAAACACGAAACATGCGAAATTGTGGGGATTAATTCTTTCCATCGTCAGATCAACTCCTTCGACTCTCCTGAAACCCTTCTAGAAGCAGTAACAGAATTCAATGAGAACCCTCAAATTCACGGCTACATTATCCAGCACCCTGTAGCAGACGGTTTTGACTTCAACCAAGCTCTTTCTGCAATGGATCCAAATAAAGACGCCGATGGGCTTCACCCCATCAACCTTGGAAAACTTGTTCTTCAAGAACAAGGTCCTGTGCCATGCACCCCAGCAGGTATACAAGCCATGCTAATTCATTACGGGATAGATATATCTGGGAAACATGTTGTTGTGGTAGGAAGAGGACCAACGCTAGGTCGCCCTCTGTCTCTTTTACTGACGACAAAGTCACCAGGAGGAAACGCAGCAGTAACAGTGGTGCACTCCGCAGTAAAAAACATTCCGGATATAACCCGTGAGGCAGATGTACTCATTGCAGCAGTTGGGATACCTAGCTTTATCACACCAGAAATGGTGAAAAAAGATGCAGTCGTAATTAGTGGGGGAATCAGTTGGGAAGGAAAAAAACTTCTTGCAGATGTCGATGAATCAGTAGGAGAAGTTGCCTCATGGATCACACCGCGTCTTGGAGGTGTAGGGCCAACCACTGTCGCGATGCTATTACGGAACACAGTTGAGGCTGCAGAAAAAACATTGTGAACGTATAGGTTCTCTGGTGACCCATTTGGCCGATAAGGTCAGAAGATATGTCGGGAAAAATCACAATGGGAACAGACGGAAAACTTATTGTTCCCGATAAACCCATCATTCCATTTATCGAAGGAGATGGAACAGGTGTAGATATTTGGCCCGCGGCTCGACTTGTTTTAGATGCAGCAGCTGCCAAACATGGTCATGAAGTGGAATGGATTGAAGTCTTAGCTGGCGAGAAGGCTTATAACGAAACTGGTGACTGGCTACCAACCGAAACCATTGAATCCCTGAAAGATAATTTGATTGGAATCAAAGGACCACTCACGACGCCCATAGGCGGAGGATTCCGAAGTTTAAATGTGGCCATTCGACAGATTCTTGACCTCTATGTCTGCTTACGACCTATACGTTATTTTCAAGGGGTTCCTTCACCGGTGAAGCAACCAGAATTAGTAAATATGGTCATCTTCCGTGAAAATACTGAAGACATTTATGCAGGGCTTGAAGTTGAAGCAATGTCAAAAGATGCACAGAAACTTCGAGAATTACTTGAAGAAACTTTTGGATGGGTAATACGCGAAGACTCAGGAATCGGAATTAAACCAATTTCAAAAACAGGATCCCAAAGACTTCAAAGAGCTGCTCTGCAGTACGCAGTTTCGCATGAACTAAAAAAAGTTCATTGGGTGCATAAAGGCAACATTATGAAATTCACTGAAGGGGCATTTCAGCGCTGGGGTTATGAACTTGTGAGCGAAGAATTTTCAGATGTCGCAGTGAGTTGGGCTGACTGCAATGGAGATGCGGGAGACAAGATACTCGTCCAAGATGTAATTGCTGACATAGCGTTACAACAAGTGCTAACCCGACCAGAAGAATTCAACGTTGTTGCAACTATGAATCTAAATGGAGACTATTTATCCGATGCACTTGCAGCACAAGTTGGAGGAATAGGCATTGCCCCAGGAGGAAATATTAACTACACAACTGGGCACGGCATCTTTGAAGCAACCCATGGAACTGCTCCAAAATATGCAGGCCAAGACAAAGTAAATCCTTCTTCAGTCTTACTTTCTGGAGTGATGATGTTCGAACATATTGGCTGGAACAGCGCTGCCAACGACATCGTTTCAGCAATGGAGTCTGCCATTTCTGACAAAGTTGTAACTTATGATTTCGCTCGCTTAATGGATGGAGCGACTGAAGTAAAATGTTCAGAATTCGCTTCAGCTATTGTTGATCGTCTCTGACCCATAACTCAGGCATTACTTCCACTATGGACGGAGTTTTTCGAAGAGCAGCCAAATTAGTAATTCGTTCTTTCCGTCTACACCCGGTCCCTCACCTCCTAGCAGCAATGGGAGCCAACATATTCTCATTCGCAGTTGTTGGCTTCACCATAGTTATCGGGCGTATAACCGATGAAGTGATTGTCCCCGGGCTTGACCAAGGAGGCGTAACTGGAAGAACTGTTCTAATTGGAATGGGAGCCATCGGGATAGTAGGGCTATCACGAGGTTCGTCAATAATGATTCGACGCTGGTTCAACATGATGGCCGTCGCTCGAACACAACGAACATGGCGCGAAAGCCTCATTTATCGTTATCTCTATGCCCCGATGAAATTTCATTGGGACTATCCCGCAGGAAAGCTCCTAGCCCACACTGACTCCGATGTTGAAGTCGCAACCTCAATGTTGATGCCATTGGCATTTGCTATGTCAGTTGTCGCGCTCATCATCATCTCGTTATTTAGTTTGCTAGTCGTACATCCGCTCTTTGCTTTAGTAGCAGTTTTACTTTTCCCAACTCTCACATGGCTAACTCGTTCGATGTCGAGCAAGATGTCTGGACCAGCAGCACAAGCACAAGAAGAAGTAGGAAAACTATCGTCAATAGCCCACGAAAGTTTAGAAGGAGTTCTTGTTGTTAAAACTCTCGGTCGGGAAGAAGCTGAAGTAAACCGATTTGAGCACACCGCATCTGATCTACGAAACCAACGAATCAAGGTCGCTCGGATTCGTTCAAACCATGCACCACTAATTTTCGCTCTTCCCCAGTTAGGTAACTTAATTCTGTTACTTATAGGAGGATGGCTCTACAGCCAAGATGCGATAACGCTTGGTGAAGTAGTAAGAGCGTTAGCGCTGTTTTCCATACTGGCTCTCCCAATGCAGATTTTGGGATTCTTATTTACTCAAATACCGCAATCAGTTGTCGCACAAGACCGCATTGATGGGGTATTAAAAGTTCCTACTGAATCAGAACTTTCCGAATTAGAAAGCAAATCATCTGACATAAGTTTTGAAAACGTGTCATTTAGTTACCCCGTCAATGAACAAAATGATCATTCGGTACTAAACGACCTTTCGTTGCGTATTGAGCCAGGAGAAACAGTAGCTCTAGTCGGTTCTACGGGATCAGGGAAAAGCACACTGGTTTCACTGCTCTCTGGCCTTATGCCACCAACTGAAGGTCAGATAACTTTAGGTGGACATAATGTAAATGACTTAGGGCCCGAAGGCTCATCAAATGTCGTTGCGCCAGTACTACAAGAAACTTTCTTATTTGCAGACACGATTCGAGAGAACTTAACGCTTGGTCGTGCTATCCCCGATGGAGAAATTAACCGCGTGCTCCAATTAGTAGAAGCCGATTCATTCGTATTTGAAATCTCCACTGGTTTGGAAACTGTAGTTGGAGAACGTGGAGTAACACTTTCTGGTGGGCAACGACAACGATTAGCTATAGCAAGAGCTTTACTTAGACGCCCAAAGGTGTTGGTGCTTGACGATGCCACTTCTGCAGTGGATCCAACTATTGAGGCAGAAATATTAAGTAATCTTCAAACCAACCCTGATAGAACGCTGATAGTTGTAGCGCACCGATTAGCAACCATACGACTAGCAGACAGAGTCCTTTTCCTTAATGACGGAAAAATCGCAGCTGAAGGAACTCACGAAGAACTTTTATTAGTCCCCGAATACTCAGCACTAGCACAAGCCTATGAACGGTCAGGCTCATGACAGTATTAGATGGCAGTGACGTAATAGGACCAGGCGATGAACCTGAACCAATGGCTCTCGTCGATATCGACGATGTTGGTGCACTACAAGTCCTTCGACGAGGCGTAGCAGAATCACCAGAACTAAGAGAAGGATTTTGGGGAACAGTAATTAGATCTTTAGGCGTCGCCGGATCAAAACTTTTAGTCCCAGTAACTATTCAACTCATTATTGATAAGGGCCTATCCGGAGACGAAGTAGACCTCTCTAGAGTCGTTGCTTTTTCTTCACTAGCTGGACTCTTACTAATTGCCAGCATTTTCTTAGAACGAGCTACTTATTTCCGTCTGGGATGTATGGCAGAAAACGTTCTCAAAGGACTACGCGTAAGAGTTTTTGCCCACCTACACAAACTTAGTTTGGCTGAACATACCGCTTCAAAAAAAGGCGTACTAACTGCACGTGTAACAAGCGACGTTGAAACACTTACCCGTTTCGCACAGTGGGGAGCAATCGCATGGGTAGTTGACACCTTCCAAATCATCGCAGTGCTTACTCTCATGACTTACTACTCCTGGGAACTCACGCTCGTAACACTTGCTGTCCACATTCCCTTAATCCCAACATTACGAATCATGCAATACCGTCAACTTCGGGCATACGACAAACTGCGTACACGTGTATCAGAAACACTTGGCTCAATATCTGAAGCTGTCATGGGTATGCAGATGATCAGGAGCTACGGACAAAGAAAAGCTACTCGTGAACGAATCGACGCAGCTATAGATGCACAGTACAAGCAACAAATGCGAGCAGCCCGATACTTCTCCTTCATCATTCCAATGACAGACATCTTTGGAGTGGTCGCTATCGCATCTGTTGTGGGAGCAGGTGTTTGGTGGGGTAACTCATGGGATCTAACTTCCGGCGAATTAATTGCATACATCTTTTTAGTCAACCTTCTCCTTTCTCCAATCACGCAACTAGGAGAAGTGTTGGACCAAACACAAACAGCCTTAGCTGGATGGTGGAAAATACTAAAAGTTCTTGACACCCAAATTGAGATCCCAGATAAAAACACTGGCCCTGAAATTCAAACCGGTCCGCTATCTGTAAAAGCAGAAGGCATTGAATTCGCATATCGCGAAGGTGACCGTGTTTTACATGGAATAAACGTTGATTTACCTGCAGGATCTTCAGTCGCCATTGTTGGAGAAACGGGGTCAGGTAAGACAACATTCGCGAAACTTATAGCACGACTTGCAGACCCAACAGCAGGAAACCTCTTCGTTGGAGGAGTCAACTTAAAAGAAATGGCGTCACAAGATCGACGATCCGTAATACGTATGGTTCCACAAGATGGATTTTTATTTGACACCACTGTCGCTGAAAATATTCGCTACGGGAGGCCAGACGCTACCGATGATGAAATAGCAGAAGCAATTAATTCTTTAGATCTCCGCCCTTGGATTGAAAACCTTCCTGACGGGGTGAACACACTTGTAGGAGAACGAGGAGAATCTCTCTCTGTAGGTGAACGACAACTTGTCGCTTTAGTCAGAGCACAACTTGCCGACCCAGGTTTACTAGTCCTAGATGAAGCAACCTCCTCCGTTGATCCTGAAACAGAAACAGTTTTAGAACATGCCCTAGAACGCCTAGCAGAAGGACGGACCACAATTAGTGTGGCTCATCGACTTTCTACCGCTGAAAGATCAGACTTAGTATTAGTTTTTGATCACGGAAACCTTGTAGAACAAGGACCACACGAAGTCTTAAAAGATCAAGGCGGGGTTTACAACAAACTTTACGACTCATGGCTAGGGAACACGAGAGAGGGATCAAATGGATCCTATTGATCCCCTTGAAGGAAACCAGGCTCATCAATGGGATCAAATAGTAGAAAAAATTCCATCATTTGAAATTTCTTGGCCACCACCAGGGCACATTATCTTTGTATCTCCACACCCAGATGATGAACTCCTTGCTGCTGGAGCAACCTTGGCATCTGCCTCAGATGCAGGAACATCAATAACAATTATTGGTGTAACCAATGGTGAATTATCTCACCCCTATTTGGACGCATCTCAACGAGAAGAACTCGGTAAAAGACGCGAACAGGAAACCATTTCCGCCTATAAACATGCAGGAATTAAAGCAGAAAGAATCGCTCTGGCAGCTTCTGATGGTTCTGTTAGACACCACCTTGAAGAAACTGAGAAAAAAATAAGCGAAAATATAAGAAAAGACACAATTTGTATCGCCCCCTGGGAAGGAGATGGTCACCCTGATCACCAAGCCTGTGGACTTGCCACACAACAGGCTTGCTCAAAAAATAAAACCCCGCTTTTTCTTTCGCCAATTTGGTCCTGGAACTGGGACAATCCACAAAATCCGAAGTTTCCTTTTACGCAAGCGAGATCGTTTAGTTTCGACGCTGACATTATGCGTCGTAAACAAAAAGGAATAAATTGCTACTCCAGTCAAATTGAATCTGAAGATGGGTATCGACCAGTTTTACCGCATTCCTTTTTAGAACATTTTTCTCGCCAAGTTGAAATATTTTTACCAGTAATCTGAAATGATGAAAGTATTCTTCGCACAACCAGAAAAAAGCAATTACCCTCAGAGACGGACAATTAAATTAGGAGAACACAGTGAGCCTTAAACCAGTTCGAGTTGCAGTAACAGGAGCTGCCGGACAAATCGGATACAGCCTTGCCTTTCGTATAGCGAGCGGTCAATTACTGGGAGACAACCAACCAGTGATTCTGCAAATGCTTGAAATTCCACCTGCGATGGGCGGCTTAGAAGGCGTGGCGATGGAACTTGACGACTGCGCTTTTCCTCTACTTGATTCAATGGTGCTCAGCGATGACCCAAACACTGCATTTGATGGAGCAGAAGTCGCATTACTAGTAGGTTCTCGCCCTCGAACTAAAGGAATGGAACGGCAAGACCTTCTTGAAGCAAACGGAGCTATTTTCACTGTCCAAGGTCAAGCCTTAAATTCTCATGCAGATGATGCAGTCAAAATTCTTGTCGTAGGCAACCCGGCGAACACTAACTGTCTTATCGCTATGAACAATGCCCCTGATATTCCAAACAATAGATTTACTGCCATGATGCGTCTCGATCACAACCGTGCCCGCTCGCAAGCCGCAACAAAGTTAGGTGTGGCCTCAAAAGAAGTAACAAAAATGACAATCTGGGGGAACCACTCAGCTACTCAATA
>CATISD010000103.1 GCA_949538625.1 Acidimicrobiales bacterium AG-410-I20
ACTTTTGTTGAAGGACCTGAGGGTCTGATCGTTATTGATACTGGTGAATCTATTGAAGAAATGAACGCGGCGCTTTCGGCAATTAGGGAGTGTTGTTCTGCCCCAATCGCTGCAGTTATTTACACCCATTACCACTACTGCAGCGGAACTCAAGCTGTTTTTGATGAGCAAAAAACTGAGTTACCTATCTGGGGTCATTACGGAATTGAAAAAAACTTACAAACAATGGCAACGGAAATAAGCCCGACTGGTGGGAGAGGTTTAGTCCATCAGTTCTCTATGCTTTTACCCGACGAGGGGCCAGATTCATCGGCCAGCGTGGGGTTGGGTTTGTATTATCGGCGACCCGAGCATGCGCCTTTTACTTCGGGATTTATTCCACCAAACCATCTCATTTCGGAATCTACTGAAGCCACAATTGCCGGGCTGAGAGTAGAAATGGTTCCTGCGCCGTCAGATGCAGACGACAACATTACAATTTTTTTCCCTGATTTAGGAGTGTGCGTAAATAATTTAGTTTGGCCGGCGCTCTTTAATGTATTTGCTATACGTGGTGAGCCCTATAGAGATCCGCGAGTTTTAATTTCCGGCTTGGATCAAATTCTAAATATGGAACCGGATTATCTTGTTGGTGCTCATGGCCCTCCTATAACTGGTAAAGAAGTGATTACTGAGGGGGTTACTGATGCGCGAGATGCTTTACAGTTTCTCTGGGATCAAACAGTGCGAGGGATAAATAAAGGTTTATCGCATGGGGAACTTATTGAATTCGTTCAACTCCCCGATTTCTTTAACCGCTCATATTTGACTCAACAAAACTATGGATTAGTTGAACATCATGTTCGTCAAATTCATAATGGTTTAATTGGATGGTTTGATGGCGTTGAATCTTCTCTTTTTCCACTGCCTACAGTTGAAAGGTGTAAGCGACTAATTGAAGGTTTTGGGGGAAGGAAAAAAGTTTTTGATGATGCCCAAAATGCTTTAAAGGATGACGACTTGCGTTGGGCTCTCGAATTAGCG
Organism: Acidimicrobiales bacterium AG-410-I20; assembly: GCA_949538625.1. GTDB lineage: Bacteria > Actinomycetota > Acidimicrobiia > Acidimicrobiales > MedAcidi-G1 > MedAcidi-G2B. The sequence continues at coordinate 1,024 of CATISD010000103.1, forward strand.
ACTTGGCTTGTTCGTAGTGAAGAGAACTTTGTAGATAGAGCCGATGGTGGGTCTAGAGAAGATCGGGCGCTTTTAGCAAGTGTGCTTAGAGAAATTAGTCAAAGAACGACGTCTGCTAATGTTCGAGGCTGGTGTTTAACTCGAGCTCTCGAGTTAGAAGACAAACTTGACTTGTCTCGTTTCAGGGTTCACCGCTACGGATATAAGCAGGTCATGAGTGGTGCACCTGCAACATTTATCCATAGTTTGAAGGTTCTTCTTGACCCAATCAAAGCGCGCGGTTTGGATATTCATCTGAGGTGGGAAGTCGTTGATGAGATTGTGGCTGGAATCAGGATACGTAATTGCATAGCTGTCCCTACAAATGGAGACAATTCAGATGCAGGGGTTTCTTTATCTCATCACGCTTTAGCGAATCTATTTTCAGGACGAATTTCTTTAAAAGAAGGTGTGGAAGAAAACGAAATTGTCATTAATGGCGATAGTGAAAAAGTATTCAATGCACTCGCCTGTTTTGATCTTCCATCATTTTGCGAATAACAATACATTTCGACTTCGTAGACAGATCTTCTAGTTTTATCTAAACTTTGGAAGCAACTTTATAGATTGGAAAATTGTGACTGCTATTTCTCACCTACCTAGATCAATAACTTTGATTGATTTGATACCTCGTTCACGTCTTCGGGATGTGTTAGCTGTATCTTCTTTTGCTCTTCTTACCGCAGGTGCGGCTCAAATCTCTATCCCACTGGGATTTACTCCTGTTCCTATCACCGGACAAACATTTGCCGTACTTTTAGCTGGTGGAGTTCTTGGATCAAAACTCGGAGCAGCTTCTCAAATGTTTTACGTAATTTTGGGAGCCTTAGGTCTCCCTTTTTATGCTGACGGTGCAGGTGGCTGGGAAGTCGCGACTGGGTCAACCGCCGGCTACCTCGTTGGATTCGTAGTTGCATCATTTCTTGTGGGACTAATGGCGGAAAGAGGCCAAGATCGTAATCTTGTAACTTCACTCCCAGCTTTTATCGCTGGAAGCATCATTATTTATACGTTTGGGGCTCTTTGGCTTGCCTACAAACTAGATATCCCATTAACTGCAGGGGCAACTGAAGCAAGTGCTGTTGCTTATGGGGTAACACCTTTCATTGTCGGTGACATACTCAAAGCAGCTTTAGCCGGTGTGCTTTTACCTGGAGTTTGGCGTCTGAGATCAAACACCGAATAGCCGTCGGTGGTGAAACTCTCTGACCAATCTTTTAATACATCAACCCATTCGGGTGCGTAGGGACCAAAGTTCAGGGAAATATCTAAGTTCCGCTGTGTGACGTAACCAGCCAACTCCGTCGGAACCTCCGGTACCTGGCTTGTATCCAATCGTTTTAGAAACAAGAACAAAATGGCGCCACCGATATTGGGATATTGCGTCGTCTAGATTTATTAACGCCTCTCCTAATTGGTAAAGACGGTTACTCGTACTCGGGTCTTGATAGATGTCAAACCATGCTTGTTCGACGCTTTCATTTGCGGGGTAAGGTTCCGTCCAATCGCGTTCAAGCATTTCTTCATCGATCTTGTGGCCCTGCCGTTGTAGACATCTAATAATTTCGTCATAGAGACTGGGTGCTTCTAATGCTTCTTTAATGTGTGGCCATACATGTGGAACGTTTTTGTGTGCGCTAGCCAATTGTTTATCTTTATTACCTAAGACAAATTCAACATGCCGGTACATAAATGAAAGTTGTCCTGAGGCTTGATCTAGGTAGTCGCGGAACTGATTAAAACCTTCCGCGGAAATTGTTCCGACAACATCCCATGTTTTTAGGAGTAGATAAACAAATTCTGTTGAGCGGCTAAGGAGCATAAGCGCGTCATCAATCTCATCTTCTTGAATACGAGCTTTTGCATTAAATAGTTCAAAGTGGAGCCCTTTGAATAGTATTTCTTTTACCTGCCCCATAACGAAGAAGCACATTTCATCATAGGCGCCACTACGCGGATGCTGAAGAGAAAGCAGCAGGTCTATGCTCTGGTAATTTATGTAGGGGTTTGTATCCCCCATGAAGTCAACCGTTGGTTCTCCGCCTGTCTCTAAAGCTTTATCGGCGCGAGTGGTGTCCGTTGTTTGGTCCATCGGACGAGGTTCAATCCCTAAAGTTACTCCCTCTGGGTCCACAATTTTTGGAGTTTGTGGTTTGAAATTTGGCATAAATGATTTTCCTTAAACTTCCCTTAAGAAAGACACTACTTTTTTCCCCATCTCTGTGCTGATATCGGCTAAGTCGAATACAACATCGAAATGATTTTTTCCTTCTATTTCAAAAACAACTGTGGAATTTCCTTGAGTTCTTAGGTGTGTCGCAAATGCGCGACTTTGTATTTTGAATTCTTCTGTCTCGATTTCTCCCCAGCAAATCACGCTCTCTGGAAAATTTTTTAGCTCCATGTGTAACGGGCTTAATTTTTTCGCTTCATCTGAATCTAATTTCAAAGGATCATTGATGTAGGTGCCTATAAGTGGGGCAAGTTCGTATATGCCTGAAATTAAGACTGTTGCTCGCACGGGTATTTCTCTAGCTGTCATTGCTGCTAAATGTGCTCCGGCTGAACTGCCGACTAAAACAATGCGATCTGTGTCTATTGAAAGATTTTCCGCTTCGTTGATCATCCATGAAACAGCATGTTGACATTCTTTTACAATTTCATAGAGAGAGGCTTCGGGTGCCAAAGTGTAATCAATGGCTGCGAAAACTATTTCGTTTTCTAGCCAGACTGGGGCCGCAAATGACGATTCTTTTTTTGATAGTTCTTGCCAATATCCGCCATGGATAAAAACGACTAGTGGAAATTTTTTTTCTTCATGATTTGCAGGAGCGAAAAGATCAATTCGTTGTGATGGCCTTTCGCCATAGGCATATTCTTTTCCTTCACCAATTTTTTTTCGCGCCTCTTCACTTTTTGTAACATAAGCAGAAATATAAGGCTCGATATCTTCGACACATGAACTTGGGGAATATTGTTTCTCTCTTTCCGCGAGAGTCATGTCTTCCCAATGCCAAGTGGTCTCTGGGGGTGAATTCAAATCTTTGGTTCCCGTGGTAAGCCAAGCATGCGCTCACCAATGATGTTTCTCATAATGTTTGAAGTTCCGCCCATGATTGTGTAACCCGGAGAATAGATGAGACCTTTTGTATCATCGTTCCAAAGAGTTGCTTCTGGTCCTAGTACTTTGAAAACAAAATCTGAAACACGTTGTTCGTGTTCTGTGCAATACACCTTGATAGCGGCACTGAAGCCAGGAAGGGCTTGACCTAAAGCTTCTTGATAAACCAGCAAACGCCCGAGCCGGTAACCAGATTCAAGTTTTGCTATTTCCTGTCTGATGTTTGCCTTAGTGAAATCTGCGTGTTGTAAAGCAATGTCGTAAAGGGGACGGTTTGAAACGAGACGATCTATGCCGCCGCGTTCATGTTCCAGTTGACGCATTGTTTGACGAAATGCGTCTCCTTCGATTCCTACGAGATTCTCAACTGGTACTTCTACGTCGTTGAAGTAGACCTCACAGAAATGTTTATTCGTGGTCATGTCGGTGATGGGTTTTATTTCAATTCCGGGAGTGCCCATCGGAATAATGATTTCAGAAATGCCTTTATGTGGCGGCCCTTCATTGATGGTTCGACAGATGAGGTACATGTAATCTGCTTGAGCGCCAAAACTTGTCCAAATCTTTTGACCGTTTATGACCCATTGGTCACCATCATTTTCAGCAAACGTTTTTAGTGATGCTAAATCAGATCCGGAATCAGGTTCACTCATTCCAATGCACCAAGTTGCTTTACCACTAAGTATTCCGGGTAAATATTTTTCTTGTTGTTCAAGTGTGCCGTGTGAGATAAGACTGGGTCCCATTTGGCGATCAGCGAACCACATTCCTGCTATCGGAGCCCCAGCGGAAATCATTTCCTCACCGACAATGACTCGTTCAATTGCTGAACGTTCTTGACCGCCATGTTCCTTTGGCCAACTCATACCAATCCAGCCTTCACTGGCCATTATTTCTGAGAATTCTGAGGAATAACCGTTCATCCAACTGTCAGTGAATCGACCAAACTTTTCAACTCCATCGGCAGCAACTTTGGCCGCACGCGACCGAAGCTCTTCTAATTCAGGGTTTAAAGCAAAGTTGAGCACCCTCACTTTCTACACATCAGATACGCGTTTGCCACAAAAACATCAGATTGATTAATAAGTAATGCCGAAAGATAGAGAAGAGCCCTTTGGGGATAGCCTATTGTTTTAAGGAAATTACGAATAGAGAAACATGAAAATTAGTAAATGTGTCTTCATATTTTTTGCGTTCACTCTTTTCAGTGTTTCCTGCAGCAGTTCCGATTCTCCAGCAGATGAACAAATTTCTTCCACTGAAGTAATAACCACTTCTATTGCTGCTGAAGATTCAGAAGAAGATAAAGACGAAAACGATTCTTCGCCACCTATTGAAGAGTCTCAAGATTCAAGTTACATATTTGATCAAGAGCGTTTACACACTTTTGAATTGGTTCTCCCACAATCGGCTCTTGATGAATTAGATGCTGATCCAATGGCGGAAGAATATGTGGAAGGAGAACTTGTATTTGAAGGTGAAACTATTGGGCCGGTAGGCATCAGGTATAAAGGATCAGTTGGTGCTTGGGTAGGTTGTGTTGGATCCGGACAGATCTTCGCTGACGGTGGAGCCAAGGCTTGTACAAAATTGTCGATGAAAGTGAAGATTAACTGGGATGACCCAGATGCAGAGTTCTTTGGTTTACGGAAACTTCAATTTCATTCACAAAACCTAGATCAAACACTTATGCATGAACGCCTTGGATATTGGTTATTTCGAGAAATGGGAGTTCCTGCACCTCGGTCTGTTCATGCTCGCTTAGTTGTTAATGGAGAATTTGTTGGTCTTTTTGCTTTGACTGAGCAGATAGATGGAAGGTTCACTCGTCACAATTTTGAAGATGGCACAGGAAATCTTTATAAAGAGGTGTGGCCGCTTAGATCAAACGGAGAACCGAGGTCGAGCGAAGAATTCTACTATGGACTTAAAACCAACGAGAATGACGACGATTTGGATATGAGTCAAATGGTTTCTTTTGCGGAGCAAATAGCAACAGAAGGTGACGTTCAGGAAACAATGCGACAGTGGATGGACATAGAAGAAATTATCTCTTATGCCGTTGTTGACCGTTCAATTCGAAATGATGATGGCGCTTTTCATTGGTACTGCAGTTTTGAAGAAGCAGACTTTGGCAGCGAATGCAATAATCACAATTTTTACTGGTATTCGAACCCATCTACAAGAAAGGTGCATCTAATTCCTTGGGATTTAGATAACTCTTTCGAAAACATCCTCTTTGATGCGAACCCTGTTACCCCTGTTCCTGATAAATGGGGTGAAACAAGAAATGATTGTGAGCCTTTCTCTTACGGAATGTGGGATTTAACGCAAAGGTCAGCTGCTTGCGACAAGATTATTTATACTTGGACCACTTTTGATGAGGAATATGAACGAATCTATAACGAGTTCATGCAAGGTCCCTTCGCCAAAGAACAGGTTGAGTCTCTTTTGAATGCTTGGGAAGAGCAAATTTCTCCGGTTGTCCGGGAAGCAGAAGAAACCCATGATGATGCTCTTCGATTTGAAATGTGGCAAAACGCTCTTAACCGTTTTCGTCAAAGTTTGGCGCACGCTCGAGGGGAAGAAATCCCAGCAGAATTTTTTAATAGTTCTGGAAGATTTAATGACATAGAAATTCCGACAAGTGACCCAAACAGATCTCTAAACATGGAAGATTTGTCCGGTTTAGCTCAAATAAAGCTTTCCATAACTCCCGAACCTGTTCCCGGGCAACCTTGGACAGGGATTTTACGTGGTGAAGGTCTCACTCCCGGACTTCCTTCAGCCGTATTTGGTTGCCCTGGTTCTTCACTACCGAATATAGATTTGTGCAACATGTCAAACATGCTTGCTATAGCTTTTGCAAATGCAGATGGAGAAATAGAGACAGAAGAATTTTCTGTTCCCCGTATTCCTTCAGAAGGTGGTTGCTTTCTTGTCGGCAATTCAGGCCCTGATAGGCAACCAAACACTGGCGATGAACAGGGTGGATTTATCTGCACTGACTAGTGCCTAGCGAACAAATCCTTGACAAATCTTTCGTATTCTGGCCTTTAATAAGGGTTTCTTCCTTTCATTTGTTAACCTTTTCTTCTTATGTCCCAACCTGTACTAATCGTGTGTGATGTCGTTGCAGTTTTACTTTTAGTTTTTGGTCTTTACTTTCCTCGTCATCGCAGACGGGACATGATTCCAGCGCTTTTAGGAATAAACATTGCTCTTTTAGGCATCACAATGACACTCACGAGAACTGAAGTAAATCTTGGCCTTGGGCTAGGACTCTTCGGTGTTCTATCAATTATCCGACTCCGCTCGAACGAATTAGGCCAGCAAGAAATTGCTTATTACTTCACGGCCCTTGCTTTAGGTCTACTTGCAGGGATGCCCATTGACCCAGCTTGGGCTACACCAGCACTTATGGCTGCAATTTTAGGTGCCATGTTTATTGGTGATCATCCAAGACTTTTCGCTGATTCCCGTAGCAAAACACTGACTTTAGATAAGGCTTACATAGATGAGGAAGAATTATCTGAACGGCTTAAATCTCTCGTTAATGGAGAAGTGTTAAAAGTTAATGTGAGAAGAGTTGACCTCATAAATGACAGCACTGTGGTCAATGTTCGATACAAAACAAATCAAAATAGTTCATAAGATCTTTCGGGTGATAATCGATGGCTTTGAATCTTACGCATCTTGAGCCAATAAGCCTTGAAGAAATGGATGAAGCTGCTTCTTTAAGAACGCGAATTGACCGAAAATATATTGTGGACCGCAACACAGTAAACGAAATTGTGGAATCGTTGACTCCCTCATCGTCTGTATTAGATATTGATGGCAGAAGGAGTTTCAGTTATCAATCTGTTTATTTTGATAGCCCAAACTTTGACTCATACCGCTCCGCCGCTTATCGAAGAAGACGAAGGTTCAAAATTCGGAGTCGAGTTTACGTCGATTCAGATATTTGCAAACTTGAGGTAAAACTTAGAGCGGGCAGAAAAATGAACGCAAAAAAACGCTTTGATTACACCCTGGATAAGCATAAAGAAATTACCAGTGAGGGTAGAAGATTCATTGAATCTGTTGTTGGTGATTTAAGCGTACCGAAAGAACTTAAACCAGTTTTGACAACAAAATATGACCGCACCACTTTAGTGGATTTAAATTCTTGGGCAAGATTGACTTGTGATGAAAATTTGATTTGTGAGGATTGGGAAGAAAATAAAGTTTCTCTAGATCACTTTGTTTTTGAAACTAAGTCTGCTGGTCCTCCAAGTTGTTTTGATCAACTACTGTGGACTCATGGAATACGACCGGTTCGCATTAGTAAGTTCTGCACTGGGTTAGCCGCTCTTCATCCAGAGTTGCCTTCAAATAAGTGGCGAAGAACTTTAAATAGATATTTCTCTTACTGATTCCTGACGGTTTAAAAAGTAAGCACAACTGCCCCGACATGTTCTTTAAGGTTGAACACGCGTTGAGCTTCGTGTATTTCTTCAAACTTGAATACTTTCCCAACCTGCGGTTGAACTTCATCACGTTGTATGTAATTCACTAGGTCCTCGAATAGCTTTGATTGAAAAACTGTTGCGCCGATAAGTTCAAGGTCTTTGAGATACAAAGTTCGGAGATCAAGATCTACAATTGGCCCAGCTATAGCCCCAGAAGTAACGTATTTGCCTCCCTGTTTCAGTAATTCAAGCCATGCTGAAAAATTTTCCCCGCCAACAACATCTGCAACCACATCTATTTTGTCTCCGTGAATTGAATGAATCTCTTCAGGAACGTTGCTGGATTCTCTAGCAACCACTGCGTCTGCTCCTACGTGTTTAACCTGATCAAGTTTCTTTGAAGATGCAACAGCATAAACAGTTGCGTCACGGCGCTTCGCAAGTTGAATAAGTGCGGTTCCCACTCCTCCGGATGCTCCTGTTATCGCGATACTTTGGCCTGCCTCTAATTTAGCTCGTTGCAACATATGTTCAGCTGCTGCCCATGAACAAGGAAAACTCGCTAACTCAATGTCAGAAAGGTCTGTTTCTATAGCATGCACATTTCTGGCTGGTAGAACACAATATTCTGCAAACCCTCCATTAAGTTCGCTGCCTAGGTATCTGGCAAGTTCTCGATTTGATGGATCATCTTCATCTAATACGCATGGATTCACTAAAACTCGTTCACCAAGGAGAGAGTCGTTTATTCCTTCTCCGACCTTTACTATTCGACCGCTAATGTCAGCCCCTTGAATGCGAGGAAATTTGAGTCCGGAGCGACCCCATGTTGCGTCATCAGTTCGCGCTTCCTCAAATCCACTATTTGTTGTCGCGCTGTTGACAGAGCGGCTATACCATCCAACTCGGGTGTTGATGTCTGTGTTGTTTAAGCCGCACGCGGAAACTTTTACTAATACTTGATCTTGATGAACTACTGGAACGGGAACATCGTCACGAATCTCTAACATTTCTGGTCCGCCAGTACCGAGAAGAAGCGCCGCTTTCATTTTTTCTGGAATTTTTTCTTCCATTGCCAAAGTGTATATCACAAGTATTTTTCAATAATTG
>CATISD010000104.1 GCA_949538625.1 Acidimicrobiales bacterium AG-410-I20
CGTTAATCCTACGACGGCAAACTTTGCTGCTACATAAGGAGCTCGAAGGGGCATGCCCAAGAAACCGGCGGTAGAAGACATGTTTATAATGACGCCTTCCCCAGCGTCTTTCATCGGACCAGCTACACGTCGTGAAGTAAAGAACATCGCGTCAAGATTGATCTGTAAGCATTTCTGCCATTCTTCGGTAGAGATATCTTCTATTGCTGCAGCCGGACCGCTGATTCCGGCGTTATTTACCAAGATGTTGATCCTGTCAACGCCAATTTCGTCTAACCAAGCATCAATCGCGTTGGGATTAGATACGTCAACTACAGATCCATGCAAATCAGAAGGCAGGCTATTTATAGCTCCTTGATCAATATCACAAACAAAAACTTCAGCTCCTGCAGTATGCAAGGTTTCAGCGACAACAAGCCCTAAACCATTAGCTCCAGCAGTAATAACTGCTGTCTTCCCTTTCAGATTTGTTTCAAGCACTCTGTTCCCTCGAAGAAATTTCAGTCAACCCGAGTAGCCGCCCAAGAGAAGAATCTCCCTTAAATAACTCCGGTAAATTTTTATTCACAGAAACAATCACAATAAGCGCTGCAGCAGACATACACAATCCGCCAACTACATCAAGAGGCCAGTGTTCAAGTTCACTGATTCGACTCCAACACGTCAAAATAATCAAGAGTAGAACAGATCGAGCAATCCATTTAGAAACACGGGAGGAAACATTACTAGTAGATAGAGCCCAAATAGTTCCAAAGACAAGAACGGTAAATATTACGTGTCCACTTGGATAGCCGCCGTTGCCAAAAGAGTACTCCATCCATTTTCCATCAGAAGTGGGCCTTGGCCGATTGACTAGATCTCCGATGCGCGTTAAAGCAGTGCATGCACCAGCGAATCCGAGAATTATTGCAGAGAACCTTCCCCAAAATATCCAAACCATTAAAACAAGAACTGCAAAAACGATAGGTGCAGCAATGTCAGTAAGTAATGGATCACTGACATCATGAAATAGTTCAATGAATGCTGGCGAATTTTCACTCATCCATCGAGTTACCTCCGCTTCACCACCCACAGGACCACCTTTTCGAACAATTAGAGTGCAAAAAATTGAACTGGCAAATAAAAATATGAACCCAAGTTGATAAGACAACGGGAAATAAGAACTGAATAAAGATTTAGTTTTCGGCGAATTCATTTCAGTCACAATAAATATTCCTAAACGTCAGGTTAAGTCTCGCCGGAATCTCTTGTTTAGTTTTCGGAACCTGATGCTCCCAAAAGTGCTGTGTTTTACCACCCATCACAAGTAAATCCCCATGATGAAGGTCAAGTGAAACTGTTTTTTCCAACAGAAATTTGTGACGCAACTGAAATCGTCTTGTCTGCCCAAGACTCACTGAGGCCACCACGGGATTTTCCCCAAGTTCTGGTTCGTCATCAGCATGCCAAGCCACACTGTCTTGCCCATTCCGATAACGATTCAACAAGACTGAGTTGAATCTCTCCTGAGTTTCGTTTTCAATTTTCTCGCGTATTTCCGATAAAACCGGTGTCCATGGCTTGGGCGTGTGAGTGATGCCCGAATAGGTGTAGGTGGTTCCTTGATCCCCATACCAAGCAGTCTCACGAGGCTCAGGGTATTTTTTCCCAAATACAATGATCTCTTCTTGATGCCAAGGAACATCTTGCAAACCAGC
>CATISD010000105.1 GCA_949538625.1 Acidimicrobiales bacterium AG-410-I20
GCCACCGCCAACGTGCAGGCCCATCGGTCCAGTTGCCTCAGCTAACACGAGCAGACCACCAGCGTAAATAACAGCTCCTATCACCAGGACACGCCTAGTCCCGAAACGATCCGCTAAAGCACCAGCTATGGGTTGCCCAACACCCCATATCAGATTCTGGACGGCAACCATCAGAGCGAAAGACCCGGTTCCGAGACCAAGACCGTCACTAACCGGATCGAGAAAAATGCCCATAGTTGACCGGGCGCCAAGAGCTAAAGCTGTAGTCGCACTACCGGCTATTAGAACAACTAGTAGAGAGGGATTCTTTTTAAACGATGGTTTAGCTTTATTTTTTAACATCAGTTGCGGAAAGGCTGGACTTTTCGGTAGGTGGCGGTTCTCCGAAGCCACTCAACAGGACCAAAGCGAAATTTTTTCATCCACGGCGACGACCATGACAATTCGATTGCCCAGATGATGAACATAGCGATCATCATCCAAAAAGCATTAATGCGTTCACCTTTTATTTCGTTCATGGTTTCTACAATTATTATTCCCAGAACTGTTTGCATCAGATAGTTCGTTAAAGCCATCTGCCCGGCTGCTGCTAAACGTGTCTGAACACGTGGAAGCTTGCCAGAAGTGCAAATCAACATCACAAGACACACGTAACCTAGCGCCATGAACGGAACGCCGAAGTTGTTGAGAAAGAAACCTGTCTCTCCGTGTTCTCCCATCATGAGGACAGTTGCGGCTACACATACAGGTAGGCCAACGGTGAAAGATCTCAGCATCGTCTTCTTATACCAGTCGGATTCATTTTTAGCGTTGATAATTCCTAGACGGTAGAGACCCATACCTAGAAGCATCATTGCCGGAGCTCGTAACAAGTATTGGATGCCGTCATCAGCTATGAAAATAGTTATTAGAAGCCATCCGATACTTCCTACGTAAATAAGTTTTTTGGCGTTCAAACGGCGGAACGGGTAAAGGAAAAAAGCGCTAACAGCGTAGATCATCAATACGTCGCCGAACCATAAGACGTTGTAATGAAAGATCCCTATACCGAGAAGTAAAAGGTTACGCGTGTAGTGCACGCCTCTGCTTGAAGTAGCACGTTGTTCGATTCGCTCGGTCATCAGAATTATTCCAGCGCCAAAAAGCATTGAGAAGACAGCCATCATCTTGTTCATTACGAAAACACTCATAAAAATCATGAACGGTATGCTTGCCGCTCCGACTGCCAGATCGTCTACGATTATCGACCAGTCCTCCTGGAGGTATGACTCTTCTACGTCGAAAAACATTATGTTCGCTCCGAGGATTCCCAGTAGAGCAAAACCACGTAGAACGTCGATAGCTACTATGCGATCAGTTTTCTTAACAGGGTTTTTATTCTCCATGTTTGTTAACCATTCTTAACTTTCCACTGTTTTCTTTGTTAGGTTATCCTGCATCTGAAGTTTAAAATAATTAATGGAGAGTTGATTTATGAGTGAAAGTTTTTCTAATCAAGAAGCAGCTTCTTGGTGGACCCGTGGCAAGGCAGCGATTGTCGATTTTTTGATTTTTTTAGCGGCTTGTTTGGTACCAGGCGTTCTGATCGTCACGAGTTTCGTGATTGCTTATGACGACTTTTGGGAAGAGTTCGATTTCTCTGCTGGGTCAACCACACTTCTAGTGCTGGGAATACTTTTAGGGATAGTCGCTTTGGTGTGGTCAGGGTGGTTTTTCGGTTACTGCCAAGGGGTCAGCGGCACGACTCCGGGCAAAAGAAGTCAGGGTATCTGTCTGGTAGATGCTGAATCGGGCAAAGTTCCTGGTGGAGCCAGAGGAGTGGGACGTTGGTTGGTTCCAGGTTTGATAGGAAGTGCGGCTCAGGGAATCGGGAACCTCATCCAACTAATTGACCTTCTTTGGCCTATATGGGATCCGAAGAAACAAAGACTGATAGATAAAGTTTTCAAAACACGGGTAGTTGTGGGTGTCCCCGCGAATGATGATGGTTCAGAAGTTCAACCAAACAACCCGATTTCTTAAATTTTGAACACGAAACTTTAAGTGTTATAAAAGTTTTATGCGAGCACTATTAGTTGTTTTAAGCGGCCCTGTTTCATCCGAAAGAGATGACGCGTACAACGATTGGTACACGAATGTGCACCTTCCAGATGTTCTAGCCGTACCCGGATACGTAAGGGCGGCCCGGTACAAAGCTTTTCCCGGAGACAGATCATTCGAACAGGAATACTTAGCTCTTTATGAACTAGAAGTCGAAGATTTAGATGCACTTCAGGCTGTATCTGATGAACACATGCGTCGAATAGAAACTGACGAAATGCACCGTTCACCACCTGAAACAATCGATCGCGACAACGTCAGATCAATGTATTTCGTCGAGACAGGACCGAGACTCGGTGGTCATGACGATGTGCCTGAAACTCTTTTCATGCCTTTCACCGAACCGGTTTCGGAGGAAGATGATGAAGAATTCAACCGTTGGTATCAGGAAGTCCACCTGCCGGAGGTGTTAGATGTTCCCGGTTTTTCAGCCGCTTCACGTTACAAAGAAACCGGTATGAACA
>CATISD010000106.1 GCA_949538625.1 Acidimicrobiales bacterium AG-410-I20
ACTTCTTCTAATGTTACGACTACTACTTCTAATGCTACGACTACTACTTCGCTGCAGAATTTTGGCTTAGGAGCAAGGTTTCCTGATGGGTCAAATATGCCTTCAATATTTTCTGCAGGTAGATCCCAGCGCGCTCCTTATGTTTTATTAGATGAAGAAGGCTGGCCAGCCTCAGAAGGGGTTCCCGACAGTATTGATCTATCAATCAGTAAAGACGGGAATCTTGTGGAAACGGTTGTTGCTTCGCGACATGGGGAACTTGGTCAGACCCCTTATTATCCGTTGATATTTACTCCTGCTGAAACAGGTTATTACGAGATTTCTCTTGAGGGGACGGAGGCATCCCATGTTCTTGAAATTGTAGATAGTAGTCAATTATCTATTGTTCAAGTTGGTGACCCGTTACCTGCTGTGGAGACGCCAACGATGACTGATCCGAAAGGTATTGATCCAATATGTACTCGGTTTGAGGACCCGTGTCCACTGCACGAATTGACTGTTGCAGAAGCATTGACTCGATCAGGACCAATAGCTGTTTTGGTTTCTACTCCGGGGTTTTGTCAGAGTGATGTTTGCGGGCCAGCTTTGGATCTTTTAATTGCAGAAGCCGAAAATCTTAATGATGAGTGGTCGGTTATACACGCGGAAGTCTACGTAGGCCCGAATGCGGGTGATTTTAGAACTGCGCCTGTAATTAATGCTTTTGGTTTATCTTTTGAACCGAGTCTGATTGTTGCTGATTCAAATGGAATAATTACCGAAGTTGTTCATTTAGCTATGGACAAAAATGAAATATCAGCGGCTTTGAATACTGTTAACTGATCCGGGATTTAGGAAAAGGATTTGCCGCATCCGCATGTTCGTTGTGCACTTGGGTTGTCAATTGAAAAACCGGTTTGATCTAAACCGTCTTTGTAATCCAAAGTTGCACCAACGAGAAGGTCTGCACTTGCAGTATCAACTATCACGGAAACATCTCCGAAGGTAACTTCAACATCATCATCTGAACGGTCAGTGTCAAAGAACATTTCATAGCTGTATCCAGAACATCCACCAGGTTTTACTGCTACGCGGAGTGCTAAACCTTCTTCGTTTTCTCCAGCTAGTAACTCACCAACTTTGCTAGTTGCATTTTCCGTCAATGTGATCATGAGAATTCTCCCTGTACAAATACCTTTATAGATTATACCTAATAAGAATGCAAGAAGTCATATTGACCTTCTAGGCTTTTATTGTGAGTAATAATTCTTTGAATAACAATATGTTGCCAACCAGTGACCATATTCTCGGTATTCTACGTGGCGTCATCGATCCTGAACTTGGGAGCAGCATTGTTGAACTTGGGATGGTTAAACAAGTCGATGTGCGTTCTGATGGTGTCGTTGAAGTAGAGATTGCTTTAACTACTTCGGGTTGTCCTTTGAAGGATCAAATTAAGCGTGACGTTCATTCTCGAGTTACTGCTTTGCCTGGTATTTCTGACATCCGATTTAATTGGTCTGAATTAAATAGCGATGAGAAAGCTGCCGCGATGGCGAAAGCTCGACTAAACGTTGCAAAGTCAGCGCCTGATACTGAGATTCCACCCACATGTCGAGTTTTGATGATCTCTTCTGGCAAGGGTGGGGTTGGAAAGTCATCAGTGACCGTCAATCTTGCCGCCGGGTTAGCTAAAAAAGGTTTTGTTGTAGGTGTCATGGACGCTGATATTTGGGGTTATTCGGTTCCGAGAATGCTTGATATTGACGGTCGTCTTGGTGGGGACTCTGAAGAAGGGAAAATATCTCCCAATGAGAAAAGAATCGGTGCTGGTTTACTAAAAGTCGTATCAATGGGTTTTCTTGTTGAAAGCGAAGAGTCGGCTTTGATGTGGAGAGGGCTCATTCTTAACCGAGCCGTTCAACACTTTTGCCAAGATGTTGCGTGGGGCGACCTTGATTATTTATTGATCGATATGCCACCGGGAACGGGGGATGTTCAAATGGGGTTAGCGAAACTTTTACCCCAAGCCGAAATGATTGTGATAACTACTCCAACTTTAGCGGCTCAAAAAGTAGCGGTGAGAGTAGCCAATATGGGTCGAGCCAACTATTTACATGTCGTAGGGGTGATTGAAAATATGAGTGCATATGTTTCACCTGATGGTGTAAAACATGAAGTGTTTGGATCTGGTGGTGGTGAGAGTTTGTCTGAAAGTATTGGTGCGCCATTAATAGGATCTATACCTCTAGATGGAAATGTTGCGGCTGGTGGTGATACCGGAAATCCAGTTGTGTTAGGAGAAGGACCAGCTGCTTCTGCTTATCAGAAAATTATTGACCTATTAGTTGATGAGTTAGCTCCACCAATTGATATGGACGGATGTAGCGCTCGTTTACTTGATGCTGTTGAATCTGCTCTAAAAGAAGCAGATATTTAATCGTCGTCTTCTCCACGAGGCGATTCTAAAATTTCAATCGTTTCATCTTGTCTTTCGCTGTAAACCCATTGAACTCTTCCGTTTCTTATGTAGGAATTCGGATTCGAAATTCGGGAATTCAATCGTTTTATGATTACGGTTCTAAATAAAAGTCTTGTCGGAGGGAAAAGAAGAAGGAAACCAATGACGTCGGTAAAGAACCCTGGAGTAAGCATTAAAACTCCTCCAAGCAGGATTAAAAATCCATCTAATATTTGCTTTTCTGGCATTTGACCTTGTGTGATTTCATTTCTTGCTTTACGGAAAACACTGATCCCTTCTCTACGCACCAGCAATGCCCCAATAATGCTGGTGAGAATTAGTAGGCCAATAGTGTTTAGCAAACCTGTAAAGTCAGCAATTTGAAGCAATATCCATACTTCAACGACTGGAATTGTTAAAAATGCTGCAATAAGAAATATCAGAGTCATATGTTTATAGTAGGGCTTTAGCGGTGTAGTTCTTATTCGTGCTCGTATCCTCAAAATTTAATGGTTTCACAACATCCACCTTCAGTAGATCAACTGGCTAGATCTTTAGAAGATACTGGCTTACCTCATCCTTTGCTGGTTGACGCTGCGCGGTCAGCAATTTCTAGCGGGGATGCTTCTGATGTTGAGGTTCGAGCTAGAAGTATTGCTGAGAGAATGGCTCGTAACTTACTTACGGAAGTCATCAATGGAACAGGAGTTCTGTTGCATACAAATATGGGACGCGCTCCTGTGGATGTATCGGTAAATTCTGGACGGTATACAAATTTAGAACTTGATCTTGCAACTGGTGATAGAGGTTCACGACAAGATCGAGTTCCTCAGTTATTAGCAAAAATTTGTGGAGCAGAAGCAGCAATAGTTGTTAATAATTGTGCTTCCGCGGTGATGCTTGTTCTTGCGGCACTAGCAAGGGGAGAGTCTGTTGCCGTTTCACGAGGCGAACTTGTTGAAATTGGTGGAGGGTTTCGCATTCCTGAAGTCATTACACAATCTGGTGCAAAGCTTGTAGAAGTTGGAACAACAAATCGAACTCGAGTTAAAGACTTTGCAAAAGCTATAAAAAAAGAAAATGTTGTCCTGAATTTGAGTGTGCACCAATCAAATTATCGCATTGAGGGATTCACAGAATCAGTAGAAATTAGTGACTTGGCTGAACTTGGTGTTCCTGTAGTCGCAGACATTGGATCTGGACTTATTGACGCTAGTTGCCCTTGGCTTGAATCTGGCCCACCACCATGGTTAATGAACGAACCTGCTGCTAAGCAGACTCTTGAAGCTGGGGCGGATCTCGTAACTTTTTCTGGAGATAAGTTACTTGGAGGTCCTCAAGTTGGAGTCATTGCAGGAAATGCTGAATTAGTTAATGCATGTAGTTCTCATCCATTAGCTCGTGCTTTACGTCCAGGTGGTTTGGTGTTAAGTGCTTTAGAAAAAATTGTTTTGGCTTACTTGAACCGTAACAGTAATGCAATTCCTTTTTGGCGTATGGCAACTTTATCTGTAGAGGGTTTACGTTCACGTGCAGAAGCAATTAGTAAACAGTGGGTATCTGAGACTTTGTCTACACCGGGTGGTGGAACCCTTCCAGGAGTTGAAATACCTTCCGCAGGTTTGGTTATACCGGGTGATTATTCGGAGGAAATGCGTCTTAACGATCCTCCAATCATTAGCCGAGTAGTTGATGGAAAAACAATTTTGGATCTTCGTACCGTGCACCCTGATGATGACGAAGTCATAGCTGCCGCAATTACCGCAATAGGTAAATAATGCATGTAATAGCAACTGCTGGTCATGTTGATCACGGTAAATCAACTCTTGTTAAAGCATTAACCGGTATTGATCCTGACCGGTTCAATGAAGAAAAAGAACGTGGGTTGACCATTGATCTTGGATTTGGTGTGGCCCAACTACCGTCGGGGAAGTCTCTTTCCTTGATTGACGTTCCCGGCCATGTTCGGTTTATTAAAAATATGTTGGCTGGAGTGGGTTCGGTAAAAGCATGTGTTTTTGTTGTTGCAGCAACTGAAGGCTGGAAACCTCAATCAGAAGAGCATTTAAGAATTTTAGAGTTATTGGGGTTTGAGAATGGACTGGTTGTTTTAACAAAAGTTGACTTATGTGATGACGATTTAATTGAACTTGCTCAAATTGAAGTTGAAGATCATATAGTTGGCACTTTTTTAGAAGGAACACCGGTTATTCGTGTTGATGCACTAAGTGGAATTGGGATTGATGTATTACAAACTGAACTAGATGCTCTTACTGAAAAATTATCAATCAGTGAAGATAGAAGCCGTCCGCGATTGTGGATTGACAGGGTTTTTTCAGCAAAAGGAGCTGGAACAGTTGTAACAGGGACGCTTACAGACGGTTCTTTAAAAGTTGACGATGAGTTGCAGCTTTTACCTCAGAAACGTCAAGTAAGGATTAGGGCGTTACAAAATCATTATGAGGAATGTTCTGATTTGCCTGCAGGAAGCAGGTGTGCTGTGAACTTATCTGGGGTAAGCCACGATGAAATTGTGCGAGGTGATGTTTTAGTTCGTGACAATCAGTGGCACGAGTCTTCAATTTTTGATGCATCGCTGCATGTACTGAATCAATTAGGTCACTCAGTTTCCCGAAAAGGTGCGTATGTGTTGTATATGGGTTCGGGAGAACATTCTGCTCGGATGCGTGTTCTTGGTTCTGAGGAGTTGCTACCTGGTTCCAGTGGTTCAGTTCGTTTTTATGTTTCAACTGGTCTACCGCTTTTACCGGGTGACCGATTTATTCTTCGAGAAAGTGGTCGTTCAGAAACTATTGGCGGTGGTGAGGTTCTTGATGTTGATCCTCAATTGAGTGCAGTTGATGCTGTTCCTGATCGTTCAGTTGACCGGCTAATTCGAGAGCGAGGATGGGTTGAAGATACAGAATTAGAGCGTTTAACGGGTAAAAAAATTTCTCCTGATATTGGTAAATGGGTTGTTGATCCTGAAGTGTTGCAAGAAACATTGAAGAGGATTCGGCATGAGGTGGAGTCATCTGGTCCAGTCGGTTTGGATTTGTCTCTTTTAGATGAGCGTGATCGTGCTGCAGTAGAGCTCTTAGATGATCTTCAGTCGACTTCTGGGCGTTTAATTTCTCCAGAACTTTCAAGTCAACTTTCAGATCATCCGTTTGTTAAGCAATTAAGCGATTTTCCTTTTACTCCTCCTGACCCTGAAGAAGTTGATAAAGCTGAATTAAGAGAATTAGTTCGCAGAGGCGAGGTTATTGAACATGATGGTATTTTCTTTGCACCGATTGCTATAGAAAAAGCTAGTGAGCTTGTCGCTGAACTTTTGAAAAACAACCCGGAGGGTTTTACTGTCTCAGCTTTTAGAGAATCTGCCGGGAATACTCGTAAACACGCATTACCTCTTTTAGGTCATTTAGATAAAACAGGTGTCACGCGTAGACGTGGCGATGTTCGGATCGCTGGTCCAAGGCTTCCGTCTATTTAGATTGATTTTTTGTTGTGGTATAGAGGCCAAGCATTGCTCGTCTTTCCATGCCGTTAGTGCCTCCCCAGATTCCATACAATTCGCGTATTTCTAAAGCGTGACTTAAACATTCTTCGCAGACATCACAACGATTGCAGATTTTTTTTGCTTGGTCTTCGCGGCGGCGTCTTTCGTCTCTTCTTTCGGTTGAAGAAAAAGGAAAAAAATTGTGGGCTTGAGGACCGCGACATGCTGCGAAGTCTCGCCACTTACTCTGACTAACTTGATCTCCTAGCATTACTCCCCCAACTGTAGGAACACAAGCAGTGTGTTCTAATATTTGTAGTTCATTTATGAAATGATTTCGCATTGGGCGCTTCAATGAAAAAGAATTCAAAATCCTTAGCTTTGCCTCTAGTTTTTCTGTCTATTTTGTGTGGTATTTTCTTATTTTTCTCAGGTGTTGTTTCCGCTGGTAGCGCATCAGGTGAATGGCAGTCAGCACGTAGTGGTGATCCTTTCGATCCTGACACATGAAAGAAGACGAAAAAGTTGAATAATTAATCTAAGTGAAGATTATTTATTTTTAGATCTATCTCGGTAATCTTTTGCGGCGCCCTCTTCAGGTTCTACTTCTAACCACAATCCGTCAATACCTGCTACACGTATCGGTTCTCCAGCCTCAATAGGGGTTGCTCGATTTGTTGTTGCGCGCCATACAGCGTCACGGACCTTTACTAAACCATTTGGAGATAAAGACTCAACTGCCTCGCCCATCTCACCGATCATCCATTCTCGGCCAATAGTTGGGCTAGAAAATCTAGTTCTTACCATGGCTGGCATTCCTGCCGCCATACCAGCAAAAGTGCCAACAATGCCAACTACTAATGTGATCCACGAAAGTGGTGTTCCATCAAATAAAAAGATTGAACCAAAAATTAATGATGCAGTCCCTATTGCTGTCCATGTTCTCGGAACACCAGCTTGTATATCAATGGAGTAACCAAGAAATGCGATTACAAGAAGCAGTATCCCCCACCAACGAGTCGGGAGCACATAAAGACCGTAAGTGCTGAATAAAAAGCATCCCGCACCAAGCACCCCAGCGATTCCTACACCAGCAGTGAAGAATTCAAATACGAGTAAACCAAGTCCAACAACTAAAAGAAGATACGCAACCGCTGGGCTGGCCACCGTATGGAAAAACTGCTTTACTACGTCAAGTTTTTTGAACCGTGTTTGTGTAATAGGTTCAACTGTGGGCGGGTCAGAAGTTTCGTCTACAACAACTTCAAAACCTTCGATTCCGAAAAGATGATCAGGCAATACAGGAGATTGTCGAGCTAAACCTCTTTCTAAGGCCTCATTAAAACCAACGGTTTCTGTTATTAAATCGGTATCGGAAGACAAATTAAATGGTTGATTTTCCCAATTCGTTGGAAATATTGATTCACCCATCGCTCCGAACCGAGCACCAGGAGAAATCCCGACATCGCTACTTAACCCAACTAGCTGCGCCATAGGGCCAGTTGCTCTACTCCCAGATGGACCAACCCAAAAGGAAATAGGGACAGGAGCGTCAAGAATATGCTCTGCTACATCAATTAATGTTTCGTTTGAAACAACTGCACCTTTGCTATTTACTTGAAAGACAATTGCCAAAGTTTCTGTTGGGTCAATAGTGCTTAACGTATGAATCATCATGTCTGTTAAAACTGGATCTAAAAGACCGCTAATTTCTACAACTTCTACAGCGCGTGACGGGCCCGAAAGATCATTGAAAGGCTTCTGCTGTTCGTCATCTTTTCTATCTTCTCCGTGATCGGCAAATGCAGGAACCGCAAAAATAGAAAACCCAAGTGCTATCAATAAAAGCGCTGATCTAAATGTAAATCGTTTTGACACGTGAAATCCCAATAAGGATGAATGATTTAGATTATCTAGGGTAGAGGAACGTAGAGAAGAGCACTCAGTTCGTATCAGAATTTGTTAAAGCTTCTATGGCTTCTTCAACTGTTTCGCATACTGGAACAATGCGATCAAATCCGGTGGTATGTAAGAGCCGAGTTAAAGCCGGACGATTACAAGCAACAGAAACATCTCCGTCGTTCTCTCGTGCACGGCGAATTCCACCAATTAGTGCGCCGAGACCAGCTGAGTCCATAAATGGGACGTCTGAAAGGTCAACAAGGATGAAACGATGTTCAGATAATTGAGTTAATGACTCTCTAAACTGAGCAACGGTGTATGCGTCAAGTTCACCAACAGGTCTGCAAGTCACATAATTTTCGTGATGTTCAACAGCGATCTCTAGCACTATTGTTCCTTTCATTCGTTTCTTTACACGATCGTAGACCCATAAAGAGTCAATCTGCACTATAGATAACATAACTGTCTGGCTTATCGCTCCGATACGCTCCTAGTTATGGGTAATTCTTCTGTTCTTTTAGTAGCTACTAGTAGTGATCAAACCTATGAAGAAGTTGACGCAGCGTTAAGTGGCGATTACGAAGTTGTGCGACTTTATGCAGGTGCAGATGTGGTTGATGCAATTCACCTACACGATCCAGCAGTAATAATTCTTGATTTACAAATTGGGAATATGGGTGGAGTAGCAGCCTGTCTTGAAATTCGCTTAGAAAGCAAAGCTGAAAGAATTCCAGAACAGAATGTATTTTTATTGCTTGATAGAAAAGCTGATGTATTTTTAGCTCAAGAAGCAGAAGCTGATGGTTGGGTAGTTAAACCAATTGACCCTTTGGGTCTCCGTCATTTAGTTATTTCAGAAACAATTAGCGGATAACGTTTCGACAAATAATTCAATTTCTTTTCGGGTAGTGGCGCAGGTTGGTAGCGCGCCTCGTTCGGGACGAGGAGGTCGTGGGTTCAAATCCCGCCTACCCGACCAAAAAATTGGTACTACCTAAGCTTTACTTGACTAGATCTTTAATTCGCTTTGCTTTAAGGATTTTTCGTCTCTGTCGTTCTGAAGAACCGCCCCAAACCCCATGATCTATTTGATTTTGAAGTGCGTACTCAAGACATGACGTAACTACGGAGCAGTTAACGCAAATATTTTTTGCAGCAATAACTCCAACCCCATCACTAGGGAAAAACACGTCAGGAGAGACATCTATACAGGCGCTCTTTTCCATCCAATTTGTACTCATTAATTTCTCTCTCTTTGATTCCTTATTTGAAACCCTTCAAAGAGGAGACGATTTAAAAGAGAAAATCTGACAACTTGGATTGAATACTTTTAGATTTATGAGTTGACTCTTTGAATTTAACGGCGTAGAAATAGTCCGTGAACGCTTCAACTGCTTCAGATTTTGTTCTATTAATTGTTCGTTCATCTATTGGGATAACAATCGCCGCACATGGCTGGAACAAAATATTTGGTGGCGGCAAAATTAAAGGTACTGGCCGATGGTTTCAGAGTATTGGCATGAAACCAGGAGTCTTTCATGCTTGGATAGCGGCGCTATCAGAAATTTTTTGTGGTTTACTTCTCTCCTTGGGTTTTCTTACTTCATTTGCGGCTGCGGGAATAATTGGAATCATGGTTGTAGCCGGGTGGACAGTTCATAGAAACAATGGTTTTTTCATTATTAAAGAGGGCTGGGAGTACATTTTTATTTTGAGTATCGCCGCTTTAACGATTGCTACTCTTGGCCCCGGTGAATGGTCTATCGACCACGTTCTGGGAATTTCTGACGATTTAATGAGCTGGACTGGATTTTGGATCGCTGGTGGTTTAGGAATAGGCGCAGGTTTACTACAACTACTTCTATTTTTTCGTCCAGAAAAATAAAGAAACTTTCTAATTTAAAACTTTTAAATGGCTTACCAGTTAGTTATGTCACCGGTTTCACATGGAAGAGAGGGGTCAAGGGTGTAATAGTCCCCTGCGGTTTCTGTATATATATTAAGAACTGTGCGTAGTCCTGTTGGTTGATCAAGACACCCTGCAGGTACTGCAAAGAAGTTTTCCCGGGTGGCATCATGCCAAAAAAGGGATGATCCACATTGTGAACAAAACCCATATCGGACGGTTGGAGTTCGATGGTACCAAGTCAATGTTTCTTGTTTTTCAAAAAATATGTCTTTAGTGGAAACAGCGGTTGCAGCCAAATAATGGCCTGTAAATTGTCGACATGGTTCACAATGGCAATTAACTACTTCACGTAAAGGTCCAGTAATTCGATAGCGGACCTCTCCGCACATGCAGCTACCTGTAAGAGTTACCTCTTCGTCAGTTGACATAAATAAAGCATGACACAACAAAGTATCTTCTTGATGAACCCGATGACGGTTTTAGAAATTTATTCAATTTGTGTAAAAATGCAAAGAGGTGTGAGGAGAACGATGTCAGAATACGCATATAGCACTGCTATTGAAACAGCATCCGCAATAGCAAAGGGTGATGTTTCAAGTCGTGAGTTGCTTGAAGCCGCGCTTGCTCGAGTTGAACAATTTGATAGTTCAATAAATGCTGTTGTAGCCCTTGATGCAGAAAGGGCGTTAGATGCTGCTGATGCTGCTGATGCTGCTGTTGCTAATAACCAGCGATTAGGGCCATTACACGGGGTCCCGATAACAATAAAAGACAGTTTTCAGACTGAAGGACTCGTTACTACTTCAGGGGCGCCTCAATTATCAGAGTTTTTACCTGACCATGATGCTGATCCGGTTGCACGTTATAAATCAGCTGGAGCGATTGTTTATGGAAAAACGAATCTTCCAATTTGGGCAGGAGATGTACAGACCTATAACAAAGTTTATGGAACAACAAATAACCC
>CATISD010000107.1 GCA_949538625.1 Acidimicrobiales bacterium AG-410-I20
AAAAACAAGTGCTTGATGTTAATGATTTCAATCAAATTCAGATCGGTTTAGCTACACCGGATGGTATCCGTATGTGGTCAAACGGCGAAGTTAAAAAGCCTGAGACAATTAATTACCGAACTCTAAAACCTGAGAAAGATGGCCTCTTTTGCGAGAAGATCTTTGGCCCCACGAAAGATTGGGAATGCTATTGCGGGAAGTATAAGAGAGTTAGATTTAAGGGAATTATCTGTGAACGATGTGGTGTTGAAGTTACGAGATCCAAAGTACGTCGCGAACGTATGGGCCATATTGAATTAGCAGCTCCCGCTGTTCATATTTGGTATTTACGCGGCACACGGTCTTGGTTGGCCTATCTACTTATGGGGACGGAACCACGAGAAGAGCTAAAAGCTAAACAACTTGAGAAAGTGATTTATTTTGCAGCAAATATGGTTGTTTGGGTAGATGAGGACAAACGTCACGAAGATCTCTCAATGCTTGAAGAAGAATTGGCCGAAGAAAGAAAAGCCATTGAAGAGGAACGTGATGAAGAACTTAACCGTCGTCAGGAAACTCTTGAAGCTGAATTAGCCGAAATAGAGAATGAAGATGGTAAAGAAGCTGACCTTAAAGCACTACAAAAATCTGCTGATAAAGATCTTGCCTATTTAAGGGACCAATATGAAGCAGAGATTGATGTCCTAAACCGTGCTTGGGACGAATTCCAAGGACTTTTTTCTCGACAAATTGTCGAAGATGAGCGTTTATGGACAGAATTAGCTGACAGATGGGGAGATTATTTTGAAGGAGGCATGGGAGCAGACGTCTTAGCCCGGTTAATTGATCGAACCGACTTTGATGAAGAAGAAAGAAAACTGCGTGAACAAATAGACCCACCTTCCGGAGAAAAAGGCTTATCTGCTCAACGTAAGCAGAAAGCTATTAAGCGACTCAAGATAGTCGCCGCATTTAATCGTAGAGATAAATATGGCCGGAGAATCAATGATCCTCGAGCGATGATTCTTGATGCTGTTCCAGTGATCCCTCCAGAACTTCGCCCGATGGTTCAACTTGATGGTGGACGTTTTGCAACCTCAGATCTAAATGATCTTTATAGAAGAGTTATAAACCGAAATAATCGTTTGAAGAGATTATTGGATCTTGGAGCACCTGGAATCATTATAAATAATGAAAAAAGGATGCTCCAAGAAGCTGTCGATGCTTTATTTGACAATGGGCGGCGTGGAAGGCCGGTCACTGGTCCAGGCAATCGTCCACTTAAATCTCTCTCAGACATGCTTAAAGGTAAGCAAGGACGTTTCCGTCAAAACCTTTTGGGTAAGCGCGTAGATTATTCTGGCCGTTCAGTAATTGTGGCTGGACCTACGCTGAAATTTCATCAATGCGGTTTGCCAAAAATCATGGCACTTGAATTATTTAAACCATTTGTAATGAAACGTCTTGTTGACGATGAATTAGCACCGAATATTAAATCTGCAAAACGTATGGTTGAACGTCGCAAATCACATGTATGGGGAGTTCTCGGTGATGTAATCAGAGAACATCCAGTTCTCCTCAATCGCGCTCCAACTTTGCATCGTTTAGGTATCCAAGCATTTGAACCAGTGCTAGTTGATGGCAAAGCTATTCAAATTCATCCACTTGTTTGTACCGCATTTAATGCTGACTTTGATGGTGATCAAATGGCAGTTCATTTGCCTCTATCAGCAGAAGCACAAGCAGAAGCAAGAATACTTATGCTTTCTGCAAATAATGTTCTAAGCCCTGCACATGGTAGGCCTTTGGTAACTCCAACACAGGACATGATTATCGGCGGTTACTACCTCACGATGGACCCTGAAGATGCCGAACAAAAAGAAGGAACTTTCAGACGTATACACGAAATTGAACATGCTTTGGAATTGGGCAATATAAATCTTCATTCATCAATTGAATATCGCTCAGATGAATACCCAGATTTGAAAGCCACAGAATCCAATGGGAGTCCTGCTACATGGCATTCAACTACACCAGGACGAGTTCTTTTCAATGAGGCACTTCCGCAGGGCTTTGGGTATATAAATAGCCAGGTTGATAAAAAAGGTATGACTGATCTCGTTGATGATCTTGCCAGACATTACCCAAAGAAAGTCGTTGCTGAAAGTCTCGACAAGTTAAAAGACTTGTGTTTTAAATTTGCTACACAATCTGGATTAACTGTTTCGATAGACGACGTTAAAACTCCAGTTGAGAAGCGAGACATTCTTGATCGTCACGAAAAAGATGCTGAAAAAGTAGAAACTCAATTCCGTCGAGGAATTATTACTGACGGAGAAAGACGACAAAAAGAAGTAGAGATTTGGAACGCCGCCACTGCAGAAGTAACAGAAAAAATGATTGTGGCTCTGCAAGCTCAGCGTTTTAACCCGATAGATGTCATGGTCGATTCAGGTGCACGTGGAAACATGATGCAAGTTAGACAGATTGCAGGTATGCGTGGTCTCGTTGCTAACCCGCGTGGAGATATGATTCCGCGGCCTATCAAGTCAAACTTCCGAGAAGGTTTAGCGATGCTTGAATATTTCATTGCTACTCCAGGAGCCCGAAAAGGATTGGTTGATACGGCTTTAAGAACTGCTGACTCTGGTTATTTAACAAGACGTCTAGTCGATGTTTCACAAGAACTCATAATTAATGAGAATGACCCATTTGAAGGAGGGGGGCCAGTCTTTGGTGTTTGGATTGAAGACGTTGAACCAGATCAAGAGGACAAAAGAACCTACCTTGATACGCGTTTGTTAAGCCGTACTCTTGCTGATGAAATCAAGCTTTCCGACGGATCGGTATTAGAAGCTGGAACAATTGTTGGCGAAAATGAAATGAATGCTCTCAGAGACGATCCAGAAGTTAATCGAGTAAGAGTTCTTTCTCCTTTAACTGACGACTCAGCAATAGGTATTTCAGCAGCTTGCTACGGAATGTCTCTAGCAACAAGCAAACCGATTGAAGTTGGTGAGGCCGTAGGTGTAATCGCAGCTCAGTCAATTGGAGAACCAGGAACTCAGTTAACAATGCGCACATTCCATACTGGAGGTGTCGCAGGAAAAGACCTCGCTGGTGGTCTCCCTAGAGTTGTCGAACTCTTTGAAGCAAGAACTCCGAAAGGGAAAGCAACATTGGCTCGTATTTCTGGCGTTGTACGTGTGGGTGAAGATGAGGGGAGAGGGCGTGAAGTCACTGTTGTCGCTGATGATGGTACTGAAGAAACTTATTTAATTCCTGGACAACCTCGGTTGGAAGTATCTGATGGTCAAGAGGTTAAAGCCGGGGATGCAATTGTTGAAGGCCCAAGAGACCCTAAAGAATTGTTAGAAATTAAAGGTGTGAGAGAAACTCAACAATATCTCGTAGAAGAAGTACAGAAGGTCTATCGAGATCAGGGCGTGTCAATCCACGACAAACATATAGAACTAATTGTTCGACAGATGACACGGAGAGTAAAAATCATTGATCCAGGAGACTCAGAGTTCCTACCAGAAGAACAAGTAGACCAAAGAGCATTTGCTGAAACTAATCGTTCGTTAGTTGATGAGGGGCAGAAACCAGCTGAGGGACGACCTGAATTGATGGGTATTACAAAAGCTTCTCTTGCTACACAGTCTTGGCTATCAGCCGCCTCGTTCCAAGAAACTACTCGCGTGCTTACAGAAGCCGCTATTGAATCAAAGAGCGACGGGTTAATAGGTCTTAAGGAAAACATAATTATAGGGAAACTTGTGCCTGCTGGTACGGGAATGCCGCAGCATAGGAATGTTGCTCCACATGCACCTGACTATAAGCCGATGGATTATTACAGTTCGGTCGATGAAGAACAAGACCTTGCTGAATGGTTAGCTGGACAGACGGACTCAAGTGAAGATCAGTTTGAGGGCGCATATGAGGCAGATGTGATCGCCTTAGCAACTGAAACCGAAGATACTGATCCCACTGCTTAACTTCATGATTTGTTTGTAAGTGGAATCGTTGCTCGTAGACTCGTCTATCGGTTGGAAACCATGTCTGGACATTAAATCCAACCAAGGTTCGAAAGTAAGAATTCGTATCCTCTCCAGACTTAGTAGAAAATTTTTTTGAGGTAATTCTGTGCCCACAATTCAACAATTAGTTCGAAAAGGACGTAAATCGAAAAGAACTAAAGAATCTACGCCTGCACTTAATGGAGCACCACAAAGGCGTGGAGTTTGTACGCGTGTTTTCACAACTACGCCAAAAAAACCAAATTCTGCTTTACGGAAAGTTGCTCGTGTTCGACTTACAACTGGTATTGAAGTAACTGCATATATTCCTGGCGAGGGACACAATCTGCAAGAACACTCAATAGTGCTTGTAAGAGGTGGCCGTGTAAAAGATCTTCCTGGAGTTAGATATAAAGTAATCCGAGGCACTCTTGACACCGCTGGTGTTAGCCAAAGACAACAAGCCCGCAGCCGGTATGGCGCAAAGAAGGAAGGCTAGTCATGCCTAGAAAAGGACCTGCCTTACGCCGCGAGTTAACACCAGACCCGGTTTATCGTTCAGTTTTAGTGACGCAGTTAATAAATAAAATATTGCAACGAGGTAAACGGTCAACTGCTGAAGGCATCGTTTATGAGGCACTAGCTACAGTTGAAACCAAAACTGGTTCAGATCCCATTAGTGCATTAAAGAACGCTTTAGAAAATATTAAGCCACAGTTAGAAGTTAAAAGTAGACGAGTGGGCGGAGCAACTTATCAAGTACCTGTTGAAGTTCGTCCTCGCCGAGCGACAACTCTAGCGATTCGCTGGATGGTTACTTTTGCTCGATCAAGGCGTGAACATACTATGGCCGAACGTCTAGCAAATGAAATACTAGATGCTTCAAATGGTGTTGGAGCATCGGTAAAACGACGAGAAGACACACATAAGATGGCTGAAGCTAATAAAGCTTTCGCTCATTATCGTTGGTAGAACATTCCCCGAAATAAAGCGAGAATGCTCTAAAATTACTTCAGAAGTTAGTTGAAATCCCTAAACATTAAAATAAATAAACGCGAGTAAAAAATGGCTGATCGACATCCACTAGAAAAAACACGCAATATCGGCATTATGGCCCATATTGACGCTGGTAAAACCACTACTACAGAGCGCATTCTCTATTACACCGGAGTGAATTACAAGATCGGTGAAGTACATGATGGTGCCGCCACCATGGATTGGATGGAGCAGGAACAGGAACGTGGGATAACAATTACTTCTGCGGCCACGAGTTGTTTCTGGAATGATCACCGAATCAACATCATAGATACTCCAGGACACGTTGATTTTACAGTTGAAGTAGAGAGATCTTTAAGAGTTCTTGACGGTGCAGTCGCTGTATTTGATGGTGTTGCAGGAGTTGAGCCACAAACCGAAACTGTTTGGAGGCAAGCTGATCGATACAAAGTTCCCCGAATGTGCTTTATCAACAAGATGGACAGAATCGGAGCTGATTTTTACTTTGTGTTAGACACAATAAATGAACGACTCGGATGTAAATCTGCAGTAATACAACTTCCGATTGGATCTGAATCAGATTTTGCAGGAGTCATTGATTTGATTTCAATGAAGGCCCTTGTGTGGCAAAGCGAAGATCTAGGGGCTTCATGGGATGTCGTTGATATCCCAGAAGATCTAGCGGCACAAGCGGAAGAATATCGTTCTGGACTTATTGATGTATTAGCTGAGTTTGATGAAAATATTCTTGAGAAATTTGTCAGCGAAGAAGAAATTACCGAAGAAGATCTTCGTGCCGCCATTAGATCTGGAACTCTTTCCGGAGACTGTGTCCCAATTCTTACAGGCAGTGCTTTCAAGAATAAGGGAGTTCAACCACTGCTCGATGCAGTTGTCGAGTTCTTGCCCTCTCCAGTTGATCTTCCACCAGTAGAAGGTCTTCATCCCCGCACTGAAGAAGACGAGACTAGATCAGTTGATGACAATGAGCCTTTCTCTGCTTTGGCCTTCAAAATCATGACAGACCCACATGTAGGGAAATTGACATACTTCCGTGTTTACAGCGGCACCCTCGAAAAAGGTGGAACTGTTTTAAATACTCGTACGGGAGCTAAAGAAAGAATTGGGCGAATTCTAGAAATGCATGCAAACGATCGTGAAGATCGAGATGACGTTCGAACGGGCGACATCGTAGCCGGAATAGGTATGAAGAACACTAGAACCGGAGACACGCTGTCCTCGGTAGATCACCCCATCATGCTAGAGAAATTAGACTTCCCAGATCCTGTGATTCATGTTGCCGTGGAACCACGATCAAAAGCGGATCAAGACAAAATGGGTAAAGCCTTATTCTCTTTATCTGAAGAAGACCCAACATTCACTGTGCACAGTGATGATGAAACCGGTCAAACCATTATTGGCGGTATGGGAGAACTACACCTTGAAGTTCTTGTTGACAGAATGTTGCGTGAATTCCGGGTAGACGCCAATGTCGGTCGACCACAAGTAGCTTACCGAGAGACGATTACTAAAAATATTGAAAGTCATAGGTATACGCATAAGAAACAAAGTGGTGGTTCAGGTCAATTCGCAGAAATAGTTGCCTCCGTTGAACCATGGACTGGTGAAGAAGGGTCAACATA
>CATISD010000108.1 GCA_949538625.1 Acidimicrobiales bacterium AG-410-I20
AACCGACCCCAGGATCAGCGAAGCTAGATCCGATTTTAAAAATTGATAATGTGGTTCGTTCCTTTGGTGGACTCCGCGCAGTTGATATTGACCATCTGGAGGTCCAGCGTGGAATCATTACTGCATTTATCGGCCCAAATGGAGCTGGCAAGACAACGTTGTTTAATTTAATAACGGGTTTTGATAAGCCTGACTCCGGACAATGGACTTTTCATCAACTCGCACAGGCAGAATCCTGGACAACTGACCTTTCTGGTCTGCGTCCCCATCAAATCGCTAATAAGGGCATGGTTAGAACATTTCAATTGACGAAATCACTAGCAAAAATGACCGTTATTGACAACATGCTTTTAGGAGCAGCTGAACAAAAAGGTGAATCTCTGAGGAATGCTCTCCTCCCTTCGCGTTGGCGACAGCAGGAAAAAACAATTCTAGAGAAAGCAGAGGGTCTTCTAGAACGGTTCAAACTTTCGCATATGAGAGATGAATATGCGGCAACACTTTCAGGTGGGCAACGAAAATTGCTTGAGATGGCCAGAGCTTTAATGTCTGAGCCAAAATTGATCCTTCTTGATGAGCCCATGGCTGGCGTCAATCCAGTTCTCGTTGAATCCCTGTTAGTGCATATAGAAAATCTTCGAGATGAAGGTGTGAGCGTACTTTTCATTGAGCATGACATGGATGCCATCATGGGAATCTCCGATTGGATAGTTGTTCTAGCGGAAGGTCAAGTAATTGCCGAAGGAACTCCTTCAGATGTTTCAAAAAACCCTGCTGTTATAGACGCATATCTTGGAAGCGCAATCGCTGAGGAGCTTAAAGATGTCTGATAAAAGAAAAGTGGTCCTTGAATCTAAAAATCTAGTAGCTGGCTACCTTCCAGGAGTTGACATATTGACAGGGTGTAATTTCAAACTGTTCAAAGGTGAGCTTGTTGGAATTATCGGACCGAATGGAGCTGGAAAATCAACTTTGGTTAAAAGCATGTTTGGGCTTGTAGAAGTGCGAAGTGGTACAGTCCAATTGCTTGAAGAGGAAATCACGAATCTAGCTGCGCACGAGTTGGTGCGAAAAGGTGTTGGCTATGTTCCGCAAACTGAGAATGTTTTCCCGTCGTTAACTGTTTCTGAGAATCTACAAATGGGCGCATATCAATTAAAGGCCACCGAAATCACTGAACGACTTAAAAACATTACTGACCTTTTCCCCAGACTTGGGGAACGCATTAAACAACGAGCGGGTCTCCTATCTGGTGGCGAACGGCAAATGCTTGCAATGGGAAGAGCTCTAATGATGGAACCCTCTGTCCTACTTCTTGACGAACCCTCTGCGGGACTTTCACCAGCTCTTCAGGTAGACGTTTTTGAAAATGTGACAGCTATAAATAAAACAGGGGTTTCTATAGTAATGGTTGAACAGAACGCTACCCGTTGTTTAAAAATCAGTGACCGGGGGTACGTCCTTGATCAAGGAAAAAATGCTTACGACGGGACTGGCGAAGGACTTTTGCATGACCCCAACGTCATAAAATTATACTTGGGTACAATGGCAGAATCCCGTTAAGAACGAAGGCGCCATTGATGCAATGAGTCAAGTACTTTGAATCAGTGGTAATTTCATGACGTCGTTAAAAACAGGAGTAAATAGTGGCAGAAAAACAAGCACACGGAAGCGGGGATTCTTCACCTCCGATTGCTGGTGATATCCTAACTTTCCCATCAGATGCAGAACTCTCGAAAACACTAGTTGCCTCGTCAGGAACTGCTTCGCTAAGCACCCTCACTTCAGATGGCTACCCTTACGGAAGTATCGTTTCCTATGTCATTAGTGAGCAGGGAGAGCCAGTTATTCTTATTTCTGACCTTGCTGAACATACTATTAACGCCCGAGTTGATCAAAGGGCTTCAATGCTCATCAGTGACCCTTCAGAAGGAGGTGACCCGCTTGGAAAATCCCGGCTTACCCTTGTTGGGTCATTGACATTGCTTCAAAACCCCATAGACGAGCGTGAAAAATATCTTCTAGAACACCAATACGCTTCCTTCTACGTTGACTATGAAGATTTTAACTTTTGGAAATTAACTGTTGAGGAATGCAGATACGTAGGAGGATTTGGGCACATGAGTTGGGTTCAGAGCGAAGATTATTATAAAGCTGAAATTGACCCCCTTTTCCGAAGTGCTGAAGGCATCATTAGCCACATGAATGATGATCACAGTGACGCTAATACTCTTTATGCCAGAAACTTGGCGAATCTTTCAA
Source organism: Acidimicrobiales bacterium AG-410-I20 (assembly GCA_949538625.1). GTDB lineage: Bacteria > Actinomycetota > Acidimicrobiia > Acidimicrobiales > MedAcidi-G1 > MedAcidi-G2B. The sequence goes on from CATISD010000108.1 coordinate 2,263, forward strand.
GTTGTTCTGAAGCAACAATGTTAGGTGTAGACCGTTATGGAATAACTTTGAAAGCATTGACCGCTGATGGTCCAAGAATGGCAAGAGTAGGATTCCCTAATCCATTAAATTCTGAAGATGAAGCAAGGCCTGCCATTATTGAGTTATTAAATCTCGCGAAAAATCGTAGCGTAATTCCTAAAGAAGACATGAAGTGATGCAATGTACGCAGAAGTAAAAAAAATAACGAAAATATCTCCAAACATGGTCCGGATAGTGTTTGGAGATGGAGATTTAAGTAACTTCGAGTCAACCTCGTTCACGGATCAATATATAAATGCCTATTTCGTTCCTGAAGAAGCCAATTATTCGGTTCCTTTTGATCTAGAACATGCTCGTGCGTCAGGTGATGCTTACCGACCACGGCCTCGAAGGTTCACCGTACGGCAATGGGAGCCTGAAACAGAACAGTTAACCATTGATTTCGTTACCCATGGAGATAAGGGTTATGCGGGTATCTGGGCGCAAAGAGCCACTATAGGAGACAGACTCCAATTCAAAGGACCCAATGGAAGTTACGCTCCTGCCGACGAAGTAGATTGGCACTTGCTTGCCGGTGACGAAAGCGCTCTCCCAGCAATCAGCGCATCTGTGGAAACAATTTCAGATTCAAAGCCGTGCATTGTATTTCTTATTGTTGACGGTCCAGAAAATCAAATAGATTTTAGTTCTTCACCAATACATGAAATTAATTGGGTATACCGGTCAGAAGCTATTGACCCTGAGACTGCTCTTCTAGAAGCAATTAGGGAACACCAATTCCAGGAAGGAGAATTTGATGTCTTCATTCACGGCGAAGCTGGTGAAGTTCGCGCCATACGCAAACACTTAATCCTTGAACGAGGAGTCAATATTGAGAATGCCTCTATCTCCCCTTACTGGCGAAGAGATCATACTGATGAAACTTGGCGAAGTATCAAGAAACAATGGTTAGCTGACCAGGAGAATGATATCTAAAGACTCATTTCGAGAACCTGCTCAAGATCTCCCACGATCCCTGCATAAAACGGTCCAAATTCTGCATATTCTGCTGAAGCTTCATCAAAGCGCATTGAATAGACCACATCTTTCAAATCATCTGGTTTTTCGCAAAATAAGGTAACGCCCCACTCAAAATCATCTATCCCAGTTGAACCTGTAATGACTTGCAGAACGCGACCGGAGAATTTCCTTCCGGAAGCACCATGTTCGTACATAAGTTTTTTTCTTTTTTCAAATTCAAGGGTGAACCAGTTCTGATCAACATTTCTTCTTTTTGACATCGGATAGAAACACCATGCTGTCTTACCTTCAGGAGGCAGTGTCGGGTACAGGCGAGCGTTGCGCATTTCATCTGGCACGCCATCCGCATATTCTGATATTTCAGTTAACGAAACATAAGAATCAACTATTTCTAATCCACAATTTGAAATAGTTGTCTGAAATTTTCTAAGAGCTACCCAGTTTTCGTCTAAAACCATGAATGCCATCTCCGCTTTATGACCAAGAATTGAAATAGGGATTACTTGCCCACTTTCTGAACTCGCTTCTACAACTGCCTGTTCAAGACCGTTCTTATCCACTGAATCAGAAGATTTACAGAATAAGTGCAGTACACCTAATCCCATTGAAGGTTTGAGTGGATTCATAAATAGAGTCTAGTTATAGTTCTGAAACATCGTGTCTCTAATATGTAGATTGGCTATCAAGCTTCTTAGAAGTCCATATCTGGCATGCCAGGAACTGCCGCTGATTCCTCTGGTGCATCTGCTATAACTGCTTCTGTTGTTAAGAAAAGAGCAGCTATAGAGCCAGCATTTTGAAGTGCTGATCTTGTAACTTTCGCTGCATCAATAATTCCTGCTTTCACAAGATCTTCATATTCTCCAGTAGAAGCGTTCAAACCATTGGGTCCTTCTAAGTTACGTACCTTCTCAACAATCACGCCTCCTTCTAAACCAGCATTGACAGCTATTTGGTTTAGTGGACCTTCCAATGCTTTTGCCACAAGACGAGCCCCAGTGCTTTCATCAGGGTTTTCCAATGTTTCTGCAATTTCTTGGACAGCTGCCTGCGCTCTAAGAAGGGTAACTCCTCCTCCGGCTACAACACCCTCTTCAATCGCTGCTTTTGTTGTTGAAACAGCATCTTCTATTCTGTGCTTCTTTTCCTTTAGCTCAACTTCGGTTGCAGCTCCTACTTTAAGAATGGCTACGCCTCCAGAAAGTTTGGCTAATCTTTCTTGGAGTTTTTCCCGGTCATAATCTGAGTCGGTATTTTCAATTTCAGCTTTAATTTGTGAGATCCGACCTTCAACGTCTTCTCTGCTTCCTGATCCTTCTATGATCGTAGTTTCATCTTTTGATACAACTACTTTTCT
>CATISD010000109.1 GCA_949538625.1 Acidimicrobiales bacterium AG-410-I20
AACTTAAATCGTAAGCGGCGCTTCCTGATCGCCTGATATCCCTGATCTTTGGAAGGACGTTAGTTAAAACTTTTCCCTGGCTAAGTCTTTTTTCTGCAAGGTAGCTAAATCCTGTTGCAACTAGTGCGTGTGAAAGATTTGATATTGAACTCACTCTGATTTCTCTTCCATTACAGGTTGCTCCCATATTTAATGCAGCCGCAAACTCTTCTCCAGAAGTTGGGTCAATAATTACTCCAGCAACTATTTCCTCGTTGATTGCAATTCCGATTGAGATAGTAAACCCAGGAAGTCCATAAAAGAAATTTGTAGTTCCATCAATTGGATCAATGATCCATTTAACTCCAGAAGAACCAGTGACGGCAGTCCCTTCTTCACCAACGATTTCGTCATTGGGTCTTCGAAGAGTCAAAAAATTCATAATTTCTTTTTCGGCCCAAGTATCTATTGCCGTCACGATATCTGTCGGTGAACTTTTGGTGCCGTGGCTAGTTGTTTGCCCTGCGGCAAATTTTATTTCCGCAGCAACTAGGCGCCCGGCTTCTAACGCCAAGTCTCTAAGTTCTCCTAGATCACTCATTTACGTTTCATCAACTGGGTAATGGTCGCGAATTGACTTTTGTTGCTCATTTGTTTTCCACTCAGACATAGCCCTCAAGGTAAGAACGCAAATAATTCCAACTCCGACAGCTGCTATGGCTGCTCCAGCTACGCCAACGCTGCCAGACAACACCACGCAGTCTCCAGAGCATTGAAGGTCAGTAACCGTATAACCAATGAGCCCTCCACAAAATCCTGATAAAACGATTGCTAAAAAAGAAAGTATTCGTGCTGGACGAGAAGGCGCAGCAGACTTTAATGAATTTAATCGACTTTGATTTGGAGATTCCATCATTTATGAGACTACCGTCCTCTGTAGAGGAGAAGGTGAAAGAAGAGACTAATGGGTAAACCTAAAGAAATTTATGGTGTGTGGGGTGTATTACAGGAACCGCAGACTAAAAAGGTTTTACTTGTAGCAAATCGGCGACGTGGAAACAAAGTTGATTGGAGTTTGCCGGGCGGGCTTGTAGACGAAGGTGAATCATATGCAGAAGCCTTAACGCGAGAAGTGGAAGAAGAGTCGGGATTATTCGTAGAGAGCTGGTCCCGGCTTCTCTATAGAAATCAGATCAAGTATCGAAATCGCTCTAAGGGCAGAAGAGACCTGAATTTCAATACGGAGGTCTATCTAGGTGTTAAATGGTCAGGTTCTTTGAAATTTGAGGATCCGGATGGAATAGTTGAACATGGTCTTTTCGCAAAGAGATATTTAGTTGACTATCTACTAAGCGATAGAGGTTTGCAGATATGTGAACCGTTGACTGAATGGTTGGATAATCCCTGGGGAGAAGACTCAAGGCATTTTTCTTATCGAGTTGACGGAGATGGTTTAGATCAAGAGATACGGCGCGTGAACGTTAGATGAGGAAAGGGCCCTCGATCCTTCATGTAGACATGGATGCTTTCTTCGCGGCGGTTGAGGTGGTCCAAAATCCGGCTCTTGCCGGAAAACCATTAGTAGTGGGGGGAATAGGAAGAAGGGGGGTAGTAGCAGCTGCGTCGTATGAAGCAAGAAAGTATGGTATTCGTTCTGCAATGCCATCTCATCAAGCTCAGCGGCTTTGCCCCGATTTAATTTCATTACCTGGTAATTATTCTTTGTATGAGGAAGTGAGTCGCCGGGTTATGAAAATATTTCACGACTTCACACCTCTGGTGGAGCCACTTTCCCTAGATGAGGCATTCCTTGACATATCGGGAAGCAAGCACTTACTTGGAGAAGCTGTTGACATTGCTCAACAAATTCGTGAAAGAGTTTTTGAGTCTGAGCATCTCACTTGTTCTGTTGGAATCGCTCCGAACAAATTTTTAGCAAAACTCGCTAGCGATCAAGCAAAACCAAAAATTCTTGGCACTACGAAGACAACGGGTCAGGGTATTTGTTTGGTGACTGAAGAAAATCTTGAAGATTTTCTGTTGCCGTTACCGGTAGAGGCAATATGGGGTGTTGGTCCGCAAACAAAAAAACGTTTAATGCGTCTTGGTGTGAAATCAGTAGGAGATTTGGCGAAGCTTCCAATTTCAACTCTCACTAAATCTTTAGGTAAGGCTGCGGGAACGCAACTATGGCGATTGTCTAGGGGTATCGACACCCGAGTGGTTGTCCCTGACCAGAAGTTGAAGTCAGTAGGGCATGAAGAGACCTTTGCTCTAGATAAATACAAAGACGAAGAACTAAATAAAGAGTTGTCGCGGATAGTTGATGCAGTGGCAAGCAGGTTAAGAAAGTCAGAGAAACTTGGTAGGACGATTACGGTAAAGTTGCGTACCCCAGACTTCGTGACTAAAAGTAAATCCAGAACTCTTCCAAACGCGACTAATACAAGTGCAGAAATTCTTGGTGCAGCAAGAGACTTATTAGGAGAGATGGACGCCTCAAAGGGGGTAAGGCTTTTAGGGGTGTCGGTTAGTAATCTCCAAGATTCGGAGGTCCGCCAACTTCAATTAGACGAGCATGAACAGTCGCTTTGGGGAAAGGTTGATGAAGCTATTGACGGTATACGTGAACGGTTTGGAGGGGACGCCATTGGGCCGGGATCTACCTTCGGATCGACTGGAGTTCGGCCAAAAAAGAAAGGATCTCAGCAGTGGGGTCCACAAAAAAATGATTAAACCTGGTGCTGTAGTCGAGTAAGACCATGTAATGTTAAAATTAATTGTGCAGTGAGTTAAGGAATCCGCATGCCATTATCAGAAGACGAAGAACGAATTCTCAATGAAATTGAAGATCAGCTCTATGAGACTGATCCAGATTTGGCACGCGAAGTCTCCGAAACCACTGTTTACACTCATCCGCTAAGAAATTTGAAATGGTCAATAGCTGGCTTCATTGCTTCAGTGGTGGTGATGATATTAACTTTGTCAACTTCTTATCTTCTTTCGTTTATAGGTTTTCTTGGAATGCTTGGTTTCGCGTTAGCGCTTGAGCGAAATGCACGTCATTTGGGGAGAACTGGGATGCAACAAGCAGCACAGTCGGCACGTGGGTCAGCACTTCGACAAAGTTTTGGAAGTACTAGAGAAAAAATGAGAGAGCGTTTCCAAAGAGGAGAACACGGTCGTTCGTGAACTCAGTCTCAAAGTGGTTGATACTTCAGGAAGGCGTTTGCTTTGAGGTTGCGTTTGATCTTTAAAGTTATTAAATCGCTTGTTTGGAAACCACGATTATGGAAAATAGCGTTCATTCAATTATTTCGAACTGCGGAATCAGGCTGGTGGAAGCGACCTCCATTCTTTCCTAAACCTACACAGGCGTTCATTGATTTCAGAAGTAAAACTCAATATGGATCATCTGAGGGGCACCAAGTAGAAGCGCGAGACGTTATTGTTTGGCTCGAGTGGGTAAGAAAGTTTCCAAAATCACGCTGAGGAGTGTCCGGTAGCACGAGCTTCTTTGTCAAAGCGTTTCTTAACTTCATCCCGGTTTACTAGACGCGGTATTGCCAGCTAGATGGCCGTAAATAAAACTGCAAATTAAACAATCGTCCGATTGTAAGTACCCATGTTGGATCCCAGACCGAGGCTGAAATGGTGTCCTTCACTCGTTGATGTGAGTATTTCTGGTCGATTTCCAGCGGGAGAGACGTGTTATAACCGAAATTTTCTTATTTTTCCCATATTTTGATTGAAAAAGGGTGAAGATACCCATAATATGGAGGGATATGGAGTGAAAAGGAACATGCGTGCTGCATAGCCCATTTCACTGGATGAGCGAAAGGAGACAGTAATGGTATTCGTTGGAACTTATGAGCACACTTTGGATACCAAAGGCCGTCTGGTTCTCCCTTCAAAATTTAGAAGCCACTTTGCTGATGCCGCTTATCTTTCTCCTGGGGCTGGCTGCATTTCGCTTTGGACTCCAGTTCGTTTTGAAGAACACGTTCACAGGCTTGAAGAAGAAGCGCGAAAAGGAGACACCTCTCAGGATGTTTTACGAGGTTTAGCTTCCAAATCAGAAGAAGTTCGCCCGGACGCCCAAGGCAGAATCATGATGCCCACACGGCTACAAACTTTCGCAAATTTGGACCGAGAGATAATTATTTGCGGAAATATTCATCACATCGAAATCTGGAATGCTTCTTCATGGACAGCCATGGCGGATGAACTAGATGAATCAGTAGAAATTGCTTTTAGGCAGGGAAGCGGAATCTAGCCAATCAGAGGAGGGGGCCATAGCACTCAAAAGGGAGCATATAAAAGTTTAGGTTGTTGGCAGTCTCTCGATTAGTTGATGAGAGGTCCCTACTCCACCCACTTGTCATCAATTGGCTATCCAAGTATCTAATCGAGGGGCTGCCAACAACCTAAGAACTCCAGTTTGAATTCTCATCTCTTAGTTATGAATAGATCACAAACCTCATTTGAATACCAGCATAAATCAGTCATGACGGAAGAAGTATGTTCTGCACTTCTCGATGTTCCCTCAGGGGTAATTTTGGATGCGACTGTTGGTGGAGGCGGACACACTCTTGCTCTCTTAGAACTCAGAGATGATTGGAAAGTAGTAGGAATAGACAGGGATCAGATAGCCATTGAGGCGGCAGGTAAGAAAACTTCAGGCTATGAAGGTCGTTGCATACTACGACAAAGTGAATTTGTTGATTTCCCGAAAGTCTTAAAAGAACTAGCTATAAATGAACTTTCAGGTTTTGTCTTTGATTTAGGTGTTTCCTCGGTGCACTTTGACGTAGCCGATCGTGGATTTAGTTACACAAAAGAAGGTCCGCTGGATATGCGCATGGACCAACAACAGTCGTTAACTGCACATGAAGTAATAAATGAATACCCAGAGCCAGAATTAAATCGAATTATAAAAATGTATGGCGATGAACGATTTTCACGACGAATAACAACCGCCATCGCTAATCAACGTCCCATAACTAACACTTTAGATTTAGCTGAGATAATAAAATCTGCTATTCCTGCTCCAGCTAGACGGTCGGGAGGTCATCCTGCCAAGAGGACATTTCAAGCAGTCCGAATTGAAGTAAATAGCGAACTAAAACAACTCTCTGGAACATTGATGGAAGCAGTTAAATGGTTAGCCCCCAAAGGACGCGGTGTAGTGCTTTCCTATCATTCTGGAGAAGACCGGATCGTAAAAAAGATATTTAGGGAAGCAGAAGACGGTGGATGCATCTGTCCGTCACGACTTCCCTGCGTGTGCGGAGCAATCTCTTTAGCAAAAGCAGTGAATAAGAAAGTTATTAATCCTTCAAGTGAAGAAGTAACTAATAACCATCGTTCGTCTAGCGCTTTATTTAGAGCGATTGAACGGCTACACCCAGATGAAAGTGGTACAGAGTCATGACTGCTATTCATTGGCCCTTGTGGGGAGAGATCACAAAATCAAAAAAGAAGGTAGAGGTCAGACCTTCGAGCGGACTTAAGAAAGTAAATGTACTGATTTCAATAGGTTTGATTATTTTTGCTGTTGTTATAGCTGTCGTAGGATTTCAAAACTTATTGATTTCAGAGCAATATGGCATTGATAAGTTAGATGAGCGTCTTCAGTATGCGATAGAACGTGAGCAAGTGTTACGTAGTGAAGTCGCGCGTTTAGAGAGTCCGGACCGCATTTTGAGCGAGGCTCAAGGAAGACTTGGTATGGTGCCTCCTCCGGCCCGAATCTATCTTTCGGCAGTAATACCAGGCGATTCACTTGAATCGGTTCCCCCTCCACGACCCAATCCTTTTTCTCGGTCAGGGCGATGACTCAGAATCATAGAACTGCAAGACATAAGGATGGCTTCAATCTCCACTGGCGTGTTATAGGATTTGGAGCCGGTTTTTTATTTATAGGAATCTGTTTTGTTTGGAAACTTATTGGTTTGCAAGTCTTGGATCACGGAAACCGGTATCGAGATTTTGCGGAAAACAAAAGAATTGACCAGGTTGTTTTACCAGCGGGCCGCGGGGCGATTGTAGACAGAAATAACGTGGATTTGGCTCTAACAGTTCCGTTGAAAACGATAACAGCAAACCCAAGCCAGATAGAGAATCCTCGTGATGCTGCCAGAGAACTATCTCTAATTTTAGATACAGAATTGAATGTTTTGGAGGAGCGCCTTCTACAAAGTCATCGTCAGTTTGTGTATATGCAACGTCAAGTGGACGATGAGGTAGCCGAAAGAGTTCTGGATCTAAAAATTGAAGGCATTTTTGTTCAGGAAGAAATGAGTCGAATAAGACCAGGGGATGAATTGGCACTTAATCTCCTTGGGCGAACAGATATTGACGGAGTTGGTATCAGTGGGATCGAAAAAGCTTATGACTTCTTACTTACAGGCTCATCGGGTCTAATGGAAGTTGAGCGTGGTGCAGGCGGTTTGACAATTCCTGGAGGAAATCATCAGATCATTGATCAGAGCCATCAGGGGAAAACCCTTGTTCTCTCAATCGATAGATCTGTTCAGTTTGCAGCAGAACAATTACTCATTGATGGAGTTATCGCGGCAAATGCACAAGGAGGAACACTTGTAGCTATGCGGCCAGATACAGGTGAAATTGTTGCTTCGGCTACTGTGAGCCAAACTTTAGAAGACGGAGTTAGTGTTTCTTCGGATAACCGAGCGGTTACCTGGGCTTATGAACCAGGTTCGATCATGAAACCTCTTACATTTGCTGGGATTCTCGAAGAAAAAGTTGCGGGTCCTTCGTCTTTACGTGAAGTACCAAACGCGATTGAAATTTGGGAAGACGTATTTATAGATTCTTTCGCTCATGAAACTGAAGAGTGGGATGTAGCGGAGATCTTGCAACGATCTTCAAACGTAGGAACAATTCTTTGGGCACAAGATCTAGGAAAGAGTCGTTTATATGACAGATTGGTGGATTTTGGTTTGGGTCAGAGGAGTGGTCTTGATTTGCCAGGTGAAACACGCGGTTCCCTTCCCGAACTCAAGAAATGGTCAGGAACGTCTTTACCGACAATTTCCATAGGTCAAGGAGTGGCGACTACACCTATGCAGATGCTTGTGGCATACTCGGCAATTGCGAATGGAGGAGTGCGACCAGCACCATCTTTTGTGTTGGGTGCACGCGATAGCGATGGAGTATTTGAATTGATGCAATCCGGAACGCCACAGAGAATTTTCTCTCCAGAAACAGCAGAACTACTGACTTTGATGATGGAAGATGTCGTAACTGATGGGACAGGAACTCAGGCACAAGTGCCCGGTTATAGAGTGGCTGGAAAAACAGGAACGGCTTGGAAACCTCACCCTGATGGTGGTTATGGCGAAGAAACTGGCGAGGTAAAGTATGTTGCAAGTTTTGCAGGATTCTTACCAGCAGATCAGCCCGAGTTGGCGATCATTGTGGTAATTGATGAACCAGTTGGTTCAATTTATTCAGGCGGTAGAGCAGCTGCTCCTGTATTTGCTGAATTCGCACAGTTTGCAGTCCGGCAATTACGGATTCCTTCTGAAACAGAGCGCTTAGGGCTTGAACAGAATGGGCGCGTAATCGCAACGACTCCGGCCCAAGCAAAAGCTATTGAGGAAGCAGAAGCCGCTGCCGCAGAAGCTGCCGCCGAAATGGCCGAAGGGGAGTCAGAAGAAATTACAGCTCCTCCCACAGGTTGATATGAAACTTTCAAGACTACTTGAAGGTGCGGAGTTAAGTCATGCGGACTTTTCAGCTGATCCAGACATTTCACGAATAGTGTACGACTCCCGAATAATTGAAGCCGGAGACCTCTTCTGCTGCATCCCAGGTCTAGCGCATGATGGTCATGATTTTGTTTCTGAAGCAATAAGTGCAGGCGCTTCAGCCGTGGTGTCGGAGAAGGCTTTAACTATAGGTGTTCCTTTGATTAGAACGGAGTCGTCTCGTCAGGCACTTGCTTCGCTAAGTTCATTTAATGCTGGGAATCCAAGTAAAGATTTGAAAGTAGTTGGGGTGACTGGAACCAATGGCAAAACAAGTGTTGTTCATCTTTTAGAACAAATACTGAGTAATTCTGGCCATTCTGTTAAGTCGTCTGGAACTTTGACAGGTGAGCGAACAACTCCTGAAGCGCCAGAACTCCAAAATCAATTTTCACTTTGGCGCGACGCGGAAATAAAAAACGTAGTAATGGAAGTATCTTCACATGCGCTTGAACAGTTCAGAGTTGATGGAACAGAGTTTGCCGCAGTGGCTTTCACTAATCTTTCACGCGATCACCTTGATTATCACGAATCTATGGAGAGGTATTTCAAAGCCAAAGAACGGCTGTTTCAACTTCAGTTCTCTTCAAATGCTGTCGTTGTAGTTGGTAACGAGTTTGGTGACAAAATTGCAGCAACGGCGCAAAAAAATGGTCTTGAAGTATTGGGTGTAAATCCTAAAGAAATACTCGATCAAGGTTTATGGCATGGTGAAGAAGTCAGAATCCCATTTAAAGCGGGGTTCATGGCTCTCAACACTTTAGTAGCAGCTGAGTTGGCTTTGCTTCTAGGAGTAGACGCTACTGAAATAGCTAAGCAGATTGAAAAATTAGAATCTGTACCTGGACGATTTGAGACGATAAAAAAGAATGTAGGACCGACGGTGATTATTGATTATGCCCACACTCCGGAAGCTTTGGAGGCTACTTTAAAGTCAACTAGAAATTTGAAGGAAAAGGGTAAATTAATTGTCGTTTTTGGATGTGGCGGAGGAAGAGATAAAGGCAAGAGGCCTCTTATGGGGGCAGTAGCTGAAAATGGAGCTGATTTTACAGTGGTAACTTCCGACAATCCTCGTGAGGAGCCTGCGGGGAGCATCATTAAGGACATCTTGGGTGGAATGAAATCAAGTGATTTCATTGTTGAAGAAGATCGAAAAAAAGCGATTGAGATTGCCTTACGACATGCAAGCGAAGATGATGTGGTTTTAATTGCGGGCAAAGGACATGAGACGACTCAAGAAATTGAAGGAGAATTTCTTGATTTCAAAGATCTAGAAGTTGTCGAGGGCCTTATTCCTGAACTATTCGGAGAAGGAATGTAAGCCAATGCTCCTACTGTTGACACTCATACTTGCTCCATGTGTAAAGATTTCGTTTGAGAACTTCCGGTATAAGAGGTTAAGTAAGTGATCGGTTTACTATTAGCAGCAGCTATCGCAATGCTTGTTTCGCTTTTTGGAACACGTCTCCTCATAGTCTCTCTTACAAAACTTCGTATTGGGCAGCCAATTAGAGACGATGGCCCTCAAGGGCATGCCACGAAAGCTGGAACACCAACTATGGGTGGATTAGCAATAGTAATTGGCGCGTTTATCGGTTATGCAATAAGCAATCTTTATCGCGGTATATATACCCGAACTGGAATATTTGTCATGATCGCGATCGTTGGCGGCGGTTTAGTCGGCTTTCTTGATGACTGGATAAAAGTGGTTCGCGAACGAAATTTAGGACTAAATAAGAGCACAAAGATGCTTGGTCTATTAGCGGTCGCTTTAACCTTCAGTCTCCTAATGGTTAACTTTACTTCGGTGCAGACAACACTTTCTTTTGTGAGGTTTGATCAGCCAGGTCTGGAGCTAGGTAAAACTATTTGGGTCGTTTGGGCGGTGTTGTTGATAGTCGGCTCTTCCAATGCGGTGAATCTTACTGATGGACTTGACGGTCTTGCTGCGGGTGCAGCAACTTTTGGATTTTCTGCATTTGTCTTCATCGGATTCTGGCAATTCCGAAATTTCGATACTTATGAAGTTGCTCATGCGTTAGATATTTCAATAGTGGCGGCTGCAATGGCTGGGGGTTGTATCGGGTTTCTCTGGTGGAATGCCGCGCCGGCGCGTATATTTATGGGAGATACAGGCTCGCTAGCTATTGGTACCGGTTTAGCTTCACTCGCTTTAGCTACAAATACTCATTTGTTGCTACCGATTATTGCTGGATTATTCGTGGCTGAAACTCTTTCAGTCATTCTGCAAGTTGGTAGTTTCCGCCTCTTTAAAGGTAAGAGAGTTCTACGGATGGCCCCAGTACACCATCACTTTGAATTAGGGGGATGGCCTGAGACAACAGTAATCGTAAGATTCTGGATTATTTCTGGTTTATGCACAGCTGTTGGACTAGGTCTCTTTTACGCAGATTCTATTCGTGCGGGAGTCACAGGATGACAATCTCATCTAACAAGACTGCTGTACTTGGTTTTGGAATCACAGGTCGAGCGGTGGTGAAGGCTCTAGTTTCTCGTCAAGAGAGAGTCTGTGTAGTAGATGAGTATCCGACAGAAAATTCTAAGAAAGAAGCATCAGAGTCTGGCGGGGAAGTGGTTGATGCAACTGCAAGTAATTTTAATTGGGAGAGCGTACTTAGAGATTGTGAGCGAATTGTTCTCAGCCCAGGTGTAAAAGATTCACATCAAGTTTTTGCTTTAGCAAAGGATCTTGGAATCCCAATTCTTGATGAGTTCGATCTAGCGAGAGAGTGGGATGGGCGTCCGTGCACGGCAATTACTGGAACCAATGGAAAGACCACTGTCGTTTCTTTAGTTGTTGCAATGTTGAATGAGTCTGGAATTCGGACAGAGGCAGCTGGCAACACTGAAACCCCATTTGTTGAAGCGATAGAAGATGCCTCTATTGAACGTTTTATTCTTGAATCCTCTTCTTTTCGCTTATCACATTCATTAAATTTTTCGGCCTCTCCTGCTGCATGGCTAAATTTTGCTCCAGATCATCTTGATATTCACAAGGACTTAGATGCTTACGAAAAAGCGAAGTTGAAAATATGGAATGGAATAGATGACCCAATTGAAGCGATAGCTAATCTTTCAGATCCAGTAGTTGCTCACCATGCTCCAGATGGTTGTACGAGTTTTGGAACAAACTCATCTACTGCGCGAGTTAAAGATGGATTTCTTGTTTTTCAAGACAAAGAGGTTATTCAGTTGGATCAGATTAAACGAAGATTGCCGCATGATTTAGAAAATGCACAAGCAGCGGTGGCAATTACTGTCCGCTCAGGAGGCAACTTACAGGCATGCGCTAACGTACTATCAGAGTTTTCCGGCTTACCTCATCGAATGGAATTCATTGGGGCTAGAGATGGTGTTCTGTTTGTTAATGACAGTAAAGCTACGACGCCACATGCGACAATTAGTTCAATGCAGGCAGTCTCACAAGTAACACTAATTGCTGGAGGAAAGAACAAAGGTGTCGATCTCAGAGAATTAGGCGATTTGCGACCCCAGAATGTTGTAGCGATAGGTGAAGCATCGGGAGAGATTGAAGAGATCTTTCAGAATATTTGCGAAGTCAAACAAGCATCAACGATGCGTGAAGCCGTAGAAGTTTCAGTTTCAATAACTAAAAGCGGCGGAATGGTTCTGCTTTCTCCAAGTTGTAGTTCATTTGACTGGTATGCCTCCTATGCAGAACGCGGCGATGACTTTCGTTCCCTTGTCAACGAATACATAAGTGAGAAATAAGGTGGTTAGTTCTTTGAGAGATCGACTGGGAAAAGGTTTACCTCAACCCAAAAAGGCTCCGGGGAGTAGAAACACCAGATTCTTAATGCTTGGAGCTGCCGGAATTGCTCTGTGCATGATTGGCATACTTATGGTTTTTTCTGCTTCTTCAGTGAGTGACCTTCAAACCTATGACAGTGCTTGGCATCACATTCGCAGACAGGTGGTTTGGTTTCTTCTTGGTCTAGGTGCCTGCATCGTCCTAATCCGGATTGATTATCATCGATTACGTTCGTTATCAATGGTTTCTGCTTGGGCCAGCGGAGGACTCCTTCTGCTTGTATTTATTCCGGATATTGGAATCAAAGTAGGAGGGGCGTCACGGTGGATAGGAGTAGGTCCATTAACAATTCAGCCATCTGAAATCGCGAAATTAGCTATCATTCTTTTTTCGGCTGACCTCTTGTCAAGAAAGGGTCAAGAATTAGCGATAACTAAAAATCCATTGAAGAGAGTCCTTCTCGTCACTATTGGCCTTTCCGCACTTCTCTTGCTTGAGCCAGATTACGGAACAACATTAATTTTCTTATCAATAGTTGGTGCAGTAATTATTTTCGCCGGCACTCAGATGAGGAAAGTAATGCAGCTGATTGGAGTTGGGTTATTTGGTGCAGCATTAGTTGGAATGGCAGCTTCGTATCGACGCGCACGATTGTTTGGGTTTCTTAATCCTTGGGAAGATACACAAGATCTTGGGTGGCAAACTATTCAATCAGGAGCTGCCATTGCTAACGGTGGAATAAGTGGGGTTGGCTTGGGAGAAAGTCGTGCTAAATGGGGCTGGCTACCAGAAGCACATACAGACTTCATTTATGCAATCATTTCTGAAGAAATGGGTTTTATCGGATCTTTAATTGTGATCGCTCTATACATGATTATTGGATTCACTGGTCTATATACCGCGCTTAAAGCACCGGATGTATTTGGAAGGCTTTTAGCCGCAGGGATAACTATTTGGATTATGTCCCAAGCATTTGTCAATATCGCAGCGGTTTTGGGATTGTTTCCAATAACTGGAATCACACTTCCGTTTCTTTCGTTTGGAGGAAATTCCCTGCTTTGGACGCTCTTGGCCTACGGCATACTTTTGAATATTGCTCGGCAAAGCACATGAAAAAAAATAAGACATGGGACGTGGTAATTTCTGGCGGAGGCACCGCTGGGCATCTTATGCCTGGAATATCAGTTGCCAAGGCATTAGTTAAGCAAGGAGTAGTTCGTGGTCCAGAGAAAGTTCACTTTGTTGGAAGTAGACGAGAGATTGAAAGAAAGTTAGTTAGTGCAGCTGGCTTCACTATCACTCGAATGCCAGGTGAAGGGATTCGACGCAACTGGAGTCTGAAGAACTTTGGCGCTATTTATGGTTTACTTGTTGCCGTAAACAAAGCAATACTTTTATTGCTTAGAAATAGACCCAAAATCGTGGTTTCATTAGGAGGCTATGCAAGCGCCCCGTCGACTGTTGCTGCTATCTTGCTTCGGATTCCGCTTATTTTGATGGAGCAAAATGCTGTCCCCGGTCTCGTTAATCGAATTTTTGCTCGTTTTGCGAAAGCGAATGTCGTGGCATTTGAGGGTATGGGTTTGGGCAAATCGGTCAATTTGGGAAATCCTGTTCGTGAAGAATTTATCGCATTAACAGAAAAAATTGATCGCAAAGGAGCAAGAAACAGTCTTGGGGTTAATGAGGAGATATTGATACTTGCTTTTGGAGGGTCTCTAGGATCTCAACAAATAAATAAAGCTGTTAAAGAGTTCGTCGAATCTTGGGACTCAGAACGTTTGATCGTCCATCATGTTATCGGGGAAAGGGATTTTAAAGATGAAACGTTTAGAGCTTCTCACCCAAAACCTCAAATAGATTATCGTCCAGTTGAATACGAAGATGAAATGCCCAAAATGATGACTTGCGCAGATTTAGTAATTTGTCGTGCAGGGGCAACGACAGTGGCAGAAATCGCTCTTGTTGGACTTCCTGCGATATTTATCCCATTACCCAATGCCCCTGGGGACCATCAAACAGTCAACGCACAAGCACTATGCACAAGTGGGGCAGCTGTTTTACTAAGTGACAATGAATTAAATGGAGTCCGCCTATCTGAGGAAATTGATCGCCTAGTCTCCGATAAGCAGAAGTTGCTGGCAATGGCAAATCTTGCTAAAGATCTTGGGCGCCCTGAATCAGCTTCTGATATTGCAAATTTAGTTAGAGATTTCTGTAATGGAAAATAAATTCACTCCAAATCTTTCACGATCTTGCAGAATTCATATTCTTGGTATTGGAGGTGCGGGAATGAGCGCTATCGCTGAAGTGCTCGTTTCGATGGGTCATTCCGTTACTGGCTCTGATCTAAAAGAGTCAGCCGGCTTAGAGCGACTAAGGGCTCTTGGAATCACGGTTACTGTTGGTCATGATGCAAAGAATGTTGGTGATGCAGAATTTGTTGCAAGATCAACTGCAGTTCTAGATAGCAATGTGGAATGCAAGGAAGCTCTAGAGAGGCAGATTCCTTTATTAAGTCGAGCTGAAGTACTAGCAAGTATCTGCAAAGAGCGCTCCGCCGTTGTTGTTTCCGGAACTCATGGAAAAACCACAACTTCTTCAATGCTGGCATTGATTTTACGAACCTCTGGTCTTGAACCGTCATTCATTATTGGCGGTGATGTTAATGAAGTTGGAACTGGCGCGGCTTGGGATAAAGGCCAGCTTTTCGTTGTAGAAGGAGATGAAAGTGATGGATCCTTCCTCATGTTGCCCAGAGATTTTGCTGTAGTAACAAATTTTGAGGCGGACCACCTAGAGCACCACGGGGGCTATGAAGCACTTCAATACGCATTTGAGAGATTCGTTAAAGAGACCAACGGACCAGTAATTGTGGGTGTGGATGATGAAGGGGGGAGAAAGATTTCTAATTATGGAAATGTCATGACCCTTGGAATGGATGCATCTGCGGATTGGCAGATCCTAGAGGTTGAGGAAAAGTGGACAGGAACCTCTTTTAGATTGAAGAACGATCGCGATTATGATCTCAATATAAATCTTCCCATTCCAGGAATGCACAATGTGAAAAATGCTGCTTGTGCTGCAGCACTTGGCTTAGTTGCAGGGGCCAGTTCTAAAGCGACTATTGAAGCGTTAGAAAGATTTGCTGGGGTTGCACGGCGATTTGAACTCCGAGGAAAAGTCGCAGGAATAACTTTTGTAGATGACTACGCACACTTACCAACTGAAGTATCTTCCACCATCTCTGCAGCAAAAGTAGGTAATTGGAAGCGCTTAATTTCAGTCTTTCAGCCTCATAGATATAGCCGAATTGAAGCTCTCTGGGAAACGTTTAAGTATTCGTTCCACGGAAGCGATTTACTTTTTGTGACAGATATCTATCCTTCTGGAGAAAAACCACGAGCCGGCATCTCTGGGGCATTAATTGCTGATGTTGTTTCGTCAGCTGATCCGCCATTTGAAGTCCGCTATATTCCTCGTCGGTCAGATTTAGTAGATGCTTTAGCGAGCGAGTTAACTGAAGGTGACTGTTGTTTAACAATGGGGGCAGGAGATCTGACTTCTTTACCTGATGAAGTTCAAAGTGAAGTGGGGAAGACAGATGGATAGAGACCCATTTATTAATTTTGAAGAAGACATAGATACTAGAAACATTTTTAGTCGGTCTTACGAATTAAAAGAACTCTCAACTTACAAAGTTGGGGGAGAAGCAGCTTTTTACACAAAAGTTTTTGACTTCAATGGACTTATGAAGATTGCTGATTTTATTTCAGGAAACGAGATGCCGATTTTGATTGTTGGCAATGGCTCGAACTTGTTAATTGCAGATTCCGGATTTAACGGACTCGTTATTCAATTAGGCGAAACGTTTGCTCAAATTGAGATAGAGGGAGAACAAGTAATAGCAGGGGGATCTACAAGTCTTCCGGTATTGGCTCGTCGTACTGTGCAGGCAGGTTTATCTGGATTTGAATGGGCGGTTGGTGTCCCTGGATCAGTTGGAGGAGCAGTCAGGATGAACGCAGGTGGCCATGGCGCTTCTATTTCGGATTCGTTATTGAATGCAGAAATTTTTAATTTCTATACGAAGGAAAAGAGAGTAGTTGCTCTTGAGGATTTAGAGATGAGCTACAGGTCAACTTCTGTATTGAATCATGAAGTGGTATCACAGGCTCGGTTTAGTTTAAATAGTGGATCTCGTGAGGAGGGGGAAGAAAAAATCTCTGAGATTATTAAATGGAGGAGAGAGAACCAGCCAGGTGGACAAAATGCTGGATCTGTGTTCATGAACCCTTTGAATGATTCGGCTGGACGGTTGATTGAAGAATCAGGATTGAAAGGTTACCGCGTTGGTTCCGCTCAAGTCTCAGAGAAACATGCGAACTTTATCCAAGTTGAAAAAAACGGGTCTGCTAACGATGTCTACCTATTGATGACTGAAATCCAATCTAAGGTTAAAAAACACACAGGCATTGCACTTCAGACCGAAACTGTGATGATCGGATTTGATTAGGTGATGGAAGCCGAAGATCAGGAGCCTATAGACGACCCTCCGAAGAAAAGATCAATGAAGCTTTTATGGCTTTTTCTGGTGTTAGCAGTCTTGGGTGTTGGGGCATATGCAGCAACACAGTCTTCGTTCCTTTCCGTCGAAACTGTAACAGTAAAAGGTGTTGAAAATAGAGTTACAGAAGAAGAAGTTCTGGAGGCTGCAAATATAAGTAAAGGCACTTCAATGATCGGGCTGGATTTAGCAAAGATTGACGAAGGTATCACCTCGTTATCTTGGGTAAGTGAAGTCACAGTGGAGCGCAAATGGCCTCGAACTATTTTGATAACTTTGAAGGAGCGCGAACCTTCGGTTATAGCGGTCACCCCGAGCGGAAGGAAGTTCTTGTTAGATAGATCAGGAGTAGTCCTTGAGCAAATTGAGGAAAACGACGCTTCGCTACCAGTTATTCGCGTTGATGATATTGGCGTCCTTGGCACACAAATTTCAGGCATTACACCGCTACTAAGAGCGGCAGAAGAAGTGACCCCTGATCTTGGGGTATGGATATTAGCGTTAGCGCCTACTGGCGGCGGCGTTAGAGCTGAGCTAGTAGGAGGAGTGGTGGCTGAACTAGGAATTGGAACAGATTTTCGAGACGAAATGCGCTCTTTGGCTACGGTGTTAACGCGTGTGCAGCTTTCTTGCATTGAGGTAATTGACGTTTCAATCCATCAGAATCCTGTAATCACACGCACACAGGGCAAATGCTGAAAAACAAGAAGTTTTTCCTCACGGGTTGACGTTATATCACTACTAAGAGTAGTATCTAACCTATTAGTAAAGGTTTAGATATAAAACCCTCAACCTCTACTTAAGGTTTAGATCAAGATTAAGGAAAAATAATGGTTGCTAATCCACAAAACTATCTAGCAGTAATAAAAGTAGTCGGAGTCGGCGGCGGCGGTGTTAATGCTGTTAACCGAATGATTGAAGCAGGCCTTCGCGGCGTTGAGTTCATAGCCGTTAATACAGATGCACAAGCACTCTTGATGAGTGATGCAGATGTCAAACTAGACATTGGTCGTGAGTTAACTCGCGGTTTAGGCGCAGGGAGTAATCCAGAAATTGGCCGCCAAGCCGCAGAAGATCATCGAGCTGAACTTGAAGAGATGCTTGAAGGTTCAGACATGGTGTTCATTACTGCAGGCGAGGGTGGCGGAACCGGAACTGGAGCCGCACCAGTAGTTGCTGAGATCGCCAAGTCAATTGGTGCTCTCACAATCGGTGTAGTCACAAGACCATTCGGTTTCGAAGGCCGACGACGCGCTGTTCAGGCAGAAAATGGAATTACTCAACTAAAAGAAAAAGTTGACACCCAAATAGTTATTCCAAATGATCGCTTGTTAAGTATCTCTGATGATAAAACTGCTCTACTCAATGCATTTAGCATGGCAGACGAAGTTCTTCTTCAGGGAGTTCAAGGAATCACCACTCTAATCACTACACCAGGTTTGATAAACACTGACTTTGCAGATGTGAAAATGGTTATGCAGGATGCAGGTTCTGCCCTTATGGGTGTCGGACAGGCTACCGGTGAGAGTCGTGCCGTGAACGCAGCACGCAATGCAATTTCAAGCCCATTGCTTGAAGCATCTATTGATGGTGCTCGCGGCATTCTCTTAACGATTGCTGGACCAAGCGATCTTGGATTGTTTGAAGTAAATGAAGCTGCAGAGATAATCCATGGAGTGGCTCACCCAGATGCAAACATCATCTTTGGTACTGTTGTAGACGATGAAATGGGTAATGACGTACGTGTGACGGTTATAGCTGCTGGGTTTGATCGTTGGGATGGAGATCGTCCGAAACGTAAATCAAGCAAATCATCTATCACTACTTCAATTACTGAAGCATTCGATACCTCATCATCAGATGCTGAAGACGAATTAGACGTACCTAGTTTCTTAAAGTAGGGGCCCCATGGCTCAAATATTGACTGAGAGGCATTTGCCTTCTGGTCATGTTGCTTGGGTGGCTATGTCTGAAATTGCCGATGGGAGTATGTCCATCGGCAATTATCAGACACGAGAAAAATCTGCAGGACAGGCATCAGTCTCTCTTAAGGAAAGCAATAGGGAGTTACTAGTTCCGCCAATTAGCAACTGGTCTTATTTGAATCAAGTGCATGGCATACAGGTAGTTGAAGTTGCTGGCGCCTCCACCGTCGATGGGGATGATGGTGATGCGTTAGTGACAACTTTTGAAGAAAGAGTTCTCACAGTGCAGGTAGCAGACTGTGTCCCAGTTTCTTTGATTTCAGAAGGGGGGGCTATAGCCGTAGTCCATGCTGGTTGGCGAGGTTTATTGGAAGGCGTATTGGAAGAGGCGTCAAATCAGTTGAATGCGGTTAGGTCAGGTAAACAGTTTGCGGTTGTTGGTCCTCATATTGGGTCTTGTTGCTATGAATTTGGAAAAGAAGAACTTAAACCGTTCATTCATAAGCACGGAAACTCAGTCCTTGCATCAACAAATATTGGGTCAGACTCTCTTGACCTTTCAGCTGTAGTGGTAAGTATTCTTGACGGGAAGGAAATCGAGATAATTAAGCAAGATTCTTCATGCACTTTTTGTGATAATAGGTACTGGTCCTACCGTTCTAGTGGGACAGAGAAACGCCAGTGCCTCTTTGCTTGGATTGAAAAGAAATAGTGCTAGTGATGGAAGCTTTAGATTTTGATAAGCAAAAAGCAAGAGAAAAAATTCTTGAGTTAATGCAACTTGTTCATAGAAGAAGTGATGGGTCCACTCAAATCATGGCAGTCACAAAGGGTTTCCCAAAGGAAGCTGCAATAGTTGCTTATGAGACTGGAATTACTTTATTGGGGGAGAACTACGCTCAAGAATTAATTGACAAACATAGCGCTCTTGATGGTTTAGAGATTGAATGGCACATGATCGGGGCTTTACAGAGAAATAAGGTGCGTAAACTTACTGGAATCGTTTCAGTATGGCAAACAATTGATCGCCTCTCGTTGCTAAAAGAAATAGCGAAACACCATCCTTCAGCAAAAGTTCTGATTCAGGTAAATCCAATGCAGATTCCAAATAAATCAGGCTGCTCTATGGCGGAAGCAGAAACACTTCTAGGGCAAGGACTAGAAATGGGATTATCAGTTGAGGGCGTCATGGCAGTCGGAATGCAAGGAAATCTCGAAGAGACCGCAAAGATCTTCAAAGAAGCAGTGGAATTTGCTGAAAGATTTGACCTGCCGCAGAGATCAATTGGCATGACAGAAGATCTTGAAGTGGCAATAGATCATGGCTCTACGTTAGTGAGAATAGGCAGGGCACTATTCGGTGATCGGCCTAATAACTAGATTTTACTGTTGGTATACCCACACAAGTGTGTTTCAACCTATTACTGTTAATGGAATGTTTAGGAAATTATTACTCTATTTAGGACTCGGCCCTGATGAGGCCTATGAAGAGTTCATGGATGATGGACCAGCGCGTCCTGGCCCATTGAGCTCCGGTAAGTTTCTAGAAGAGCGTGCCGCTGTTGAAGGCGATCATTTACAGGCTCGAAGTGTCGTGTCCAGTGAGACTTCTGTTCGCCCAATAATGCCGGAAACGACAGGAACAGTAAGAACAATTCAGCCAGCTGTGGCTTCAAAGCCGGCAAAAGTGGCTCCGCATTCATTTGGTGATGCACAAGAAATGGCGGACCGTTTTCTTGCTGACCAGCCTGTGATAATTAATCTTCAGGGGGTAGATGCAGAACTATCTCGGAGAATAATTGATTTCGCAAGTGGTGTTTGTTATGGCTTAGGCGGGTCAATGGAAAAAGTTGCTACACAGGTGTATCTAATGACACCACATGATGTTGAAGTTTCAGACGATGATCGTAAACGATTCGAACAGAATGACTTAGACATATAAGAAATTAATTCCGTGGTTGAAATTCTTTGTTATCTCCTTGGTCTATATGCACTGATATTGATTATTAGGGTTGTTCTGAGTTGGTTCCCAATTAATCCGAATGGCGCAGGAGCGACTATCGCTGGCTTTATTTACCTTGTAACTGATCCTGTCTTACTTCCTTTGCGTAAGGTGATGCCGGCTTTGCGGATCGGTTCAGTGGGGCTCGATCTGGCACCAATGGCGGTGTTCTTTCTAATTACTTTTGTTAGAGGAATGATTTGCTGACAGCTTCTTTGAACAAGATAAGTGATTGACCACAAATGATCAGTTCAGAGGGTTAATATTTTCCCATGAATAGTGCTGACATACTTCAGATTCTAATTCAAGCAGAGTTTGGGCAAAAACTTCGTGGGTACGATCCAATAGAAGTTGACGAAGTTCTAGATCAAGCTGTGGCTGAGATTCAGCGTCTTTCTGCGGCTCTTAAGAGTACAACTGAACGAGCAGAAGCCGCTGAAAGTGTTTTAGAAGAGCAAATTGGCCCAGCCCGTAGAGATCGACAGGAAGCAGAAGAGGTTTTGTTAGGAGCAAAAGAAGAAGCGCTTCAACTGATGTCAGAGGCGCAAGATGACGCTGAAAGATTGCGTAGTGCCACCGAGAAGGAAATACGTGAAGCCATAGATAAGGGTCGGCAGCGTATGGATTCTGAGATAGCGAAATCAGAACAAGGGCGTAGAAAGATACTTGATGATGTAGAAATTCTAGAACGGCATATAGAAGCACATCGATTACGTTTACAAACAGCCCTCAATGATTTGAGTTCACTTATTGAAAGTTTGCCAGCGCGTCCAGAATCCCACACTTCAAATCTGAAATCTGAGCCGGAGCCTGAGCCGGAGCCGGAGCCTGAGCCGGAGCCTGAGCCGGAGCCTGAGCCGGAGCCTGAGCCTGAGCCGGAGCCGGAGC
>CATISD010000110.1 GCA_949538625.1 Acidimicrobiales bacterium AG-410-I20
ATTCCCAATACCAATTTTTATTTTGGGGTTTATTGCGGCAGCAGCTTTGAGTTCTACAGAAGTTTTAACTGACGGGTTTCTTGACACGATTGGCGAAATTCGAAATTTCTTAATTACTGCCGCAATGTTTGGTTTAGGAGCCGGCATACGTCTTAACTCAATTAAAGGTCTAGGTATTAAACCACTACTCTTGGGAAGCCTGTCCTGGGTTACGCTTCTAGTCCTTGCTGGCTTTGGCACACTAATTGAAATTCAATTTGATTAGATAAAAATTCTTGTATTTAGAATTTTTCACCAAACAACTAATGCAGCTCCAGCTGCGACAAGGGTGACTCCAGTCCACGATCTTTTTCCTAATGCTTCGCTTGCTAAAAACACTCCAAGGGGAATAGAAAGTTGACGTAATCCGGCTACTTGCCCAGCTTGAGCCCAGCGGAAAGCAAGAAGAATTAGAAGATAGGAGCCTCCTTGAAGAGCACCTATTGTGGCCGCTGGGAAAAATGATTGCTTAATGCGAGCAAAAGGTATCCGACGACAACACAGAACCGTTGTTGAACTCATGAGGGCGATTACTGAGAAATAACTTAACGGATTAGTTTCGTCAACGGCTCTGGCATCTAGTAATGAATACCCAACTGTTGCTAGACCACTAACGGCAGCCATAAGTACGGCCTTGCGTTCGCCTATTTTTTGTCCAAGTCCAGCAAGTATGAATAGACCTATAACTAATGTTATGAGTCCTAATATCGTTGGCATTGAGGGAGTTTCACTTAAAAATACCCACCCTCCTATGCCGATTAGCAACGGAGCGGTACCGCGTGAAATTGGGTAAGCAATTCCAAGGCTTCCATCTCGATAAGCAGTCCCAAGCATCCACATATAAATGCTTTGAGCAAGTGCTGACGGAATAAGAAATTTAATTACTCCAGTTGGTGGATCAACGAGCAAAAAGGGAAAGCAAAGTAAACCAACAATAAAGTAACTGAGAATAAGAACAATATCTGGGCTGTTCATTTTGTGTATTCGCGCGTTCCATGAAGCGTGAAAAACTACCGATAAGAGGACGACAATTACCGCGGTGAATGTCATTAACTACCTCTTGTAAGCAACTGTTTGAAGTGCGGAAACAATAGATATATCAATAATGTCTTGAGTTGAACATCCTCGAGATAAATCATGAAATATTCCATTCAGTCCTTGAAGTAACGGACCTATGGCTCGCGCTCCGACTAATCGCTCAGTTATTTTGTATGCAATATTTGCCGAATCTAAATCCGGAAAGATAAATACATTAGCTTTGCCTTCTAGCGGCGAGTTAGGTGCTTTATTTTCAGCTATTTCCGGCACCCATGCTGCATCAAACTGTAACTCTCCATCAATAATTAAGTCCGAATCGTGCTCTCTAACGAGATCTGCAGCGTTCTTCACTTTTGTCACTCGAGGATGATTAGCGCTTCCATATGTAGAAAAGGAAAGCATAGCGATTCGAGATTTTTCTCCAGTAAGTGCTTCATAAGTTGAAGCTGTAGAAATTGCTATCGAAGCAAGCTGCTCTGAAGTTGGATCTGGAATAACTGCACAATCTCCATAAGCAAGTTGGTTTCCATTTGGAAGAACCATGAGAAAACAACTACTTACTATCTCTACTTCTGGAGATACTCCAAGTATTTGTAAACCAACTTTAAGTACATCTGCTGTTGGTCGAGTCGCTCCAGCAACTGCAGCATCCGCTTCACCATTTTTTACTAATAAAGCAGATGCAACTAATGGGTCAGATAGGTCTAAGCCATTATCTGTAGCCATTTGTGCATAAGGGTTATTTGAATCTATTGACGGAGGAATTATTTGCGCTAATTCTTCTTCCATTAAACGTTGGGCGGCTTCATCGGCTCGCGGGTCTCCCAGATCAGCAAGAACTATGCGAGGTGGGCTTTCCTTTGCTTTTTTTTTCCACTTAAGGAAGATGTCACTCATTTGATTTTTCCTGACTAATAATCTTATTGTTTTGATTGAGATAGTGTCCAAACTAATCTTAAAAAATAAGACGCGACCATAATGGTTTTCATTTAAAGAAGTAACGTACTTCCGGCATTATCAACCACAAAATTTACTTTTCGGAAACTTATAGAGAGATTGTTATATGGCTAAAAATGTTCCAGAAAGAGCCCAAGTGGTCATTATTGGTGGTGGAATTGTTGGTGCCAGTATTGCCTACCATTTAACGGAATTGGGTTGGACAGATGTCGTTTTACTTGAACGACATACATTAACTAGCGGAACAACTTGGCATGCTGCTGGTTTGGTTGGTCAACTTCGGGCAACGCATAACATGACCCGGTTAGCCGCTTATAGTGCTGATCTTTATCATCGCCTTGAACATGACATGGATCATCCAACTGGCTTTAAAAAAGTTGGTTCTTTGAGCGTCGCTGATAATCACGAACGTTTAGAAGAATTAGTTCGTGGCGCAGGAATGGCTCGCTGTTTTGATGTAGATATTGAAGTAATTGAGGCAGATGAACTAGTTGAACGGTGGCCTCTCATAAACCCTGATGGAATTCTTGGTGGAGTTTGGATACCTAGTGATGGTCAAGCTTCACCAGTCGATACCACCATGGCGTTGGCTGCAGTAGCAAAAAAGAACGGTGCTCAAATTATTGAAGGTATTTCGGTGGAGTCAATCCGAACTTTAGACGGAAGAGCCACCGGCGTCGATACTGATCATGGCCCCATTGAGGCCGAGTATGTTGTGACGGCTGCAGGAATGTGGTCGCACCAACTTGGGCGGGATGTAGGAGTAAATATTCCGCTTCACGCATGCGAACATTTTTATCTTGTAACAGAACCGGTCCCAGATCTGCCTTCAGAACTCCCCGTTCTTCGTGACACAGATAACTGTATTTATGTGAAAGAAGATGCTGGAAGATTACTTGTTGGCGCCTTTGAACCTATTGCTAAACCTTTTGGAGCTGAGGGGTTGCCTCATGATCGCCCATTTATGCAACTCGATGAAGATTGGGATCATTTAGCTCCGGTATATGAAAGAGCGTGTGAACGAATTCCTATTTTAAATGAAATAGGAATCCGACTTTTCTTTAATGGCCCTGAAGCTTTTACTCCAGATGATAGATATTTGCTTGGCCCCACTCCTGAACTTGATAATCACTTTGTTGCCGCTGGGTTTAATTCTGTGGGTATCCAATCTGCCGGTGGAGCCGGGAAAGTACTAGCCGAGTGGATCGTTGAAGGTCGACCTCCGATGGATTTATGGGATGTTGATATTCGGCGTGCTCAACCATTTCAAACTAATCGTCGTTATTTACATGACCGTTCAGTTGAATCGCTTGGCTTGTTGTATGCCATGCATTGGCCTTTCCGACAAGTAGAGACTGCTCGAGGTGTACGCTGTTCACCTTTCCATGATCGGCTCGTCAATCTTGGAGCATGTCACGGAGAAAATGGCGGTTGGGAACGACCCAATTGGTTTGCCCCTGAAGGTGTTGAACCTAAATATGAATACACATATGGTCGTCAGAATTGGTTTGAACATTCAGCCGCTGAACATCGAGCTTGCAGAGAAAACGCGGCTTTATTTGATCAAACTTCTTTAGCGAAAATTTTGGTTCAAGGACCTGATGCAGCAATGGTCCTCAATAGAATTTCTTCAGCAAATGTTGATGTGGAACCAGGAACTTCGGTGTATACCACTTGGCTTAATGATCGCGGTGGGATTGAAGCGGACTTAACAGTTAATCGTTTAGATGAAGAAAGATTCTTAGTTGTTACTGCCTACACAACTCAATTGAAAGATTCGGACTGGATTATTCGTAACATCCCTGATGGTTCACGTGTGGCTGTGACTGATGTGACGTCGGCTTGGGCAACTTTGGGAATCTTTGGACCAAAGGCGAGAGATTTTGTATCTCTGGCGACTGATGCTGATCTTTCAAATGAGGCTTTTCCGTTTGGGACACTTCAAGAAATTGATTTTGGTTACGCTCGGGCTATTGCAGTGCGTCGGACATACATGGGAGAACTTGGTTGGGAAGTTTATTTGCCAACCGAATTCGCTGTTGGAGCTTTTGACCAACTTTGGGAGTCAGGAAAACCTAATGGGTTGGAGTTAGCGGGAATGCATGCAATGAACTCTTTAAGAATGGAAAAGGCTTACCGTCATTGGGGCGACGACATATGTGATGAAGACACTCCTTTAGAAGCTGGGCTTTCTTGGGGTGTTGCATGGGATAAACCTGGTGGTTTCATTGGGCGCGATGCTTTACTGTCTCAACGCGAAACCGGTATCACTCGACGTCTTATTCAATTCCGTGTTGATGATCCTGAGCCGTTGCTTTACCACAATGAACCCGTTTATAAAAATGGAACAATTGTTGGAAGAATCACATCGGGGATGTATGGGCATACGGTGGGTGCAGCTTTAGGTATGGGTTATGTTTCTCACGAAGTTGATGTACCGCGTGATCAAGTTATAGAAGGTTCATTTGAAATTGAAATTAATGGCAAAAGATTTCCGGCCACAGCTTCTTTTCGTCCGTTTTATGATCCAGAAAGTAAGCAAGTACACCTTTAATTTTCTTCATTGGACGAAAAAAGAATTTTTTCTATTAACCCAATAAGTATCTTTTTTTCCTTATCAGTAAGAACCCCATAGAAATTTTCTTCAACTGCATGTTGTTCTCTGTAAGCATCTTTCACGGCTTTTTTACCCTTAGTTGTTAAAGACACAAGCACAGATCGTCGGTCATTCTTTCCTGGCTTACGAGTAATCAGTTGATCACGTTCTAACGTTCTTAAAGCGCTGGAAACTGAAGCTCGAGAAAGACCAGAGAAGCGTGCTACTCGGTTTGATTCCATACTCCCGCATGCCCAAACAGTAAAAAGAACTCTGAAACCAGCCCATGTCAATCCAGATGGACGATGAACATGTGTTTCTACATGACGAGCAAATTGAGTAGCGGTTCGAGAAAAAGCAAAAGATAAATGAAAGAGATTTAAATCTGGGTTTAAAAGTTCGTTGGTGACTTGGCGGGCAGCCATTTCACTAAACTGCTGTGCATCAAATTCATTAGATGCCATGTCAGTCAGCGTCTAACGCTAAGCCTTCTTCATCACCAAGGTACGCGGCAATAACTGCAGGATCTTTTTGTACTTGTTCTGGTGTGCCTTCAGATATTTTCTGCCCAAAATCTAAAACCAAAACTCGATCTGCTATATCCATAACGAGACTCATATCATGCTCTACAAGGATCATAGAGATCCCAAGTTCCCTGCGTATGTCGAGAATAAACCGGGCCATGTCTTCTGTTTCCTCAAGGTTCATGCCAGCAACTGGTTCATCAAGTAAAAGAAGTTCTGGTTGCATAGCAAGGGCTCTTCCGAGTTCTACTCTTTTTTGAAAACCGTAAGGGAGTAGTGATACTGGATGTTTACGCCATTCTTCAATTTCAAGAAAATCAATAATGTCTTCTACAGCAAGCCGGTGTTCCATTTCTTCTCGTTTAGCTGGACCTACCCAAAAGGCTCCTGATAGCCACGATCTTTTCATACGGATATGTCTTCCAAGTAACAGGTTCTGTAAGACGGTCATTTGAGGAAATAGTTCTATATTTTGAAAAGTACGAGCGATACCAAGGCCAGCAACTACATCAGGTCGTTGACCCCGAATGCTGTTTCCTTTCCACAAAATGTCGCCTTCTTGGGGGCGATAAACCTGACTAATGCTGTTAAATATTGATGTTTTTCCTGCGCCATTGGGCCCAATAATTGAAAATAATTCACCTTCCTGCACCTGGAAAGAAACATCGGAGATTGCTTTCACTCCTTTGAAAGAAAGGCTTATATCTTTGACTTCAAGAAGAGGTTGATTCATGACAGCCAACGCTTTCTTCGTTTGTAATGTTTGACATCTTTGAATGATTTTCGTTCTGTTCCTTCTCCGTGAAGTCCTAAATAGAACTCTCGAACATCTTCGTCTTTAAGTAGTTTGCTGGCTACACCATCCATAACAATTTTTCCTGTTTCCATGATGTACCCGTAATTTGCTATAGATAAGGCCATATTTGCATTTTGTTCAATGAGTAAAACGCTGGTTCCGGCCTTGTTGATCTCTACTATTGTGTCTCTTATCTGAGCAACTAATTTGGGTGCGAGTCCTAATGATGGTTCGTCAAGAATAAGAAGTTTTGGGTCAACCATTAATGCTCGGCCTATTGCAAGCATTTGTTGTTCTCCACCAGAAAGGTACCCGGCAATTGATTTACGCCTCTCAGCGAGAACCGGGAACATAGTCATAACTCTTTCATGTGCAGTTTTTATAGCTGCTTTATCTTTGCTGGTAATCGCGCCAGCGGTTAAGTTTTCATCTACGGTAAGTTCAGCAAAGATTCTCCGTCCTTCTAATACTTGGCTTATACCGCTGCGAACA
>CATISD010000111.1 GCA_949538625.1 Acidimicrobiales bacterium AG-410-I20
CATTCAATCATTTTTCGTTTTACTTCCACTGGACATGGAGCTGCTGCGTGGATAGCGGACAACAAGGAAGAAACGTCATATTTGGCTCTTGTTTCTTCAGGCAATTTGAGCATCCGCACGAACATTGTTGGAACCCACTGACTCCCAGTGGCTTTATGTTCCTCAATCGCAGCAAGCGACTCCTCTGGATCGAATTTTTCCATAACAACTACGGTGCTACCTATCCTTTGATATGCCAAGCAAAACCGAAGTGGGGCCGCATGGTAAAGGGGGGCAGGTGAAAGATATACGCCGCCTGGTTCACCATTAAATAAAAGTTTCACCATGCCAGCTATGGTGTCACCCATGCCAAGAAGCGCTCCAGTAGGGGCTCGCTTGACTCCTTTTGGACGACCTGTGGTTCCAGAAGAGTAAAGCATGTCTTGGCCTTCTGTTGCATCTTCTGGAACGTCTGTCCCTTGAGTTGCTACTGCATCTTCAAACGGAGCATGACCAGGGAGTTCTCCTCCAATGGAAAAACGGGCTTCTACATTCGGCGTATCAGAAATAATTTCTGCTGCAGCCTCAGCTTTATATGGCGAAGTTACGAATACCCGGGCCCCACAGTCGTTAACAATGTATGCAACTTCATCTGTGGTAAGTCGTGAAGATATCGCGGTATAGGTAAGCCCTGCATATATCGCCCCCCAAGCGAGCGGAAGGAATTCAATTCGATTTTCTAAACAAAAAGCGACATGGTCAGCTGGCTCAAGACCCAAACTACGAAAAAGATTGGCAATACGAGCAGCTTCATTGTGCAGCTCCAGAAAAGTCATTGACTGGTCTGAGCCATGAACAACAATGGCTAGACGGTCAGGTTCTAGGTCAGCCCAAAATCCTGGGTATTCTCGATCTGGTAAAGTTATTTCGTCATTCACAAATTGAAAACTACTCTCTCTTGATACCTTCTCTGCTACTCGGGGGAAAATCAGTGATAGAGGTACTTGATATGAAAGGTATTAACGTTTCCTAATTATGAGAAGTGTTTTATTTGCCCCAGGAAACCAGCCAGATGTAATTAGTAAGCTGCCGCGAACTGACCCGGTAGCTGCCGTTATCGATCTAGAAGACTCTACTCCGGCTTCTCATAAAGTCGAATCTCGTAAAATTGCTTTTGAGGCGACAAAAGTTATTACAAAATCCTGCCCTCTGCTTATACGTATAAACGGCATAGATACTGAATGGTTTGAAGGTGATGTGTCAGAAGTTCTGTCGCCTTCTCTTCTTGGGGTTCTAATTCCAAAACTCGCTTCATCTAAAGACGTCGAAAGGGCAGTTACCGCTCTTGACGGTGCTGGACTTACCGACCTTTCGATCATGGCGGGGGTTGAAACAGTACAGGGCGTCATTAACGCTGTTGAAGTCACTCAGCACCCGAGAATCAAATGGTGTTATTTTGGAGCGGAAGATTATGTTGCTGACCTAGGTGGGGTACGTAGATCCGACAACCATGAAGTTTTAGTAGCAAGAAGTCAGGTGGCACAAGCAGCGAGACTAAGTGGCATAAGTGCATTAGACATGGTGGTTACTGATTTTCGAGACTCTGAGCGGTTCAAACGAGAGGCTGGGGAAGCCCGATCACTGGGATACTCCGGGAAACTTTGCATACATCCGGATCAAGTGGGTTTAGCAAATGAAGCTTTCCGCCCTTCAGATAATGAGATTGAGTGGGCGAATCGAGTTGTTTCTGCATACTCAATAGCACTTTCAGAGGGTAAAGCAGCCATACAAGTCGACGGAGAAATGATCGACGAACCAGTTTTTCGCCGGGCAAAAGCCTTACTCGAGTAGTCAAGGTTGTTAAAGATTTTAAAGAATCAGAGCAGAAAAGGTGTGAGTACCATTTTCACAAGCGATCATTAAGGCATGGTCAAACTTGACGAGGAGACACGCAAAGCCCTTTTACTCTTCAATAGAAGAGCTGAAGCGGCTGAGTCTGAAGCAGCCGAAGATAAGCGTTTAGCCAAAGTAGCTAAAGCTAAAGATGACGCAGCCCGCGCGCTAAAGAAAGCACAGGATGCGGGTGCTGAAGCGGATGTTATATCCGAAGCTGATACTGCTTATCGTTCAGCGCTCAAAGCGTGGCAAGACCTTAGAGACGGCGTTGAACCAACCGAGTCAGAAGAACCAACCAACGAATCAGAAGAAACACCCGAGCCAGAAGAACCAACCAACGAATCAGACGAAACACCCGAGCCAGAAGAACCAACCGATAAATCGGATGAGCCCGTTGAATCTGATGATGACAAGTGACCGAGTGATTAAGAGTAATCACCCTGCCAAGTCCTAACCTGCCACTAATCTTTCACCAAGTATGAATAACGAACAAACTTCTTCCTCGCAGGCTTATCCAGAAGCCGGGAAAGCGATCTTTCCTTCTATTGAAGACAAGATTCTTCAACGATGGCTCGATGACGATACATTCCAAAAATCAGTAGACCAGCGTCCAGACAACGATGAATTCACCTTTAACGACGGCCCTCCTTTCGCAAATGGCCTTCCACATCATGGACACCTACTAACTGGCTACGTCAAAGATGTAATACCGAGATATCAAACCATGAGGGGACACAAAGTAACCCGAAGGTTTGGTTGGGACTGCCATGGGCTTCCTGCAGAAATGGAAGCCGAAAAAGAACTTCCTGTTTCTGGACGAGCAAGCATCATTAACTACGGTATCGAAGAATTCAATGCCCACTGTCGAAGTTCAGTACTTCGCTACACAAATGAATGGGAAAAGACTGTCACCAGACAAGCAAGATGGGTTGACTTCGACCATGACTATAAAACTATGGACCGTGACTATATGGAATCAGTCATGTGGGCTTTTAAGGAACTATGGGATAAAGGATTGATCTACGAAGCGTTCCGCGTAATGCCGTACTCGTGGGGGGCTGAAACTCCACTTTCAAATTTTGAAATCCGTCTTGACGATGCAACTAGGCCTCGGCAAGACCCTGCAGTAACCGTGGCATTCGCTCTATCTCCGTCCGAAGGAGATCTTGGCCCAATAAAAATACTTGCTTGGACCACCACCCCCTGGACTCTGCCATCAAACCTAGCTTTAGGAGTGGGGCCAGAAGTCACTTATTCAATGATGCAAGACAGCGAAGGAACAATTTTTATTCTTGGATCTGATGCTGTTGAAAGATATACAGCCCAACTTGAATCCACTACTGAAATTGGAACAATAAGTGGATCTGATTTGGTCGGCCGAACATACACTCCATTATTTGATTACTTCGCTGATAGGACAGATGCCTTCAGGATCTTAGAGGCAGATTTTGTTGATGCTTCTGAAGGAACCGGCGTAGTTCATATGGCTCCTGGATTTGGTGAAGAAGATCAGAACTTATGTGAATTAAATGAAATTTTTATAGAAGAAGTTGTTCCAGTTGATGATCAAGGAAAGTTCACTGAAGCTGTACCTGATTGGGCTGGGATGAATGTTTTTGATGCCAACCCAGAAATAATTCGTGAACTTAAAAGCCGTGGCCACCTAATCCGTCATGACACCTATGAACATAACTATCCCCATTGCTGGAGAACAGACACTCCGATCATCTACAAAGCGATCTCGTCTTGGTATGTGAAAGTAACTGACTTTCGGGATCAAATGGTTGAAATCAACAAAGAAATAAATTGGATTCCAGACCATGTTCGTGACGGAAGATTTGGTACTTGGCTTTCAGGGGCACGAGATTGGTCAATTAGCCGTAACCGATTTTGGGGCTCCCCTATACCTGTTTGGAGAAGTGATAATCCTGAGTATCCCAGAACCGACGTTTATGGGAGCCTTGACGAAATTGAAGCAGACTTTGGGGTAAGACCAAAAGATCTTCACCGCCCATTCATCGATGAGTTGACTCGCCCGAACCCTGATGACCCAACTGGGAAATCAACGATGCGTAGAGTGCCAGAAGTTCTTGACTGCTGGTTTGAATCCGGATCAATGCCTTTTGCGCAATTCCATTATCCATTTGAAAACGAAACATGGTTTGAAGAACATTTTCCGGCTGATTTCATTGTTGAGTACATAAATCAAACGCGGGGCTGGTTTTACACAATGCACGTATTAGCCACTGCACTGTTTGATCGACCTGCCTTCTCCAACGTGATCTGTCACGGGATTCTCCTCGCTGAAGATGGAGCGAAACTCTCAAAGAAACTTAGAAACTACACAGAACCTGAGGAAATTTTTGTTTCACAAGGAGCGGATGCTCTCCGGTGGTATCTAATGTCTTCTGCGATTGTCCGCGGAGGAGACCTTCGCATCAGCGACACAGGAATTGATGACGTAGTGCGACAAGTGCTTCTTCCTATCTGGAATGCATACTCGTTCTTCACCCTTTATGCGAACGCAGATAACTACAAAGCTGAATTTCGTACCGATTCAGAGCAACTTCTCGACAAATACCTTCTTGCAAAAACTCGTTTACTTATTGAGTCAGTGACTGAACGCATGGATGCTTATGACATCTCCGGCGCCACAACCGAGATTCATAGCTTCATTGATGCTCTTAACAATTGGTACATCCGACGTAGCCGTAACCGATTCTGGGCCAAGTCTTCCGATGATAACGAACTAGATAAACGGGACGCTCACGACACTCTCTATACCGTATTGGTGACTCTTTCAAGAGTGGCTGCACCTTTTTTACCGATGATCATGGAAGAGATCCACACTGGTTTGACTGAAAGCCAAAGTGTTCATCTCTGTGACTGGCCAGACCCTTCTTCTTTACCCTCTGATCCTGAACTCGTTAATAACATGGATCTCATTCGAGAAATAGCTTCAACTGCTCTGAGGCTACGCGAGGAAAGCGGGCTGCGCGTCCGACTACCTTTGAACTGTCTGACAATAGCAGGAAGAGAAGTTTCAAGAGTTCAAGAATTGACTGACCTTCTTACGGATGAAGTAAATGTGAAGTCGGTGCAATTCACTGAAGACATTGACCGATACGCTTCCTTTACCCTGCAGCCCAATGGTGGAGTTTTGGGTCCACGCCTTGGAGGAAAAGTACAAGAAGTGTTCGCTGCGGCTCGTTCTGGTGATTTTGCTCAAAATGACGACGGCACAGTAAGTATCTGTGGTGAGGTATTAGAGCCCAACGAGTTTGAATTGGCTTTGGATTCTCCTGAAGGTACAACTGCAGCAACTTTGAGTGGAGCAAACATAGTGGTAGTGCTTGATGCTGAACTTACTCCGGAGCTTGAAATCGAAGGGCTGGCTCGTGACGTGGTTCGTCAAGTGCAACAAGCTCGACGACAAGCTGACCTAGTCGTGACTGACCGTATAAACCTTTGGCTGGAAGGAAGCCAGGACCTTCTTCATGCAGTGAATGTCCATGAGTTCTACGTTGCTAGCCAAGTCCTTGCTACTGAGATTCTCATCGGTGAAGACGGGGAGCATGTGACCGAGGTTGAGATCGAGGGTCACGCCTTGAAAATCGGCCTACGCGTAACCGATAGTTAGTGCTCCAAGATTCGCGCTTAGAGCGCGACTATCTAATCTGTCTGCGGCTTTATGGCCACACAGAGTGTGATGTAAAAAAAAATTTCCTATTAGAGGCGCAATTCTCTTGACATTATTGTAATTACATGCGTGAAATTAATATTCCGGGTTAAATAACGATCTACTTATTCAAATTTGTAGAGAGTGGAAGGTTCGGGGTTAACAACTCAAGACAGCAAGCGGTACACCACGGTAGGAACGCCGCAAAGACGAACAGGAAAATACATATGGCGCTCATAGAAGAACATCTTGACACTCCCCCAAATACAGGATCGTCTCAAATGATGGTGCGCAAACGTAACGGTGACCTTGAACCAGTTAACTTGGACAAAATTGTAAAAGCGGTAGAGCGTTCGTCTGAAGGACTTTCTGGAGTAGACCCTTTACGAATCGCTACTAGAACTATCTCAGGACTCTGTGACGGAGCCACCACAGAAGAACTTGATGACTTATCAATACGGACTGCTTCTTCTTTCATTGGCGAAGAACCAAACTACTCTCGTCTAGCCGCACGACTCTTAGCCACCGTTATTGATAAAGAAGTCCGCAACCAAGACATCCATTCATTCTCTCAATCAATACAGGTTGGACTTGAACAAGGCCTCATTGGTGAAGAGGTCGCTGAGTTTGTTTCGTCTAACGCAAGGAAATTGAATGACACTATCGAGCACGATAGAGATCAACTATTTGAATTCTTCGGGCTACGTACTGTGTATGACCGCTATCTGCTCCGTCATCCGGAAACTCGAAAAGTAACTGAAACACCCCAATACTTTTTCCTTCGAGTGGCCTGCGGCCTCGCCACGTCTCAAGAAGAGGCGATTACCTTCTACAAACTTATTTCCTCGCTGCAATACCTGCCTTCAAGCCCCACCCTTTTTAATTCAGGAACTTCACATCCACAGATGTCTTCTTGCTACCTACTCGACTCCCCCGAAGACAGCCTTGAAGGCATCTACAAGCGTTATGCCGACATAGCTCAGCTTTCTAAGTTTGCAGGCGGCATCGGAGTGGCTTGGCACAGAATTCGATCTAAGGATTCTCTAATTCGCGGCACAAATGGCTTATCAAACGGAATTGTTCCTTGGCTTAAAACCCTCGATTCTTCAGTAGCCGCCGTGAACCAAGGAGGGAGAAGAAAAGGAGCTGCTTGTGTTTATCTTGAAACTTGGCATGCCGACATTGAAGACTTCCTTGAACTACGGGATAACACCGGAGATCATCAAAGACGCGCCCATCATCTGAACCTAGCAAATTGGGTGCCTGACCTATTCATGGAAAGAGTAGAGAACGATTGGGTTTGGTCTCTTTTCGACCCTAAGAAAGTTCCAGAACTTACTGACACTTATGGAGAAGAGTTCCGATCCGCTTACCTTAAAGCAGAAGAAGAGGGCCTATACGAGAGACAACTACCAGCAAGGGAACTGTACAGCCGTATGATGCGCACACTCGCCCAAACTGGTAATGGTTGGATGACCTTCAAGGATCCATCCAACACCCGCTCTAACCAAACTGGAGAACCAGGAAGAGTTATTCACCTCTCAAATCTCTGTACAGAAATACTTGAAGTCACAGACCAAGAAGAAACTGCTGTATGTAACCTTGGCTCCGTAAACCTCGGTTCCTTAGTTTCAGATGGAACATTTGATTTCGACCGTTTAGGTGAAGTAGTTCGTACAGCTATTCCATTCTTAGACCGGGTTGTCGATATAAATTTCTACCCAACTCCAGAATCTGGTTTCTCCAACTCGGTATGGCGTCCAGTAGGTATGGGTCTTATGGGGCTTCAAGACGTTTTCTTCAAACTAGGCCTTCCATTTGACTCAGAAGAGGCTAGAAAACTTTCAGCTCAAATATCTGAAGAAATCTACTTCAACGCTCTTTGGGCTTCAACTGAATTAGCAGAAGCATCAGAGCCACATGAAAACTTTCCAATCACTCGAGCAGCAAAAGGTGACCTGCAATTCGATCTTTGGGGAGTGACCCCATCTGACCCAGAGCGGTGGCAAACCTTACGGGATCGCATAACGGCTCATGGCTTAAGAAATTCTCTTATGATCGCAATCGCCCCCACAGCAACAATCGCGACAATTGCGGGATGCTACGAATGCATCGAACCTCAGGTTTCAAACATGTTCAAAAGAGAAACTCTTTCAGGTGAGTTCCTTCAAATAAACCGGTACCTAGTTCGAGAATTGCAAGCACGAGATCTATGGACAGAAGAAATAATTTCTGCGATAAAAGCAGCTGAAGGCTCTATACAAGACGTTGAAGGCATACCTGAAGACCTTAAAGCGATTTATAGAACTGCATGGGAAGTTCCAATGCGGTCTCTGATTGATATGGCGGCAGATCGTGGAGCATTTATTGATCAAAGCCAGTCGCTGAATCTCTTTATGGAGTCACCAACTATAGGAAAACTGAGTTCGATGTATCTTCATGCATGGAAGTCAGGGTTAAAGACCACTTACTATTTGAGGTCACGTCCTGCGACACGAATTAACCAAACAACTGTTACCTCTAATGGAACGACCCCTCCTGAACCGGAGAAAGCATTTACGGATGCTGAAGCAGTTGCTTGCTCTTTAGAGAACCCTGAGACATGTGAGGCTTGCGACTAATGGCTCTCGTTGAACAACCCTTTGAAGAATTTGAAGAAACCCCGTCTCAAAGCACTGCTGACTTTCGTGGAAACATATTAGATCCCGGATTTGATCTCACATTACGACCGATGCGTTATCCGCTGTTCTATGAGATGTACCAAGATGCAATCAAGAACACTTGGACAGTAGATGAAATTGATTTTTCTGATGATCTATCAGACCTTGACAGAAAGCTTGATCCAGCTGAAAAACATCTTGTATCAAGACTTGTTGCCTTTTTCGCTACTGGAGACTCGATTGTTGCAAATAATCTGGTTCTGAACCTGTACAAGCACATCAACGCCCCTGAAGCACGGATGTACCTTTCTCGTCAGTTGTATGAAGAGGCACTCCATGTTCAGTTCTATTTGACTTTGCTTGATAACTACATTCCTAATCATGCAGAAAGAGAAGAAGCTTTTGCTGCAATCCATAACATCCCTTCAATTAAGAAGAAAGCAGATTTTTGCTTCAAATGGATTGGGTCCATTGATGAGTTAGGTGAACTTCATAGTGTTGAGGACCGCAAAAAGTTTTTATTGAACTTGGTTTGTTTCGCCGCCTGCATCGAAGGGCTTTTCTTTTTCGCAGCTTTTGCTTATGTGTACTTCCTGAGATCAAAGGGTCTACTTAACGGTTTAGCTGCTGGCACTAACTGGGTTTTCCGTGATGAAAGTTGCCATATGAACTTTGCATTTGCCGTAGTTGACACAGTGCGTGCCGAACAACCAGAACTTTTTGATGAAGATCTGAGATTACGAATCGTGGAAATGCTTGAAGAAGCCGTTGAATGTGAATATCAGTTTGCTGAAGATCTTTTAGGGCAAGGGATCTCTGGTCTATCAACTACAGACACACGTGAATACTTACAATATGTCGCAGACCAACGTCTCCTGCAGCTCGGTATGGAGAAACGCTATAACTCTAAGAATCCATTTGGATTTATGGATCTACAAGATGTTCAAGAATTAACAAACTTCTTTGAGCGAACAGTTGCCGCCTATCAAACAGGTGTTTCCGGTGACGTAGCTTTTGATGAAGATTTCTAATCTTTCTCAAGCGCTTTAAGAATTTCTTCTGCTCCACGTCTTGGGTTCATCACTCCTGCAGAAACCTCTTCCTCTATTCTTTCCAGAATCTCAACCACTTTCGGATGGCTATGAATTCCAGAAATAACATGGCTTTCTATCGTTGACCACATCCACGACAGACTTTGTTCTCTTCGTCGTTGGTCCCAATCACCACTTTGAGTTAGTACTTGGCGGTGATGTGTAATCAATGACCATAAATCATCAAGCCCATCGCCAGTCAGCCCGCTTACCATCATCACTTTCGGGTTCCAATTCTGGTTAGTGGGTCGAGTTAAACGTAACGCCATGGTGTAGTCGTTTACGGAGTTACGTGCTTGTGTCAGATTGTCGCCATCTGCTTTATTCACCGCTATTAAATCAGCGACTTCGAGCACACCTTTTTTAATTCCTTGCAATTCATCGCCAGCTCCGGGTAGCAACAACGCTAAGAAGGTGTCCACCATGCTGGCCATTTCTGTTTCTGACTGACCTACACCTACCGTTTCTACGATCACTACGTCATAGCCAGCTGCTTCAAGAACCAGCATTGTCTCACGAGTTGTGCGTGCGACGCCCCCAAGTGTTCCGGAACTAGGGGAAGGACGTATAAACGCCGCTGGGTCATTAGCAAGTTGAGCCATACGAGTTTTATCACCCAGAATTGACCCTTTCGTGATACTGCTCGTTGGATCCACTGCTAATACAGCAACACGGTGTCCAGCGTCAGTAAGTTTGGTTCCGAGAGACTCAATTAAAGTGGACTTTCCTACACCTGGAGCCCCAGTGATTCCGACTCGATGAGCGTTACCAGTATGTGGAAGCAACTCTTCTAGAAGCATGTGAGCTGATTGTTTGTCTTGATCGAGTGAAGATTCAACTAAGGTTATAGCTTGTCCAATGACCGCCCGGTCACCTTCCTTGACTCCAGTTATTAGATCTTCAACTCTTGTCTTCACTTCAGCTTCTTAATTAATTCTGTTGCAGCGCTTGCGATTACTGTTCCAGGCGGAAAAATTGCTGATGCTCCGGCATCTAATAAAGCTTGGTGGTCTTGAGCAGGTATAACTCCACCTACGACTATGGCAATATCGTCACGGCCAAGGTTCGCCAATTCGGCTCGTAACTCAGGAACTAGAGTCAAATGACTAGCGGTCATTGAACTTACCCCAACAACATTTACATCATTTTCTACTGCTTGGCGTGCGACTTCTTCAGGTGTGGAAAATAGAGGACCTATATCAACATCGAAACCCAAGTCAGCGAACGCGGTAGAGACTACTTTTTGTCCCCGGTCATGCCCATCTTGACCCATTTTGGCTACAAGAATTCGCGGCTGTCGCCCATTAAGGGATTCAAATTCTGCGACTTGATTTCGTGCCTCTTGCACTGCCGCTTCATCTCCTGCTTCGGAACTAAACACTCCAGAAATTGTTCTTACCTCCGCTACATGCCGTCCGTGGGCTTTTTCAATAGCTTCACTTATTTCACCGACTGTAGCGTGTGCTCGAGCAGCGTTGACTGCCAAAGCTAGTAAGTTGCCTTCGCCTGTTTCTGCACAACGAGTAAGTGCAGAGAGTTCCTGCAGACATTTTTGTGTGTCTCTTTCGCTTTTAAGTTGTTCTAACCGGCTGATTTGGTCAGAACGGACTTGCGCATTGTCTACACGGAGAACATCAATTTCTTCTTCTTGTTCAAGTTGATATCTATTTACACCAATAACTACTTGACGGCCCGAATCAATACGGGCCTGTATTCGAGCGGCCGATTCCTCAATTCTCATTTTTGGTATACCTGCTTCTATCGCTGCCGCCATTCCACCGGTTTCTTCAATTTCTTTTATATGTTCCCAAGCGCGGTTGGCTAAATCGTGAGTTAGTTTCTCCACGTGATAGCTGCCTCCCCAAGGGTCTATTACCCGGCAAGTGTCACTCTCCTCTTGAAGGAACAGTTGAGTATTTCTGGCGATTCGTGCCGAAAAATCTGTTGGTAGCGCAAGTGCTTCGTCTAGCGCATTTGTGTGAAGAGATTGTGTGTGCCCTTGTGTTGCCGCCATCGCTTCTATACAAGTTCGAATCACATTGTTATAGGGATCTTGTGCGGTCAAACTCCAGCCAGAAGTCTGACAGTGTGTACGCAGTGACAGCGACTTTGGATTCTGAGGATTGAACTGTTGCATCAAATGAGCCCAGAGAAGGCGTCCAGCCCTTAATTTGGCTATTTCCATGAAGAAGTTCATTCCAATTCCCCAAAAGAAACTTAATCTAGGAGCAAATGCATCTACATCTAGCCCAGCGTTGATTGCAGCTCTGACGTATTCAATTCCATCGGCAAGCGTGTAAGCCAGCTCTAAGTCAGCGGTAGCTCCTGCTTCCTGTATGTGATAGCCAGAAATTGAAATTGGATTGAACTTTGGCATCTCTTTGCTTGACCATTCAATTATGTCGGAGACAATATGCATAGAAGGTCCAGGTGGATAGATATAGGTATTACGGACCATGAATTCTTTCAGAATGTCATTCTGGATCGTTCCAGTGAGTTGATCTGGGGAAACTCCCTGCTCTTCTGCGACTACAACATAAAAAGCTAAAATTGGTA
Organism: Acidimicrobiales bacterium AG-410-I20; assembly: GCA_949538625.1. Classification (GTDB taxonomy): domain Bacteria; phylum Actinomycetota; class Acidimicrobiia; order Acidimicrobiales; family MedAcidi-G1; genus MedAcidi-G2B. The sequence continues at coordinate 11,862 of CATISD010000111.1, forward strand.
GCACAGCGCCATTCATCGTGAAGGAAACACTCATTTGGTCTAAAGGTATTCCTTCGAAAAGTGCTCTCATATCAAGGATGGAGTCGATGGCCACCCCTGCCATTCCTACATCACCAGCTACTCGAGGATGATCGCTGTCATAACCTCGATGGGTTGCTAAGTCAAAAGCCACTGAAAGCCCGCGTTGGCCTGCTTCAAGATTCCTGCGATAGAAGGCGTTTGACTCTTCAGCGGTTGAGAACCCTGCATATTGTCTGACTGTCCATGGCTGATTTGTATACATCGTTGGGTATGGGCCTCTTAAGTAAGGCGGGAACCCTGGCCAAGTGTCGAGAAAATCAACTCCACTGATGTCTTCTTGTGTTGTGTAACGGAGTACGTCTATTTGTTCTGGCGTTTTGAATACTTCGTCTCTTGCGTCCTCTGGAAGTTCTGAATGCTGAATTCGCATTTCCACCGTTGAAAAATCTGGAATCATGATTTTTTTCCTGACTCTTCAAATGGTTCTGACCACCGTCTAAGTTTGAATGGCCCATCTGGTGAAGGGAGAGAAGACGATCGAGTCAGAACCTCCTCTTCAGGATTCGCATAGATATTTACACCAATTAAAGACGTTTCTCCTGATTCCAGACGGTTTTTACGAGTTGTCCAAGTGGTTTCTATTTCAGAATGTATCTTCCCGCTCGTTAACGCTTCTTGCATTCCGCCTTCAGCTTCAATCATTTGGAATCGTTTCCAAGATTCTTCTGAAAGTGTTTTAGTAAGATTCTCTAAATACCAGGAGCCTCCGCCCGGGTCGCTTACCTGAGCTAAGCCGCTTTCTTCGGTAAGGAGTAACTGACTATTTCGGGCGAGACGCCGTCCAAACTCATCAGGTTGGCCTAGTGGTGTGTCAAAAGAACGTAAGGTGACTGCGTTTACCCCACTAGTTCCCGCAGCAAAAGCAGCAACTGTTGATCGTAAGAGATTCATCCAAGGATCTGAACGTGTAAGCATTGCCGCTGAAGTGACCGCGGTTTGGTGTTGGGACATTGGAGAGATACCGCAGTGTTGTTGTACTTGTTCCCAGAGATATCGTGCTGCACGGAACTTTGCCATAGTGAGAAATTGATCGGTGTCTGCGGAGTACGTAAAGGTGAGTGAACCGACAGCATCGTTAGGTTCTATCCCGTTGTCTTGTAAATGTTTCAAATAAGCGACTGCTGTAGACAGGGAGCAAGCCAACTCCCATGCTTCGCTAGCTCCTGCTTCGGCATAAACAGTTGAATCAACAGTGATTGAATGAATGTCAGGATGATTTTGAGTTGAAATAGTGGCTTCAACTACGCCATTCCAATCCGTTTCTCCACCATAACGAGAAGAAACTCCAAGCGGATCAAGTCCTAGATCGCCTTTGCAAGAAGAAAAGTTATTACTTCTCCATAGCTCTAATAATCCTTCTGCTGCTTCAAATCCATATGGATTTGGATGGAGCGAGATAGTTGTCATCTCGGGATATATGCCTTCCAAAATTTGTTCAAGGTTTGGAGACCCAATGCTGAATAGATCTATAAGCAATGATGTCGAACCTTTCATTAGCTCTTCATGTGCTATTTGATTTGCAGCGTCTGTACCTGAAGACATAACTAGTGCACGAATATCCCATTCGTCGCTACCAGGTGAGGTAATGCGTCCTATGCTCTCTGATGCCGAGTAAACCGGTTGAATTGATATGCCATCAACTGTTGTTGTAACTAAAGACTCCAGTGGCTCCCCTTTTAAAGCTTTTTCTGCAAGGGCAACCCAATCTGAATTTGAAACTTGTTCAAATTCGTTGGTTAGTTGAATTGGCGAGAAGTCAGCCATCTTTAAATCGTAGGTGAGTATGAGCCATTATTGGGAATTTATGTGACTGATGACCCGGAAATAAGAGATTTTTAAGCGATTTAAGCAATATTTGATGGTTACCCGACTAACCATTTACTGGTTTTCAATGAGATGATATAGACATGCGTATTACAACTCTTCTCAACTATGCCACTGACCCACAAGAAGCTGCTACCCAAGCTCGAGAGCTCGAAGCAGCTGGTGTGGACAAAATTTGGATACCTGAAGCTTACGGATTAGATGCTGTCAGTTTGTTGGGCTATTTAGCCGCTACTACTGACAAAATTGAATTAGCAAG
>CATISD010000112.1 GCA_949538625.1 Acidimicrobiales bacterium AG-410-I20
ATCGCTAGGCTTTTGTGTTTTACTACTTCTCGATCCTCTGCAGGCACTCGAGAGTAACCAGGTTGCTGTCCACGTTCTTCGGAATTTACTTCATAGTGAGCGTTCTCGTAGTTTGTCCGGCTTCGTAGGCGGTTTGCTGTTTGGCGTCGTTTACTTTCAAAGCGTTTTCTTCTACGCCTCAGTCTTCTCGTTAGTTTCTCAACAAGAAGATCGATTGCTTCACTCATTGAGTGACCGGCAGCATGTGCTCGGATGGGAGTACCATTTAGATCTAATGAAGCTTCAGCAATAGCCGGTAGTTCTAATCTGGATTTTGAGCGAACTTTTAGTTTTACAACTGCGGCAAGTACTGGTTCGTGCCCTAATTCACATAGATGGCGGATCTTTGTTAGAACGATTTCTCTATCTTTGGATCCAACTTCACCTTGAGTAAGAAGATCAATATCGCAAATGTCATGTGGCTTAACCAAGTCATTCCCCCGTTTCTGACTTCGTGTTTAGATTTAATTGATCTTCGCGTATTTATCCACCGATGTCATGTAAATCCAGTACAGACTGCATAGATGAATTTGACGATGTCTGAAGCTCTTCAATTGTCTCAGCGTGAAATGGTTTGTGCGGTAGGCGGAGGCGGGAAAACAAGTTTGGTTCTTTCACTCGCCTCAGAAGGGGAAGAGAAGAATTATCCGATCATCGTGACTACAACAACCAAAATGGGGTTAGAAGAAGAGAGAGGGTTCCTTACGGTAACAGGCGAAGAAATCCCGCCGACGGACCGGACTGTTCGATGGATAGGGGGCATTCAAGGAGAAAGAGTGCTTGGGAGAGACCCTGAAGAGGTGGACACTTGTTTTTCAGATTTTCATGGATGGGTTCTAGTAGAAGCAGATGGAGCTCGAAGATGTCCGATAAAGGCACCAGCTAGGCACGAACCAGTAATACCTTCGCAGGCAACGTTAGTTGTACTCAATATTGGGTTAGATGCGGTTGAGAAGTCAATTGGGGATGTGGCTCATCGGCCAGAATTGCTTGCAGAGATTTTAGGAGTAGGTAGAGAATCTTTAATTACACCTCAAATGGTTGCTTCTTTAGTTATTCATAATGAGGGCGGACGAAAACGAATTCCAGATTCTTCAAGATTTATTCTTGCTTTGACGAAATGCACGGAAGAAAAAAGACAGGTAGCCAACCAAATTATTGAAGTGCTTTCGGAATATGAAAAAGCCCCCGAAAGAGTGGTTCTAGTTGGCCGACCAGGAGAAATTTTAGATTCAAGATGTCTTAGCTGATTTTTACACTCGTAGTGACTTGGTTGTAAAAATCATTGCCTTTATCGTCAATGACGATAAAGGCAGGGAAGTCTTCTACCTCGATACGCCATATTGCTTCCATGCCTAGTTCCGGATATTCAAGCACTTCAACTTTCTTGATCGAATCTTTTGCTAGACGAGCTGCAGGCCCCCCAATTGATCCAAGATAAAAACCGCCATGCTGTGCACAAGAGTTAGTAACTTCGGCTGATCTATTGCCCTTAGCTAACATAATCAGACTGCCGCCGGCAGACTGAAAACGTTCAACATATGAATCCATACGGCCTGCTGTGGTTGGGCCAAAAGATCCTGATGCGTATCCCTCAGGAGTTTTAGCTGGGCCGGCGTAATAAATAGGGTGCTCCTTTAAGTAACTAGGCATCTCTTGGCCAGAGTCAAGCAACTCAGAAATTTTTGCATGTGCAATATCGCGTGCGACCACAAGAGTTCCTGTTAATGAAAGACGTGTAGTGACGGGGTGCTTAGATAGCTCTTCTTGTATTAGTGGCATTGGTTGGTCAAGGTCGATAGGGATAACTTCATCGGTTAATTCGCTATCAACTATTTCTGGAAGAAATTGTGCAGGGTCCTCTTCAAGGACTTCGAGAAAAATTCCCTCCCGAGTAATTTTTCCTAATGCCTGCCGGTCTGCAGAACAAGAAACGGCAATACCGACAGGATTTGAAGCCCCATGACGAGGAAGACGCACTACGCGAACGTCATGGCAGAAGTATTTGCCACCAAATTGCGCTCCAATACCAAAATGACGTGTCATCTCCAGAATACGATCTTCCCATTCTAAATCTCGGAAAGCATGACCTGAAGAACTTCCAGATGTTGGTAAGTGGTCAAGGTAATGTGCTGAAGCGTACTTGGCGACTTTCAGCGTGTGCTCTGCAGAGGTGCCGCCAATCACAACTGCAAGGTGATATGGAGGGCAGGCTGAGGTTCCGAGACTTCGAAGCTTTTCTTCAAGAAAAGAACTAAGGCTTTCCGGGTTCAATAAAGCTTTTGTCTCTTGATAAAGGAAACTCTTATTTGCAGAGCCTCCACCTTTTGCCATGAAAAGGAATTTGTATTCCTCTCCAGGAACAGACTCAATCTCAATTTGAGCCGGCAAGTTATTTTGTGTGTTCTCCTCAGTGAACATGTCAAGAGGTGCCAACTGTGAATATCTAAGGTTGCTTGTTTGGTAGGTGTCATGGATGCCAAGTGATATGGACTCCCGATCATCGCCTTTGGTAAGTATTTGTTGACCTTTCTTAGCGGAGACTATTGCTGTACCGGTATCTTGACATGACGGCAGCACTCCACCGGCAGCGATACAGGCATTTTGTAGAAGTTCTATCGCTACAAAGCGGTCGTTTTTAGAAGATTCAGGGTCATCAAGAATTGCAGCGACTTGCGCTAAATGGCTTGACCTTAGGAGATGAGCTATATCTCGCATAGCAGTGGTCGTCAATAGACGAATTGCCTCGTCACTAACCTCAAGAAATGTTCTTTCCCCAGGCCCTTCAATTAACTGAATTCCATCTTCAGAAATTTTTCGGAAATCCGTTGTTGTATAGGGGTCACTAGTGAGAGGCAGTAAATCAGTGAAGTTAAACTCCGCTTCTTTCATAAACACAACGGTATCGCTGTGTTGGGCAACAAGGGGGGTTACTTAGCAGATAACTCTGAGACTATAGGAGCCCAGAAGTCCAAATTAAGGTGCCTCGCCACTGAATAAAAGGTCATTCTGTCAACACAATCGCCCCAACGAGCGGTAATTCGTGACGCTATCTGATCTGGTTCGCCGACAATCGCAAAAGTATCCAGTATGTCGTCATCAATAAGGTCACCCATGGCTACCCATTCACCTTTCTTTGAAAGAGTGTTGAGTTCTGTTTGAAGATCACCCCATCCATGCATGTCCAGAACAGGGCGATAAGCCGGAGTAGATGCGTAAAATGCGATTTGTTGACGTATCCCGCGAGCAGCATCTTCCATTTCTTCTTCATTCCGTCCAGTTACAACAAAACCTGGTCCCGATATTTCAAAATCTTCGAGGGTTCTCCCTGATGTCGCTAGTCCTCGTTCCAGAGCAGGCAGTGTAACTTCACGTAAATAAGCTTCAGTGGAGAAACTGTGGCAGACGATACCGTCGCAAACTTCTCCAGCTACTTCCGTCATCATTGGTCCTACAGCTGAAATGAAAATCTTTGGTGTGCCAGATGGATTAGGCCCAGGATTAAAGAATGGAGTCATGAGCGTGTGCTGATAGAAGTCCCCACGGAAGTTCAGTCGCTCGCCAGTTTCCCATGCATCCCAGATAGCTCTTGTTGCTAAAATCATTTCTCTCATTCGAGCAGCTGGACGTGACCACTCCATTGAGAAACGCTTCGTAATATGAGGCTTAATTTGTGTACCCAAACCGAGAATAAATCGACCACCGCTGTACCGCTGTAAGTCATATCCAAGGTTCGCAAGAAGCATAGGGTTCCTAGCAAACCCCACTGCAATCCCAGTTCCAAGTTCGATGTTTTCGGTATGTTCAGCAGCAATCATGTGAGGGAGGAAAGGGTCGTGACTTGTTTCCGCAGTCCACGCACCTGCATAACCACCATCTTCAATTTTTTTAGCTGCTGCAGCAATTTCTGAGAACCCACCGCTATCAGAAGTGGGCAAAGCCATTGGTAATCCACTATCAATCTTCATACAAAAACCATAGCGCAACGACAAACCGACGCTATGGTCCGGACATATGGAACTTATTCTTATTCGACATGGTTTACCTATCAGGGTAGATAATTCAGAAACTGGTGAAGAAGCCGACCCTTCTCTTTCGCCTTTAGGATTACGTCAAGCAGAAGCCCTTGCTGACTGGTTAATTCATGGACCGGCAGCAGAAAAAATAGATGCGGTTTATTCAAGCCCTAAAAAACGTGCGCTAGAGACAGTCCAACCTTTAGCCAAGGGTCTAGAACAACAAGTCATCATTGAGCCACGCATCATTGAATATGATGCTGGTGAAACCTCGTACATTCCAATCGAAGAAATAAAAGGTGAACCTGAATGGTATGAAATGATACAAGCAGGCATACCTGACCCAAGAGCTTTTCAGGCTCAAGTAATTGAAGGGATCGAATCAATAATCTCAAATCATTCAGGTGGCCGAGTGGCGGTTGGCTGTCATGGCGGAGTTATAGCGGTATATCTCGCTCACCTTATGGGCGTTACTCAGCCCTTATTTTTTGAAGCACACTACACTTCAATGAACCGAGTGATGGCAGCTTCAACCGGTGAACGCAGCGTAGTTTCCATGAATGAACTTGCTCACTTACAAGTAGCCAGTGTGCCGCTTTCTTCCTATAAGAAGAATTAATTTAATTCAGGAAGATCCCTGAAATTCTCTAAAGAATCCGGATTAACAAGTGATTCAATATTAGTGACCGGAAGCCCTTGGATAACATTTTTTACAGCAAGTTCAACAAGTTTCCCTGACCTAGTGCGTGGAAGATCAGGAACACTCAAGATAATGGAAGGAACATGGCGAGGGGAGGCACCGTTTCGAATAGATAGGCACACCCTTTCTTTTAAATCATCGTCAAAAGAAAATCCATCAGCCATGACAACGAATAACACAATTCTGACGTCACCATTCCAATTCTGACCCACAGCAAGACTCTCTAAAACTTCATCAAATGCGTCTACTCGTCTATAAATCTCTGCAGTTCCAATACGGACCCCACCAGGATTAAGAGTTGCATCAGATCTACCGTGAATAATAAAGCCACCTTCCACAGTTTTTTCTGCGAAGTCTCCTTGATGCCAGAAACCTGGGAACTTTTCGAAGTAAGTGGCTTTATACCGAAGATCACCCGGATCTTCCCAGAAGCCAATTGGCATCGAAGGAAATGCAGACTTACAAACCAACTCTCCTGGAACACCAACATCGGCTGGACTCCCATTACTGTCCACCACATCCATATCTTGGCCCAAAATTGGTCCCTGTATCTGACCTGCGAAAACTGGACTAGTTGGATTACCTCCTACAAGACAACCACATAGATCTGTTCCTCCAGAAATAGACGCTAGATGAACATCGTTCTTCCAATCTCTATAAATATGACTAAAACTTTCAGGACTAAGCGGACTACCTGTAGAGCAAACTGTTCGTAAAGTTTTTAGTTCATGACTCTCAATAGGACGTAAACCTGCTGAAGAGACAGAGTCAATAAATTTAGCAGAAACACCAAAGAGAGTTATTTGAGTTTCATCAATCAAATCAAACAACCGTGATGCATCCGGATAAAAAGGCGATCCATCATAAAGTACAAGCGTTGCTTCAGCAGATAGGCCTGCTGCCAACCAATTCCACATCATCCAGCCGGCAGTAGTGAAATAAAAAAGCCGATCCCTAGAGCGAACATCGCAGTGTAAACGGTGCTCTACAAGGTGCTTCAAAAGCAAGCCACCTGCCCTATGGGCAATGCATTTAGGAGCTCCGGTAGTGCCAGAGGAATACAAGATATAAAGGGGATGATCAAAAGGAAGACTTACAAAATGAACCTCCTGAGCCTTCTGCTCACCATAAAAATCATTAAATGTTTCACAGTTTTTTAGCTGTGGAAGACTGTCTTCATCATCTGAGACAACAACAATTTTATTGATGGTCGGGAGCTCATTTACTACTTCAACTATTTTCTTACCTAAGTCAAATTCACGTCCGCCATATTGGTAGCTACTAATTGTGAAAAGTATCTTTGGGTCAATTTGTTTAAAACGGTCAATAACTCCTCTGGAGCCAAAATCGGGCGACACTGAAGAAAAGACGGCACCTATAGAGGCGGAAGCAAGCATCACAGCATAAATTTCAATTCCATTAGGTAGCCATGCTGCGACACGGTCACCTTTTCTAATACCGGAGGACAACAATGCCTGCTGTAGCTGAGATACAAGATTGTTTAACTCACCCCAAGAAACTTCTCTAGAAGTTTTGTTTTCTGATTCAAAAATAAGAGCCGCTTCATGATCAGAACGCTTCAGTAAATTTTCAGCGTAATTTAATGAAGCTCCATTAAAGAATTCAGTTTGATATAACTCTGAACCATCTGAAACTGAAGGTCCTTCACCACGTTCTCCAATAATTTGGAAGTAGTTCCAAACAAGATCCCAGAATTCTGCGGGATTCCTAATAGACCAATTATGCAACTCTGTTTCGGGGACATTAGCCGCAGTACAAAATGAACGCATCTGACTTGAACTTGTTTGTTCAAAAGAAGGTTTCCACAAATAATTATCCATCGCCGACGAGCGTAGTCAGACTTAAACGGGCCACAATAGACGAGTGAGCAAAAAAGCAGAATCTCTTGGTTTATGGTTTGAAGAATTACAGGTCGGTCTAGTCATTCAGCACTCTATAAAGCACACAGTCTCGGAATCCGAGAATGAAGAGTTTTGTTTAATGACACATAATCCGCAACCTTTACATCTCGACCCAAGTTTTGCGGCAAAATCAGTTTTCGGACAACGAATAGTTAACAGTTTATTGACTCTGGGTTTAACAGTTGGAGTAAGTGTTGAAGACACCACCTTAGGAACTACTGTGGCCAATCTAGGATTTGAAGAGACCGTTTTCCCGAATCCAGTTTTCTTAAATGACACGTTAAATTTTGAAACTGAAGTTAAGCATTCTCGGATATCCGCATCACGACCCGAAACCGGAATAGTCACCTTTGAACATCGTGCTTTCAAACAAAGTGGAGAGCTCGTTTGTCGCTGTCGACGAAATGCACTAATGCACTGCATGCCCTCTGTGAACAAACAAAGTAATGAATAGAGAGTTTCATGACAATTTATAATGATGCACATTTAACTAGTCTCAAAATAAATGATGACTCCAATAATTGGCGTGCAGCCGGATTCGATATTGTGGAATCAGATCAGGGAGTTTCAACCTCTCGCATCGGAAATGTGTTACTCCAATTTCAGAAAGAGCCTGCCGGTCATGGAATCCATGCAATCGGGACAAACAATTTAGAGAGAGTTATTGACGGTCTTACATTTTTTGTTGATCCCTGGATAGAGAACAGAAATAACGATCAGTTCAATCATTCAAATCATGTAAGTCGGATTGATCACCTTGTGGTTACAACTTCTGATTGTGACCGAACAACGCAAGCTTTAGAAACAGTTGGCATTGAGGCTCGCAGAGTAAGGGCTTTCGGAAAAGAAGAGTCAAAGATGAGGCAAACATTTTTTTGGCTCGGAGATATCATTCTTGAGTTAGTTGGGCCCGACACGAAATCTGGTGATGAGCCAGCGAAAATTTGGGGTCTTGCTCTTATTTCAGAACAAATAGAAAAAACAGTTGATTTCTATGGAGAGGCAGCGACCCCATTAAAACCCGCAGTGCAACCCGGGAGATATATCACAACAGTGAAGACTAGAAATTTTGGCATTGCAGACGCTTTAGCGATTATGACACCAAACTAGAGCAAAAATGACCAATAACTTCTAACCTGTATTCTCATTGATTCTCAATTAGTCTAAGGTTCTTATATGGAGCACTCTTATTCAGAAATAAATGAAATACATACCACGGTTGGTCGTCGGCTACATGTCGCAAATAAGCGATACAGCAAATCTCGTTACGCCGTGGTGAAAATTCTTCTAGAGGGTGGGCGACCAATGACGTTGCCAGAGATCCTAGAAGTTGGGGAAGCCATAGGTTTAGCACAGAGTTCCGCGTACCGAAATCTCAGTGAAATGTCAGAAATAGGGATAGTTCGACTTATTAACTCTGGGGATGAACATAGCCGTTTTGAACTTGATGAGTCTTTAACAGGACACCATCATCATCTTGAATGTAGAAAATGTGGACGTTTAGAGGATTTTACTGTCACAGAAGAATTTGAAAAAATTGTAAAAAAAGTGATGGATAGAGTTGAAAAACAGGGATTTAAAGCCGGTAGTCACCGATTTGACATACTCGGTCAATGCGCGGAATGTTTTTAAGCAATGTCGCAAAAACGTCAAGCTGCGCGGGTGGTTCTTCTAAATAAGTCAAATGAAATTTTCCTCATTCATTCAGAAGATCCAATTGATCCTTTTAAACCTTCCTGGTGGGAAATACCAGGCGGTGGAATTGGTTGGGGAGAGGATTCTGCTACGGCTGCGGCAAGAGAACTATGGGAAGAAACTGGAATACAAGCAGAGATGGGGCCCGTTGTATGGACACAACAAGTCCAGTTTACTTTCGGGCCTTATTTTTTTGATAACGATGAAAAAATTCACATTGCATGGTGTGATGGAGGAGAGTACAGGCCGAAACATCTTGAAGCTTTAGAAGCGGCAGCGTTTATTGAAGCGCAGTGGTGGGCTGTGGAAGAACTTTTATCACAGGATTTCCCTGTTCTGCCCGAAAGACTTAGAGAGTTTTTACCCGACCTTGTAGAGGGAAAGATCCCGCCAACACCAGTAGATATTTCTCCTAAGAGTCTTGACTGAACTCTTCGATCACACCCATTAGGCCGCGTGTGAGCATTTTCGAAGTCAAATGAGCCATATCTTCAACCGATTTTCTTTGTCCATCGTTCATCCAGTGGCGGAGCATCCCCACAAGTAAGCCAAAAGTTCCGGAAGCTGTAGCGACTGATTTTTCTAGATCGAGTGACTGCATATTTCTAGCCATACGAATAGTGAGGTTGTCTTGTAACTTCCGGAGTTCATGTCGAAGTTCTGCTTCTTGAATATCTGAAGCTCCAAAAAGAAAATTAAATGCATCTGGTTTATCTTCAAAGAACTTGAAGAATCCTAGTATTCCTAGCTCAGTCCATTCCAAAACATTGCTAGAAGACTCGCGACGCGAATCAATTGACTTTTGAAGTTGGTCAATAGTCTCACGCAGAACTAAGAAATACATTTCTTGTTTTGATTCGAAATGCTGATACAGGACAGGCTTTGTGACTCCAGCTTTCTTTGCGACATCATCCATTGAGGTTTGATGGAAACCCTGGCGAGCAATTACATGTAAAGCGGTCTCTAATAACTGTTCCCGACGCTCAGGTGCAGGAAGACGAGAGACAGTTGGAGTATCGGTCATACCCGAAACGTAGCCACTTTAGAGGTAAAACTCCTTATCGGGCTTTTATTCCCTGTCCATATCTACCGCTGCTTTTACTGCATGATGTAGAACAATTGACGGGGCGAGAAGACAAGAACCGAGAATCAGCAGAACAATCAGGGTAATGGCTATTGCGTTTGTGAAACTTGTTGCAAAACCGATAATGAAAACGATTAGCGCAATAAGGAAAGCGAAGTAACCACTACGTTGTCCTAACTTGGCCAAACGAGCCAGACGTTTTCGCCGAAGAAGGACAGGGTCTTCATGAAGAGACATGTATCCAGCCTGCCTCAATGATGAGGTTTGACAAACGCTGAGCCATTTTTTTGAAAGAAAGTTCTCGAGAAGCCACATCAAAATTGTGTATCAAGAGAGTGTTCAAACCCTCTGTATCATTTAATCGTTCGTGCATCGCGTCAGTGTCTTCTGTAGCAAACCAATGAAATCCTAATCCTCTTAGTTCGTCTGCGACGGGGTAGTTTCCGACGAAAACAGGTCGGTGATATATCGCAGCTTCAATAGGTGGATTTCCAAAACCTTCCCATGTCGATGGGAAAGCTATTAGGTCAGCCGCTGCATAGATATCAGCGCGGTTCTCAAGGGAAAGGTGAATCACGGGGCAGCTTGCTGAGGATAGTTCTGAAACAAGCTGAGGGCCATAATTATCTTCGGCAGGACCAGAAATCCAATAGGTTCCGCCAAGTTTTTCGGTGACTTCTATTGCCTTGTCTATTCCTTTACGTTCTATTGCACGCACCGGATGAGCGACAAGAAGTGTCTCTTCCGGAAGGCAAAGCCGTTCTCGTGTTAATTCACGATTCCCTGATTCAACGTCAACATTGAACCCGTTATAGATAGTGACTGCTTCAATGCCGCGAACAGACATTTCCCGGCGGGTTAGTTCGTTGATAGTTACGTGCTTCCAAGCTGAATCGTCAACAGGAAGATCTTTAACATGGGAGTATTGCTCTCGCTGCCATGGGGGGTCGTGATGATGAATGATGGCAGGGCGTCCTCTCAGAACTTCAGCTGCTGCATGTGAGGCTGCAAGATTCAAAGGTATTGAGAGGAGGTTTTCAACAATAACTAGGTCCTGTCCTTTAAGAGCATTATGAAGTTCGCTCAGATCGGGTGCTTGTTCATCTCCAATTCCAAGACCTTCAACTATTGTTGTTTCGCCGGGGCTTTTCCAGCCTGGCTCAAAGGAGCCTGCTACCCAAGAAACATCAAACCCAAGACCTGCAAGGACTTCAGCCCAGTTTTGGGCAACAACTGAGACTCCGTCAGTAGGTCCAAATCTAAATGATAAGAAAGAACATTTGGGCATGAATAACTCGAGACTATTTGATACTAATTTTAAGAATTCAGTTAACCAGATTATGAAAAAAAACTGGGTTACTGAAGGCTATGCCGCTCCAAATCAGAAGACGTACCCTTGGCAGTGGTTATGGGATTCTTCTTTTCATGCGCTCATCTGGAATGAATTAGGAGAACCTGAACGCGCTCAACAAGAATTAAAAGAAATATTTCGGCCACAGTTTGATTCGGGTTGTGTGCCTCACATTAATTATGTGCGTGACCCAGACATCCATTTCGATCTTTGGGGGAGAAAAGGATGTTCTTCAATAACGCAACCTCCAATGTATGGACATGCCATATCTCACCTCAGCCAAACTGGAAATTGTCCGCCACAGGAAGTGCTGTCAGCAGCAACTGCAGGATTATCATTCTTGTTAAACCAGCGAGATCGTCATGAATCAGGATTAGTTCTTCTATGCCATCCCTGGGAATCAGGAGCAGATGACAGTTCTAGATGGGACTATTTTTGTTCCGGCGACTTCAATGTTGACCGTTGGAAAATAGAGAAGAATCGATTAGTAGGGACAATAGAACGATCTAAAGATGGTTCTCCAATTCGAAATCCAGATTTCTTGGTTGCCTCAATAGGGTTCAACGCACTTCTAGCGTTCAACGCATTTGAATTGGCTTCCGTCACAGGAGATGAAAGCATGCTTCACTCTGCAGAAGAGATAGTGAATGCGATAAATCAAAGATGGGATGAGTCTTATCTCACTTGGGTGGATGCTGGAAGTCATGAATCTACTTCTGGGAAATGCCGGACCTTAGATGCGTTACTGCCTCTGCTAGTCATAAGTAGAGGGCAGATTTCAAAAAAAGTTCTGAAAGAACTGAGTTCTAACGATGCTTACAGAGCTCAATACGGGTTACGCGGAGTTCATAAATCCGAGCCAACATTTCACCCAACAAAATACTGGCGTGGCCCCGTTTGGCCGCAACTTGCGTATCTGGTTACTTTGGCCATACTTAGATTTGATGCTTCCTTGGCAAAGGAGGTTACCTTTCAAGTAGCTGAAGGAGCTCATATTTCAGGATTCGCAGAATACTGGCACCCTGATACCGGAAAAGGCCAAGGCGCCATTCCTCAATCTTGGGCTGGTTTATCTCTTGTATCAGCGAAAAGACTGTCTAACTGATCCGATAATTTCAGAGCCATCGTCTTGGAATAAGTAGCAATGCACTCCTCGAAACTGTGCAATTTCATGCTCAAAATTTGTTCGATTAGGTGTTAGATAGTGAATCTCTAACACCGAAAGCTCATAAATTACCCCAACAAAGTCTTCAAAACTCTCGTAACACTGGCTAACTGCAAAAGCAGTCATTTCTTCATCTCCAGGCCAAACTGCACCATTTCGTGCTGGGTGTTGCACAAGTCGATAAATCTCAAATTGATGTGGCCCATTACAAGGAACTTGAGTGTTCAATTCAATATGGCGGTCGTTGCTGACCCAGGCGTACATATTGAAACAATCACCCTGCGCCAAGTCATGCAAATTCACAGGCTCTCCAAACCAATCAGGCGCATCTTCATCAACAAGTGACGGACGAGTCTCAATGACCGTTGTAGAAGAACGATTTTCTTCAGAACTCGCTTCAGAGGCATCTTGGTTTCCGCAACTTGATAATAAGAAACTCATAAAAAATAGCAAACAAGAAAAACGATAAACGCTCATAAGGTTAGAGTAGCCAGACTCGGCGCTACCGTGGCATCGTGGAAGTAATTCAGCTTCATGAAGCAATGGTTTTTTTAGGTCGATTTCCTGCACTTGCAGGAGTGAATTTGGTTGTTCACACTGGAGAAATTATCGCATTACAGGGAGCAAATGGGGCAGGTAAAACCACTTTGCTTAAACTATGTGCTGGATTAATACCTTTAGATAAAGGATCAGGAAAAGTTCTAGGTCATAACTTAAATTCCGAACAAAAGTCAATTCGACGTTCGGTAGCAATGCTGGGTCATACGAGTGGCTTATATGAAGACTTGACAGTAGATGAAAATATTCTTTTTTGGGCTCAAGCCACTGGGCTAGATAAAGCAGCAGCTCACGACCGTCGAGACGATGCAATACAGAGAATGGGGATCGAAGAGCGGTTACGAAGATTACCGGTTTCCCGACTATCAGCAGGGCAAAAAAGAAGAACGTCGTTAGCTTCTCTCGCCGTACGACGCCCGCAACTTTGGCTATTAGACGAACCGCATTCTGGTTTAGATCAGGAAGGAAGAGAATCAGTTGATCTATTCATAAACGAAGTCGTTAAGGCAGGAGCAACTGTAGTTATAGCTTCTCATGAACTAGACCGAATCAACTCTCTTTCACCTCGCGTTATATCAATTACAGGCGGAGTTGTAGCAGATGGAGAGAGTCAGTGAAGCAGTTTGTTAATGACTTATTTTTAGTCACGACGAAAGATCTTCGTATAGAAATCAGGTCTCGAGTGATCATAAATCAAGTCGCCCCTTTTGCTGTGCTGGTACTGGTCTTATTTGGTTTCGCTTTGGACGCAGACCAAAGAACTCTTCGTTTATTTGCACCAGGATTATTCTGGGTAGCGATCTTGCTCTGCTTGCTACTTGCAGTGCAACGCTCAGTTTCTCTTGAAGCAATAAATGATTCTTTATTGGGGCTCAAATTGGCCGGACTTTCTCCATCGTCAATTTTTCTTGGCAAAGCAATGGCAGTATTTGTTCAACTACTTTTCTTAGAACTCTTCCTTACAGGAGGAGTAATCATCTTTTATGGAGTATCAATAGATGATCTTGCATTATGGATAGTTTCAGGGCTTGTAGCTGCTTTAGCCTTATCCGCAACTGGTACTCTTTATGGAGCCTTGGCATCGGGATTAGAAGTACGAGAAACACTTTTACCAATCTTGCTACTTCCAGTGTTGGCTCCCGTGCTTATTGGGGCTACAAAGGCTTATAGTGGCGCTCTTGGAGAAACAGTAACAAACGGTTGGCAATGGACAGGACTTTTATCATTATTTGCGTTAGCTGCGCTAATGCTGGGTGCAATGGCTTACGGAGTTCTAGTAGAAGAGTAAGACTTTAGAGAAGCAAAATGAGTACAGGAAAAATTTTCAAACAAAACCGAGGCGCCACTAGCTCTCCGAAATCAAGGATATTAGGACTAGCCACCTTGTTAGGTTTAGTCACACTTTTTGTCTTTGCTTTTTTCCTCACAGATCCTGATGTGCGTCTTCATCCCATAACAGGAGATGAGATCGGCCAATTTGATGCCGTTCGGCTACTTTATCTTCACGTCCCAATGGCAATCATCGGTCCTTATATTGCCCCTCTAGTAGGTGCTGTCGCTTCGGTCGGTTACTTAATCAAACGAACGCAATGGTGGGATGTAACTGCACATGCCGCGATTGAAGTAGGAACTATATTCTGCGGCTTAGTCCTTCTGACGGGCTCTATTTGGGGCCGACCCGTATGGAATACATGGTGGGAATGGGGAGATGTTCGATTAATGACCACCTTGATTCTCTTCTTAATGCTTCTTGGTTATTTAGCCCTTCGCCGTGTAGTTCCGGATGGCCAAAAGCAAGCTCGCAGATCAGCAATTGTGGCGATAGTAGCAGCAATAAATCTTCCGATTATTAATCGCTCCGTTGAGTGGTGGGAGAGTCGCACACTTCATCAAAAATCAACTTTAAGTGAACTAAAAATCGAAGATTTAACTTTTTTTACACTCATGATGGGAATCGTTGTCTTTTTAATGCTATTCACGTGGCTTGTTTTACACCGATTTAGATTGGGATGGCTTGAAAAAGAATCTTTAGAACAAGATGCCCTAACAGCAATTGCAGAAAGAAGATCTGAGGCGACAACTAACGAAGAGGAAACATTATGACGCATTTGGGATATCTGATTGCAGGTTGGGGGATAGCGTTAATAGTGTTCCTTACCTACGTGACTTCAATATTTCGACGAGCACGTTCCGCAGCCCCTCGAGTGCCTTCAGAGCGGCAAAGATGGATGACTTCTTCAGAGAAATAAAACCGTGACTGACGATCTTGCTCCACAACCGACTCGACCAGATAAATCACCGCGCCGCCGCGCTCCTCTTATCGCGACAGTTCTTTTACTACTCGGTGTAGGAGCAGTTTTGTTTGTAACTCTTGGTGATGCTGCCTTAATTTTTTATGAAGTAGACGAAGCAGTAGATAAAAGAGAAGATTTGGTTGAAAAACGATTCAGAGTTGTGGGTACACCACTACCAGGAATAGTAGAGACAAGAATCGGAGGAGAGTCAACCGTTGTCTTCACATTCTGTGCTGGAGGAGTCTATGCAGACGTAGCTCATACTGGAGATCCGGCAGAACTATTCCAACCCGGAGTTCCAGTTGTTCTTCAAGGCAAATGGGTCACAGGATTTCTTGCAGAAATAGAGTCTCTTGAAAATTCTGCAAATGATGGATGGTTTCTTTTAACAGACCACATGGTTGTAAAACACGACAACGATTATCGAACAGACAAAGATCGTGTAACGGATATTGCATCTTGTGCACTGAAAGAGTAAAGATTCTGTGAACTCAGCCCTCGGTTCAGGTTTTGTAGCACTTGGTGTAGCCGCATCATTATTGGGTATTTCAACAATTGTTCATGGTTTCGTTACTGGCTCAAATAAATCGTTTCTTCGTGTTCGTTGGTTTGTTGTGTTACTTGCAACAGCAGCGGTTGGCCAATTCGTTGTGATGGAAATAGCTTTAATAACACGTGACTTTACCGTAGCTTTTGTCGCAGAACATGGAAGTTCACGAACCCCATCTCTATTCAACTTCGCCACACTCTGGTCAGCGTTAGAAGGCTCCATACTTTTGTGGGTATTGGTTCTTGTCGGTTACTTAGTTTTGGTTGTTTGGAGGTTTAGGAAACGCCTCATAGATCCGGTAGTTAGCTGGGCCCTGCTCGTTCTCTTAGCCATATGCTTGTTTTTCTTTTTACTTCTCGCAGGTCCAGCATTTCCTTTTCATACTTTTGAACCATGGGCAGGATATGACGGCCCAGGTCCTAACCCTCTGCTTCAGAATCATGTGCTTATGGCGTTTCATCCACCAGTGCTTTATCTCGGTTATGTCGGATTCTCAGTCCCCTTTGCTTTTGCAATTGCTCTACTCATTACAAGGCGTCATGGAGAAGGCTGGCTTACAGAGACGAGAAGGTGGACTCTCACGGCTTGGGGCTGTCTGACAGTTGGAATTCTTCTTGGAGCATGGTGGTCATATGAAGTTCTTGGATGGGGCGGGTACTGGGCGTGGGATCCAGTTGAGAATGCCTCACTTCTACCTTGGCTAACCGGGACAGCCTATTTACATTCAGTAATGGTTCAAGAGCAGAAAGGAATGTTACGCGTATGGAACCTTTCGCTACTATGTTCCACTTTTGCTCTAACGATTCTTGGAACGTTTATTACTCGTTCCGGAGTTCTTGATTCCGTTCACGCATTTACAGAGTCCGGAATAGGGCCTATGCTCCTTGCTTTCTTTACTTTAGTTGTGATCGTTGTTCTTCTTTTGATTTTTATAAGAGGCGGCGACATTCGCTCAGAAGGGTTAATCGAAACCCCTGTTTCAAGAACAGGTGCATTCTTAACAAACAATTTGCTCTTTGCTGGTTTCGCGTTTGTTGTTCTCTTAGGAACAGTCTTCCCGCTAATAGTTGAAGCAATAAATGGAAACCGTATTTCGGTTGGAAATCCTTATTTTGAACGAATGACAATGCCAATTGGGTTTTTATTGCTGTTCTTGATGGCTATCGCTCCGGCCCTCCCGTGGGGGAGAACAGGTAGCGAACTTTTGTCCAAAAGGCTTTGGTGGCCGGCAGTGTTTGGAACACTGACAATAGTGTTGGGCGTAGCACTTGGTGCAAGAGGCTGGGCCCCCACCCTTGCAATTGGATTAGCAGGATTTGCTATAGGGGGAGCGGCCCGCCCTCTTGTTCTAGCGGTAAGGTCAAAAGGACCCACTGGTTTTTTTGGAAGATCAAGTGGCGGCATGGTTGTTCACATCGGGGTAGCAATAGTTGCAGTCGCTCTTGCTGTGTCTTCTTCCTACCTACGACAAACTGAGTTTCGTTTTTCAGACATTGGAGATACAGCCACTTTCGCTGGTCATGAACTTGTTTTCCAAGGAAATGTAGTTATAGAAAAACAAGAAAAAATTGAAACAGTGGTAAAAGTGGCTATTGATAAAAAAATCTTCACACCAGCAATAAGTATCTTTCCATTCAGCGGCCAGCCCATAGGAACCCCGAGTACACGTTCAACATGGAAAGACGATGTTCAACTTTCCGTGTTAAAAGTGCCAGAAACATCAGATGAATCAACAGTTGTACGAGTAACAGTGCAGCCAATGGTTTGGTGGTTGTGGGTAGGAGGTGCGGTAATGGCTGCTGGAACCATAATGGCGATTATTCCGGCCCGTCGTAAAAACAAAATAGGAATTCATGAAGATGTAGAAAAGGTCAACTCATGAACCCAATAAGAGTGACTGCCGTAGTTGTTGGAGTTGTAGTTCTCATTCTTGTTGGTGTGCTGGCAACTAGAGATTCTGGTGATGACCGAATGGATACATACTTGATTGGCGAAGCTGCCCCACAGATTCTTGCTCAGACCTTTGAAGGTGAACTTTGGGATTTAGATAATCAACGCGGCCGATGGGTAATTGTTAACTTCTTCTCTACTACCTGTATCCCCTGTATTCAAGAGCATCCTCATCTTGTTAATTTTGCAGAGAGCCACAAGCAAGATGATGACGTTCGAATCGTTACTATTTCATTTTCTGATACTGAAACGGCAGTTCAAGAGTTCTTCCGCCTTAATGGAGGCGATTGGCCTGTCTTAACTTCTGGAACTGAACGCGTCGCTGTGGACTGGGGAGTAGTTGCAGTACCAGAGTCCTACTTGGTGTCACCGGCAGGGTTTGTAGCGGCAAAAGTTTTAGGAGGGGTAACACAAGACTATTTAGAGGACTTACTACTGGAAGCGAGAAGTAGATGACTCGCTACCGTTGGATTTTGCTAGTAGCTGTTGTTTTTGGTGCAATAATTTTTTCAGAATTAGCAGAAAAACCCGCCCTTACTAATGCAGACAAAGTTCACCGAATCGCAGATGATTTGGCCTGTCCTGTTTGTGATGGTCAGTCGGTGGCTGAATCAGATGTTCCAATAGCAAAGGCTATAAGAACAGAGATAGCCAGAATGGTAGATGAAGGCCTTACCGACAGTGCCATTAGAGCGGATCTTGTTTCTCGCTTTGGAGAAGATATTGATTACACGCCCAAGCGATCCGGCTTAACAGGTCTTGTATGGGTGACACCGATTTTGGCTGGAATCTTAGCAATATTTTTGTTGGCATCGACTTTAAAGAAATGGCAGGGAGGCAAGCCATTCAAAGTAGTCACTATAAAAAACCGACGCTTGCCAGTTCTAGTATTCGTTTTGGGCGTTCCAGTAGCAGCTTGGATTCTCATTGCACAATTCACTGGGAATCGAGGTGTCAATGATTTTTCAACAGGAGATATCCCTTCCTCAACTCGAACGCTATTAATTGAAGCACAGACTGCTTCAGATGAAAATAAAATACTTCTCTATAACGAAGTATTAGTTATCCAACCATCAAATGTGGAAGCTCTGACGTATCGAGGATGGACTTTTTGGAGAACAGGAAACTCTGAAGCCGCGCGAAATGATTTTTCGGCAGCAATAGAAATTGATCCGACTTATCCTGATGTGCGAGTGTTTAGAGCCTCTCAGTTCTTTGCTGATGGCGACTATGAAGAAGCTTCTGAGAACGTAATTGCCCTTGATGCACTTGAGGCCCCACCAATTGTTTGGGATCTGCTATCCAATAGCAAGCTTAGGGAAAGAATTGCGTCGGCTTTAGCTGCGCAAGGAGAGCTTGTTGAAGCCTTAAAACTTCTTGACTCAGGGATCCTAAGAGATGACGAAGATGCGTCATTATTAGCTGAAAGAGGTTGGTTACTAGCTAACACATTCGAAACAAACTTGATAGAAGCAGCTGTGGAATCTTTAGATGCAGCATTAATTCTTGAACCAATGCACCCTAATGCTTTGGCCTATCGTGCTCTTGTGAGGTTCGTATTGTTGGAAGACCAACAAGGAGCAGAGTCTGATATAGAAAAATTCGAGGAATTAATCAATCCTCCAGAGTTGCTGGTTCAATTACTTCAAACTCAAGGGTTACTCAACTGAGCGACCGAATTCAAGAGGAGATGAAAAGTACGATCCAGACATTTGGCCTTCGTTAGAAGTAGACAGCACCCAAATAGAGCTTTCTGCGCAAGACCTCCCACCTCTAATTTGAAGTCCTTCTTCGATTAGGTCACCTAAGATCTCAGGAATTACGTCACCATGACTGCAAGCAACCACATCATACGGATAACTGAAGAAACTCTTAATTAAAGTAGTAGCGAAATCATGAGAGCCCTCAAAAAGGTTAGGTTCAATTTCTATTTCAAGGTTTAATTGGCGCGCTAAAGGCGCTATTGATTGCTGACATCTAACAGCGCGGCTTGACATGATTTTTTTTATTGGTCTAGTCCTTAATGCTTCACTTATTTGCTGGGCTTCTTGCGACCCTCCCTCATCTAAGGGTCTATCTGCGTCGTCTCCATCAAAGTCATATCTAGAGCCGGCGGAAGCATGTCTAATAAGGAAGATCATTCAGAAAAAGTCCAATCTTTTAGCTGAAAGGTAAACGATAAAAATTTCTACGGTGCTAGGCACCGGCAAGAAAATAAAAGAAACCTTTGAAATCATAGATAGTCAAACGTGTATATCAGTTATACAGACGTCGTCACCCATAGGCAACGAAGAGGATAAGTCGGTTGTAGCTTCTCCATATAGAGAAGAAAGCATTCCTTTAACCAAACCTCGATCTACAGCACAGATCACCGGGTGCTCAATAGCTGTCACCCCAAAAGGACAATGTTCAGAAATGATCCTCAATTTTGAAGACTTGGTGTCTTTTTCAGCTCTTGCAGCAAACCCATGAGCGGTGAGGGCTTCTGCGATGGAGTGCAAAGCCGTATGAAATGACTGCTGTATTTCGTCGGGGCAAATGGTTTCCGCCATTGAACGCCCGACTTCAATACCAACTTCTTCCGCCATTGATTCTGCTTCCGATGGCGGTAAAAGAGCAAGTGTGCGACCCAGCAAACTCACTAGTACTGAGTCTTGGCGAACAGGGAGTTCCAGAGAGGAGGGAAAGTCTTTGATTTTGTAAATCTTTGAAGGCCTACCGGCAGTAGATTCTGAACTTTTCTCAATAGAGACTTCCAAATAACCGCCTGCAGTTAGTTTGTCTAAATGATGACGAGCAACATTTGGGTGTAAATCAAAATGTGTGGCAGCAGTAGTAGCAGTTGTACCACTATTATGTTCACGAACGAATAGATAAATATCTCGACGTGTGGGATCGCCAAAAGCTCCTGTTATTGCAGTCACTGCTGAAGCAAACTCTGTAGGTGTTAGCGGTGGCTTGTCCACACAGATAGCCTAGCGAACTTAAGGGTAATGCTCGTTAGAACAGAGAAACAGTTAAAGATAAAGAAGTTAGGAGACTTTGTGGCGTTAACTGAAGACCAAGTAATTAAAGCGTTAGAGCCAGTTCAGGATCCTGAACTAAGGCGAAGCATTGTTGAACTTGGAATGGTCCAACAGGTTTCAATTGAAGGCACAAAAGTTGACATATTAATTGCTCTTACAATTCCTGGCTGTCCACTAAAAGCTCAAATACAGGAATCAGTTGAACAAGCCCTTAGAACAACAGAAGAGGCGCTCGAAGTAAGAGTTGATTTTACTGTCATGTCTGATGAACAAAGAGAATCAGTTCGTCTTATGGTCCATGGAAATCCACAAGCTACAGCAGGCACGAATCCAGCACAGGGTCATGCGGAAGGTAGAGAAGTCCCATTTGGGCGACCTGGTAATAAAACTCGGGTCCTTCTCATTGCATCGGGGAAAGGCGGGGTTGGAAAATCTTCGGTAACTGCAAATCTGTCTGTTGCGTTAGCTGCACGTGGTAAGGACGTAGCTGTAGTTGATGCTGACGTATGGGGATTTTCTATACCGAGAATGTTGGGAGTAAAGACTCCGCCAACGGTAATTGATGAGATGCTCATTCCGCCTGTTGCTCATGGAGTTCGCTGCATATCTATGGGGTTCTTCGCTGAAGAAGATCAACCAGTAATTTGGCGTGGCCCAATGTTACATAAAGCACTTGAACAGTTTCTCACGGATGTTTATTGGGATGACCCAGACTACTTGCTCGTTGATTTACCCCCAGGAACAGGGGATATTTCAATATCCTTAGCGGGTTTTCTTCCTACAGCAGAAATGATAGTTGTGACAACACCTCAACCAGCTGCTCAGAAAGTTGCACAGCGTGCGGCCTATATGGCTGAGAAAGTAAGTGTTTCTGTAAATGGTGTTATTGAGAACATGTCATGGTTTACCGGAGATGACGGTACTCGCTACGAACTCTTTGGCGCAGGAGGAGGAGAAGAGCTTGCTAATCAACTAGACGTACCTCTTCTTGGCAGAGTCCCTCTAGTTCCGACACTACGAGAAGGAGGAGATACGGGCCATCCTGTAGCTGTAGATGCTTCAACCGAAGTCGGAAAAGTGTTTGCAGAATTAGCTCGCGTAGTAGATGAAGATCTCAAACCCACAAAACGTTCTCATCCAGAATTGAACTTACTGGGATAGTTTTTATCAATAACTAAATAAAGCAAGGAAGAAAAGTGGACATACGTATAGGGGTATCTGAAACCCCCAAGGAAATAACAATAGAGTTATCAGACGACACGGACCTAAAGAAACTGAAAAAAGATATTGATGCGGCACTTTCTGGAGAAGTGAGCCTTTTTTGGCTAACTGACACGAAAGGTAGACAAGTAGGAGTTCCAACAAACAAAATAGCGTATGTGGATATTGGAGCAGCAGGATCTGGTAACCCTGTTGGTTTTAGTTGATTTAACAACTTTTGTCTACAGCTAGTCGGCTCTAGGCTCAAACTATGGCCACATTGACGGAACTTTGCAACAGCCACACAGAATTAGATGCTGATCAGATAGCGCATCTACAAAATCTGACGGCTATCTGGGGTCTATTAGCGGATCTTTCCTTCGCGGATCTTCTACTTTATGGAATTGATTCGTCTGAAGCAGAGAACTCTCTAGTCCTGCTTGGACATGTTCGACCTACAACCGGCACCACTCTTTACCGTGCAGACATGATTGGCCAAGTTTTTGAATCTCGCCACCGCCCGTTAATCACAGAATGTCTCGCTAAAGAAGAAAATACTCAAGGACTGATACAAACAGGTGGTGAACGTGAAATCTCTGTTCGTGCGACTCCAGTGAGGCTAGGAGGAAAAGTCATAGCAGTTCTCGCTAGAGAGCGCCTCTATTCCACAGATAGAGCTAGCAGTGTTCTTGAGAGAACCTACCGTCGGGTTTTCCGCCGATTCGTTGAAATGATAGAGCGCGGTGAATTCCCTTATCGTGAAGAAGAGCGTCTGCGGCATCGAACTCCTCGCGTAGGTGATGGTCTTTTATTGGTAGATCAGCAAGGTCGAATTGAGTTTGCTTCACCTAATGCGGTATCAGCGTTACACCGAATAGGGATGCACAGGGCAGCAGTTGGGTCGCGTCTTGAAGACACCAATCTGGGGGGAGTCATGCTAAGACAAGCTTTTGCGCGACGCACAGCTGTAATTGAAGAAATCAGTTATGGCAGTGAAGTTGTTGTCGTGTCCCATTGCTTACCCATACTTGATCAACGTTCAGCAACCGGTGCAATAGTTCTTCTACGTGATGTAACCGATCTAAGGCGTCGAGATCGAGAATTAGTTTCTAAAGACACAACGATTCGTGAAGTGCATCACAGGGTAAAAAATAATCTTCAAACGATCTCATCTCTTTTACGGTTACAAAGCCGGAGACTCAAAAGTGAAGAAGCAAGGGCAGCGGTACAAGAATCAGCACGTCGAGTTGGAGCGATTTCGGTTGTGCATGAAACGCT
Organism: Acidimicrobiales bacterium AG-410-I20; assembly: GCA_949538625.1. Lineage (GTDB taxonomy): Bacteria > Actinomycetota > Acidimicrobiia > Acidimicrobiales > MedAcidi-G1 > MedAcidi-G2B. The sequence goes on from CATISD010000112.1 coordinate 22,829, forward strand.
TGCTCAAAGCGCAGAAGACGATACAGAGTTCACTGAAATTGTAGGACTACTGGTCAAACTTGTGGAAGAAACTGTTTCCTTACCAGAAAGGCCCTTACGTTTTAGCGTTGTTGGAGAAGGCGGAAAGCTGCCATCACAAACCACTACTACCTTGGCAGTAGTTATTACAGAACTCTTACAAAACGCTGTAGATCATGGATATCCAGAATCGATAGTGGAAATGGAAAGTAATTCTGGGAAAGTAACTATAGAAATCGATCGAAAACCTGACAGCCTCAGTGTACGAGTAGTCGATGACGGAATTGGTCTACCCGAAGAGTTCGAGATTGAAACAGCACAAGGTCTTGGTCTAACGATTGTTCGCACTTTCGTTGAAACGGAATTAGATGGTGTTCTGACTCTAAGACCTGCGAAAAAGGGAAGCGGAACAGTAGCAGAAGTTCAGATTCCAGGAAATCGCTTGCTCGGGCCTTGGGATGATGCACAAGAGCCAGAAGTATAAAGATTAGATAGGTTGCTTTAAACCAATATGAATAATCTTCAACTACCCACAAAACCACTGGTTGTCGCTCACCGCGGCGCTTCTATTGAGCACTATGAAAATACTATTGAAGCTTTCTCAGCTGCCAAAGAACAAGGAGCAGACTGGGTGGAGTTAGACGTTAGAAGATCCAAAGATGGTGTCCTCGTCGTGCATCATGATGCTCATCTTGACGATGGGCGCCTCATCAGAGACATGGATTCAAAAGATCTTCCCGCTTTTATTCCCAGTCTTGCTGAAGCCTTTGAGTGCATGGAAGGACTTGGCGTAAACATTGAGGTTAAGAGTCTTCCGGGAGAACCAGATAGGGAAGATGTTGTGATGGTTTGTGAAGCAGTGGTTGGCCTTGCATTGGCGTATCGAACTAAGGAGTTCTTAAGGGTTTCCTCTTTTGATATCAGCACAGTAGACCGTATTAGTGCTGCTAATGAAGATTTACCAACCGGTTGGCTTGTTCTTGAACGAACAGGTTCAAATCAAATTTTAGATCGCGTTGTTAATCATGGTCATGGAGCCGTACACCCTTGGGACGAACTCGTTGATAAAGCATTTATAAGCGAGGCGCATCAACGCGGTCTCAAGGTATTTGTTTGGACTGTTGATGATGAAGAACGAATAAAGGAACTTGCCTCATGGCAAACAGACGCAATAATAACTAATCGCCCTGGACTAGCTCGACAGATAATTGATCAACAATTTGGTCAGTAAATGTCTCTAACTCCCAGAGGTACAACAAGGTTCAAAGCCTCAGGTTCGTGGCGGAAGAAAAATTCTTTTTCTTTACCTAAATAGTCTCCATCCACTTGCCAAGGAACAGCGTCATATCCAGAAATCGAGCCTTCAAAGACATTGACTTGGTAATCAATAATAGGACTTTCACTGACGCGGTTGTTTCCCAAACCTAACGAAGAGGCAAGTACCGGTAATAAGCGGTTCGGCGACAAAGATCTAAATGTTATTACCGTAAGAGGTGTTTGAAGAGTAGTTTCAGGCGAGAAAGAGATCTCGCGCGAACCAAGATAAGTGTACGGATCCGTGTTCAAGCAAACCGCAAACATTCCGTCATTACCAGCTTCTGGCTCATTTGCATCTTTACTAACTGAGGAAATATGGAAAGAAGGGCGCTTGTGGTTGTAATGACGCAACCAAGTATTGATGGTTGCAGCTACAAATAAAGGATGACCGGCAAATCTTTTCAATAACCCGCCTTGGCGTTCAACCTGTTCAACAACTGCTGCATCGAAACCTATTCCTGCATGAAATAGAAAATAACGATCATTCATAACTCCTAAACCAATTCGTTGAGTAGAACCTGCTTCAAGAGCGTCAAGTAAGGACCCAGTAGCTTCAACTGGATCATCCGGAAGTCCAATAGTTCTAGCAAAAACATTTGTAGAACCTCCCGGAAGAGCTGCGAGCGCTGTTTCCGTGCCAGCTAATCCGTTAGCGACTTCATTTAAAGTGCCATCCCCACCGAGGACTACGACAAGATCGAAGCCATCGTGTGCAGCACTTTGCGCAAGACGAGTTGCATGGCCGCGGCGACTAGTGGCGGCGACTTCAAGCCGGTGATCAGCAGAGAGCGCTTTCTGAATAACTATTCGGGTACGAGCTGTAACAGACGAAGCCGATGGATTCACTACCAAAAGTAATTTCATTGCAATAACGAGAGTATCGCTGTAGGTGGCGCTAGTCAGCACAAATGTGCTGAAAGCTCAAAATTTATTTAGTTTGCAAAAATTTTCTCAAAGCTCTTCTTTTTGTTTTTCCCCACAAATAGGGGGATGTTTCACTAATTTCAATAAGTGACTAATGACCATTTACTAAAATTGCTCACGAATAGTTGTCAAACGTTCCTGATAAGGCAGAATAAGCGCCATGAACATTGTTGTATGTGTAAAGCAAATTCCTGATCCAGCTGACCCTGGAGCACTGGATCCAGAAACTAAAACTCTAAAACGAGACGTAAAACTCATCCTTGATGAGTCAGATTCTTATGGAGTTGAAATGGCTCTTCAACTTGTTGATGAAGCAGGAAGTGGTGAAGTCCGTTTGGTTTCGATGGCGCCAAATAATGAGATGAGTGGTTTACGAACCGCCCTTGCGATGGGAGCGGCCAGTGCTGTTCTTGTAAGCGATGACGCTTTAGCAGGATCAGATGCATTATCGACAGCTAAAGTCCTAGCTGCTGCCATTAATCGTTCAGAGCCCACACTTATATTGACTGCTACAGAATCAAGTGACGGATATACAGGTACAGTTCCGGTTCAGATAGCTGAAATTCTTGATCTCCCTGCAGTTACGTTCGCAAAAGAAATCTCAGTAAACGGTGATGTAGTTTCAGTGAAACGTCAGACAGAAGAAGGCTATGACGAAGTTGAATGTCCGCTTCCATGTGTTGTATCAGTGACAGCAGGTGTAGTTGAACCGAGGTATCCATCATTCAAAGGAATCATGGCAGCAAAAAATAAGCCAGTAGAGGAACTTGATTTGGCAGGTTTAGGTATTGAAGAAGGAACTGTGGGCTGGGCGGGAGCTCGTCAAGAGATTACCGAAATAGCAGAAGCGCCAGAACGCGAAGCTGGAGAGATCGTTGTCGATGAAGGTGATGCTCATGAAAGAATCATGGCATTTTTAGATGAACTTAAGGTTCTTTAGGAGGCGATTATGGGCATCTCAACCATTTGGGTTTATGGTGAAGCAACAAACGGAGTGGTTTCAACTACAACGCTTGAACTAATTACTGGAGCTCGCCAATTAGCAGACACCGTAGAGGTGATTGTTCATGGTGATGCATCCTCCTTAGCTCCTCAACTTGGAGAATATGGAGCAGCAAGCGTCAAGTCAATCGGAGATCTCGGTGAGGCTTTAGCCGGCCCGCAGATCGCTGCCGCGATTGCTTCCGCTGTTTCAGAGGGCAACGGACCAGAAGCTGTTTTATGCGCGACAACATATGATGGGCGAGATGTAGCAGGCCGTCTATCAGCAAAATTAGACGCTCCCGTTATTACTAATGTTGTTGAACTAAAAGTAGAAGGTGACCGCCTACTAGGAGTTGAACCAGTATTTGGCGGAACAACAAATGTCACAACTGGTTTCACAGGATCCGGAACAGCAATATTTTTAGTCCGGCCAAAATCCTTTGAAGCAGAATCCTCAGGAGGGTCAGCAGCAAATGTTGACACAATTCAAGCAGGAGACACTGGTAACACCGATACATCAGTCGTAAAAGACAGATTTGTTGAAGAGACCACCGGACCAAAACTTGATGAAGCTGCAATAGTTGTTTCTGGAGGACGTGGGCTGGGAGAACCTGACAAATACGAAATGATCGAAAGTCTCGCGAAGTTATTAAAAGGTGCACCTGGAGCTTCAAGGGCCGTTGTCGACTCAGGATGGGTTCCATATTCATACCAAGTTGGACAAACTGGAAAGGTCGTGAAGCCGACGGTTTATTTAGCTTGCGGAATTTCTGGAGCAACCCAACATCTGGTAGGAATGAAAGGTTCTGCAAACATCATCGCGATAAATAAAGATGAAGAAGCTCCGATCTTTGGAGTCGCAGACCTTGGGATCGTTGGAGACGTGCATAAAGTTTTACCCGAACTTATTTCCGCACTTGAAGCAAGAGGCTAAGACCTGCAGAGAATCGGTCTAATTCTTACTTATAAAAACTACTCTCGAGTGTCTTCAGCACTCAACGCCCAAGACAGCCCATCTATCGGATCTTCAACTGCGATTCTTAAGTTCCACCCCTTAGTCAAAGAGTCATGATTCCATATCCACCAATTCATTTCAGTTAATGCATCCCCTAATTCATGAGTAAATGGCGGCCATATTTCTTCTTGATCTAAACCCGCTAGAGCCACAGCACACCACCAAGCTTCAAATCGCCCCTTTGCACAACCCGGTCGTCGACCGTAAGCACCTCCAGAAGAAGCAGCCCAAACCATGTGATTCCATATCTCTGAAATAGAAACCTCCTTAGCCTTAGCTTCAGTTACGCCCAAAGAAGAAATAGCTGTAGCCGCATCTCCATAGACTCTCACTGCAGCAGAGCGCCCGTTTGATTGACTTGTCCAAGTTTGAACAAGACTACGTAGTGCTTGGGTCCCAGCATCATGGGTTACAACGTCTGGTTTTGGCAAAGGAAAATAATCAAGACCGTTAATCGAAGGAGATGAATCATTAACCTCGTACTCTTTGATATCGGGTGTTTCTATCGATTTTTCCCAGCCAGTAAGGGCCAAGGGAATACCTAGAGGATCTTCAGTAATCTCAATTCCAGTTAGATCTTCTCCTCTAACTACTCTTTCGTGAATAACTAACGAGCGGAGAGGGCCAGCATTCAAATGGAGGTTCAGATCTTCCCAAGTATGAGAAGAAGCTGCCACCTCAGTTAATGGTGCTAAACCAAAAATTTGAGCATCACGGTTAACCGCACGAGCGGCGAATTCTCCTGGCGCCTCAAGAGCCAATCTGTGTTCTGCATGATCACCGGCAGGCCATAATTGCTGACCTCTTTCGTTGGCTTGTCGAGACCTAATCGCAACATCTTCTAGAACAGACCAAGATCTGTCTTTACAGAGTTGATCAATAAGTCTTATAAGCTCATCAAGATCTCCGAGCTCAAGTAAATGGTCAAGATCTCTATTCATAGAAGCGGCCAAGGAACACGATACCCAGTCGCATCGTATGGCAAGGACCCTGCAGAACAAACCGCTTGCGCTCTCGTAATGAGAGCATCTATTTCCATGGGATTAAGAAGAGAAAGTAAAGATTCAGACGGTCCACTAGAAATAAACCCTTGCAGGTCTTCAACTAACTGAGAATCAATAAATTCTCCAGCCCAGTCCCAAATAACTGTCCGAACTTTAAATTGATGGTGGAAACTTAGCGCATTGTCTATAGCCCAAATATTCCCATCTTTTCCTTCTAAAACGTGGCCTGCTTTTCGATCAGTATTATTTGAAACTAAGTCAAATACAGCAAGTTTCTTAAGGGTATTAACATACGAAGCGTTATCTCTGAGAGTGAAATAATGCTGCTCATAATCACAAGGTATGTATAACTGCAGAGAGCCTTCACCAAGTGGCCCAAGCCGCGAAATGGTTGGCGGAATCATCCCCCAATTAAGTTGTTTTGCTAATTCCCAAGCTGCGACTTCACGCTTATAAATCTCAGGTGGAAAATCATGAAGGGGACGTTCACCAGAGAAAGGCTTATATACACCTTGGATTAGTGTCCCGTTCAAACTGATATCCACCAAAAAGGTGGCATTTGAAGACCAAGGCATACGACCCAGAACCTCAATCTCACCTTCAATTAAAAATTTGATTGCAAGAGAGTCTTCTAACGGCTCCCGATCTCTAAAAGGGTTAGAGGTATTAGAACTTTCGTCAGTTTTCACAAGGGCACCAACCCTGATTGGATGGTTCTAGAGGGGCTTCACACCATGGGCATGGCGGCCTTCCTGAAGCAACGAGATCTCTTGCCTGACTAACAAAAGCTGCAACTTGTTGACGGTTTAGAGGAAATCTAGCTTGAGCAGGTACCGCATCTTCGTCACGAATTAACTCTTCCGCAAACAGGACTATTCGATCGTTGCTTTGCTGGTAAGTGACTCCGAGACTTCCAACCACCCAAGCGGGTTCACCCGGTTCAATAAATAAATCTTCTAGGACTAAAGAACCTCCGGATTCAATCTCTGACGGAGGAAGGTCATCAAGCATGCGATCTAAAAATTCCGCTAAACCAGATACCTGCTGCTTTTCAAGTTTGAGTGAAATCAACTCATTTATTCGTTGAGCTTGTAGGTAAAACACTCGTCGCCCTTGCGGGCCAGTCGTACCCGCAACAAAAATATCTGTGTCATCCCAATTGATTTCTGGCCGATTCATGATGTCACCACATTGGCAAGAGAGCCATTGTTGTTCATAGTTAAAACGATAGGCCGGTTATCTGTGTAGAGAACGGCACTTACAGAGCAAGGGCCAACAACAATTCTTTGAAATAAATCAAGAGGTGCACCTAATGCTGTAGCTAAAACAGCTTTAATAGGGTCAGCATGAGAGACACAAATAATGGTTTCGTTTGGATGTTTCAAAACAAGATCTGAAACTTGAGAGGTAATACGAGCTTGCATTTCAGCGAAAGACTCTCCTCCTGGAAAACGAAATTGAGAAGGCTGTGATTGAACAGTACGCCAATCCTGCAATTTAAAAAGATCCTTTAATTTGCGTCCGGTCCACTTACCAAAATCACATTCGATAAGCCCTTCAGCTATTCGCACCCGTCGGCCAACTGCTTTAGCTATAGGAGCCGCAGTTTCTCTGGTTCTCTCCATTGGAGACGCGTAGACAGCAGAAACTTTCTTGCCAGTAAAAGATTCTTGGGCTTCTTTTATGTGTAGAGAGGCTGCTTCTGCTTGTTCTTTCCCCGATTCTGATAAGTGAAGATTCGCGGCACGTCCTGGTAAAACAGCCCCGGTAGTTGGGGTACGTCCGTGACGAATAAATAGAACAAGTGTGGAGTTCATGGCCTAATTAATCTACCCTGCCAGAGTGGATCCGATTCGTACTTTAGAGAAAGTAAACAAAGAAGTAACAGTCTGTACTGCATGTCCGAGGTTAGTGAGTTGGCGAGAAAAGGTAGCAACTGAAAAAAGAGCGGCCTTCATTGATGAAGATTATTGGGGTAAAGGCGTTCCTGGGTTTGGAGATCCTAACGCAAGAATTCTTGTAGTGGGTCTTGCCCCAGCTGCTCATGGGGCGAACCGAACAGGCAGAGTTTTTACTGGTGATCGATCAGGAGATTTCTTATTTGCTGCACTTCATCGAGTTGGTTTAGCTAACCAGCCTGAATCAATAAATCGAGGAGACGGATTGAAACTAAAAGATGTGTATATAACTGCTCCAGTCAAATGCGCTCCTCCAGCGAATAAACCAACTCCTCAAGAGAAAGCAAATTGTAAACCTTTCTTTGAAAGAGAATTAAAAGCTCTTAACCGAGTAAAAGTTATTTTGGTACTTGGTCAAATCGGATATCAATCAGTTACCACAGAACTTGGATTAAAACCGAAACCTAAGTTTGGGCATGGCGTTGAGGTCTCATTGTCTGATGGTCCTACAATACTTTGCTCTTATCATGTCAGCCAGCAAAATACATTTACAGGAAAACTAACTGAACCTATGTTCGATTTAGTCTTAGATCGAGCGAAAGAACTGATCAAAGAACAATAAACCTGACAGATTGGTAGCATCTTCTTGTGAAAAAATTTGAACGTTCTCGCTTAACTTATTTATCAGGCCTCTTGGTTTCTTTATTATTTGTTGCAGGATGTGCTAATTCAGCTACTCCCAATAGTTGGGAAGAACAAGCCGTAGATGGACAGGGATTAGCAGAACGTAATTTCATTGAGTCTTGCCAAGCAGCAAATGAAGACTTAACTGAAATAGTTAGAGAAGATTTTTGTGGCTGTCTTCTAGATGGGATCAAGCAGGCAGTTACATTCAGTGAATTTAAAAAATTAGATGATCACATCAAAAAACACAGTAACGAAATAACCGAAACTGGGTTAGGTGACGCTTTCCCGTGGTTCATTGAGGTTAATGACAATTGTTCCGGTTCTGTGCCTCAGAACTAAATGGCACCACAGCAATTTCTGTTCCCGAGCGGAGTTCTCGCTCCCATAGTCACTCCACTTCATCAGAACTACAAAATACATACCGGTTTATTTGTAGATCATGCGTTTCAAGTTTTGGATGAAGGATGCGTAGGAGTAGTTCCATTCGGAACTACTGGTGAAGCGTTCTCAGTAGGTGTAAAGCAACGAATGACAGCTCTGGAATCACTAGTTTCGGGTGGTGTTCATCCCTCACAGATACTGGTAGGTGCCGGGCAAACAAACTTAGGTGACACAATCAATCTCACTCGACATGCGTTGGAAGTTGGAAGCTCAGGTGTGCTTGTCCTACCGCCGTTCTATTACAAAAATCCAAGCAGCCAAGGCCTTTATGAATATTTCAGTGCTTTCATTGATGAAGTATCAGATAGCCGACTGAAAATTGTTCTTTATCACATACCTCAAGTTGCTGGAGTTGGATTCCCAATTTCTGTCGTAAAAAAGCTGCATGAAGAATTTCCAGGGGTGATTGCGGGTATTAAAGATTCATCAGGTGATTGGGGCAACACAAAAGAACTTTTGGAAATCAAAGGATTAGATGTTTACCCAGGATCCGAACGTACATTACTTGACGCAATGCCACTAAATGCCCGTGGATGTATTACTGCCACAGCAAATGTTGCCGCCCCGATGTTGAGTAAAATCGTAAAGTCATACTTAGCAAAAGAGATTGAAGAAGCAGAAACCATTCATTCTTTAGTTATGGGTTTTCGCGAGGTTCTTGAAAAGCATCCTCCGATAGCGGCGATTAAAGCTATCAAGCGAAAACAAGCGAGAGAAACAAACTGGAATCAAGTGTTTCCGCCATTAGAAACACTTTCGGATAGTGCTGCATCAGAGGTAAACGAAGCTTTCGAAAAAATGCAAAACTCGTTTAGCCTGCTCTAACCTCAATTCCCAAACGTGGTTGAGGATTAGCCCAATCAGGCCAGCGGCTCCTACTTTTAGCTGACAGTTTATGCATGAGTGCAATAGCTCCTGGGTCGCTATCACCAGGCTTTCCTTCGATTACACCTTCTTCAAGCATTTTCATAATAATTTGTCGACCTAACTCAGTTCGGACGATGGTCAAAGTCCAATCATTATTTTCGCCAATACCTCCAGTGGAAATGTCAGCATGTTCCGCTGCAAAGTCTGGACAATGATTGCAACCTTCTCTAGTCCATTCATGACATTCTTTTAAGTTGATCTCATGGTAGTCGCCATTTCTCATCCAGATTTGAAATACTCCTTTGATATTCATTTTGACCATGTCTTCTTTTGCTAATCCGTATTTAGCCCAGAACAAGTCTTCAAAGATTGAGTCATCAAAAGATTTTGAGCAAAGAAGCCCAATATTTAATTTGATTGGTTTGCCAGCTTTTCCAACACGACGGTGCCACATCACAGGCCCAATTGAAGTTTGGCAACTCATTCCTACCAAAGCGAGAGACTGTAAGTTCTTTTCACGAGCTTCGTTAATGGCAAGAGTATTTGCAGAATATGTATAGCGACTGCCGGCTCCTGCTAATACTGACTCGCGGTCTGTAGCTAAAGCGGGCACGGCTTTCCAGTTTGTAATATCTTCGCTTTCACTTGCCTCAAGATGCGAAGTCAGAGCTCCATCAATAACATTATTTTCCAAACACCAGATAAGAATGGCAGAGACAAGTCCTCCATCTTGACCTAATTGATGAACCGTGTCATCTGAAGCACGTGTTAAAAGAACATCTTTATAAATACCTGACATTTCATCGTCATTGCGGGGGCGTGCAAATAAGTGGTTGTCCGCCTCAGTTTCCCAATCCCTAAATCGCGGGCAAGCTCTCGTACAAGAAGTGCATCCTTTTTGTCCGTGGCCGCAATCGGAAAGACCTAACTCTTCTTCAAGGTGGAAAGGCTTATATGCACCAGGAGCATGTTCATATCCAATCACATCGTGTGGACAGGCAATTACGCAGCCTGCACAACCCGTACAAAGACCTGAAGTGATGACTTCGTCATAAAGTTCTTTCCACTGAAACGTCCATTTTTTAGTTGTAGCCATATCTAAAATCTAGTCCAATTTATTCGTTAAGCGCCCCTGGCAGGACTCGAACCTGCGCTCACGGCTCCGGAAGCCGATGCTCTATCCGCTGAGCTACAGGGGCTAGAAAATTTCTTTAATTAATAACGTTAACTACTCATAGAGATGATGATCGCTGCCGCTGAAGGTTTTTCGGAACCTTTTCGAAACCATTTACGAAAGTCAAAGTGGATGAGATAAGACAAGAGTCCGTATTTGGCATTTATTGCATTTAAAACTCTCGTAAATTCATCACCAGTTATGACTTTGGCGGTACCGTGAAAAATTTCTGAGTTTTCTTTCACGATTCCTCTGATGTTGCACGGTTGTAAAGTCACGTTGTGGTCGTTTGAGAGTCGCTTTACTTTCCAAGCATTCAAATCAGTTGTAAAACCACAGGTTCCGTCTCCTAAATCAGCTATCCAAACAGGCAATGACTTTGCTTTACCGGACCGAGTAAAAGTGGTGAATGAAACGTATTTCTCGTCAGTGATCATTTGTTACCTTCTTCCATCTCGATAATTAATAGTCCGGCTCCAAGAGAACCAGCGTCTATGCCTAACTCGGCAAGGCGGACTGGTACCTTCGGGCGGTGCTTCCAGCCGAATACGAATTCCGGAAGCCATTTTTCTACCCCAGAGACTAATTGACTCCCGATTTGGACTAGTCCTCCTCCAAGGATGATTTGCTCTGTGTCCAAAATGGTGATCAGGTTTGATATTCCAATAGCTACTTGGCGACAAAATTCATCAAAAATAACTAATGATTGTGGGTCTCCATTAAATACTCCCTCTGAAACATGAATGCCGGTTATCCGTTCTTCTGAATTAGCCAACTCAAGCCCAAGAGCGAATCTTCCTTGTTGGGCAGCCTCTCTACCCAGCCGTCCTAGGGCATTGCCAGATGCAAAGTATTCCCAAGACCCACTAAGACCAGTGATATGAGTTGGTCCATCTGATTGTGTAGTTGCATGACCTGCTTCACCAGCGAATCCGTGACCTCCTAAAACGATTTTTTTATTAACAACTAGTCCAGTCCCTATTCCTGTACCTAAGGCAACAAAAGCAAAATTGTCAATTTCTCGTCCAGCTCCTAATTTTGCTTCAGCCCAAGCTCCAGCTGTTGCATCATTTCCAACAAAGACTGGAAGGCCAGTTAAATCTTGTAGGCGTGCTCCGATTGGAAATTCAACAAGGTCTGGGAGATTAGGGGAGTAATGAACTACTCCGTCTCGACTAATAAGTCCAGCTATAGCAAGACCTACACCAGTTATTTCTTGTTCTGACTTTTCTGAAAAAGACTTAATTATGTTTGTGAGATTAGAGAGTAATTGGTCTCCATTGCCAGCACTTGATTCTTGACTCCTGTCAATAATCTCACCCGTATCTGGACGGATCAATAGAGCACGAATATTTGTGCCGCCTATATCTAAACCAACAATCATTAAAATTAGGATATGGCTCTATTGAGTCATAGTTGCATCTATTGTGAATGCGTGATGCCTGTAGAAAAGTCTCCCCAATTAAATCTTGGACATTTGGCGACGATAGCGGCTGTATTTTGTTGGTCAGCGGGAAATGTAGTAGTTGCTGGGACGGATTTGCCAGGACTTCAAATAGCGTTCTGGAGGCTAGTTCTTGGGGGAGTTCTCTACTCAACAGTTTATTTCCTGACCGGGCGAAGAGTTAGTTTAAAAAAAATTCGACTGGTTGCTTTGCCCGGCATTCTCCTTGGTTTAGAACTAGCTGTATTTTTTACAGCACTTCGAAATACCACAGTTGCCAATGCAACCATGATTGGAACTTTGCAGACAATAGTGCTTCTTGCTGTAGCCGCTAGACAGTTTAAAGAATCGGTTACTAGGTGGCTGATTGGAGCGTCGCTCGTGGCAATTGGAGGAGTAGCTCTAGTCATTCTAGGAGCTTCAGACGAACTGTCATGGAGTCCACGTGGCGATTTTCTGGCATTTGCCGCCATGATTTTATTTTCTGCTTACTTCGTTGCTGTAAAGAACGTACGAAGTGAAGTGGATACATTTACCCTCCAATCCGTTGCGATGCTTGTTGCATCAGTAACTGTTTTCCCAATAGTTGCGATAGAGGCAAACACGTTTGCGATTCCATTTCCATCGCTCAAAGAATGGGTATTGCTTTTTGTACTGTTAATGGTCCCAGGAACAGGTCATCTACTTATGAACTGGGCGCATTTACACGTGTCTCTTTCATTCGCTGGAGTAATTATGCTTGCCATCCCAGTGATTTCGAGTGTAGGTGCTTGGTTGTTTCTCGATGAACGCGTCACAATCGTTCAAGTTTCTGGCATGTTTATCGTAATTTCTGTTTTAATTCTGGTAGTAAAACGAGAAGCACAGATGGCGGTTTCGGTGAGGAACAGTTAAGAAAAATAAACTACGATCAAATGTACAAACATAGAAAGGAACAATAAATGAGCATTGACGGCACATGGAACGTAACCCTTCAAAGCCCAATGGGGGCTCAAGAAGGAACCCTTACTCTCGCAACAGATGGTGATGCTTTGACTGGGACAATGTCTGGGCCCCAAGGAGCGTTAGAAATAGAAGACGGACAAGTGGGCGATGGGGTTTACACCTGGAAAGTAAACATTACGTCTCCAATGGCGATCACCATTGAATCAACAGCGACAGTAGATGGAGACACAATAAGCGGAGAGTCCAAATTAGGGGCATTCGGTACCGCAACTTTTACGGGATCAAGAGCTTAAGTCAGTAAAAACTCTGCGTCCTCTTCTTTTAAAACCATACCCAGAGAGGGAGCCACTTCCGGTAATATCTGGATAGCAGTACAAACTGCAATTTTCCTCAACTTTGGATTTTAGATGAACGTACGCGACAGTCTGATTGAAGCTATTGAACAAGCTCTACATGATTTAAAAGTGGACTTCTCCTCCCAGGAGATCAACTTGGAACGCCCTGCGAACACTGATCATGGAGATTGGTCTACAAACGTTGCTCTTGCAACTGCTAAAAACCTTAACCGCAATCCGCGCGATCTAGCCTCAGAAATTGTTGAAGCCTTAGAACAGCAATCCCCTGATTACGTTGAAGAAATCCAAATCGCAGGACCCGGCTTCATCAATTTCAAACTAAATGACACTTGGCTTCATGAAGTTCTTATCCAAGTCGTTACTGCGGGTATAGATTCCTGGGCATCGCACAAAGTTGGTGAGAATCAAAGAGTCATAGTGGAATTTGTAAGCGCTAATCCCACCGGGCCGCTTCATGCAGGGCATGGAAGAGGAGCTTGCTTTGGGGATTCAGTAGCTCGTTTATACCAAAAATGTGGCTATTCAGTTCAACGTGATTTCTACATAAACGATCGAGGTACACAAATGAGGCTTTATGTGGAATCACTTTCAGCTAGAGCCTCTAATACAGAAATTCCCGAAGGCGGATACCACGGAGAGTATGTAAGAGAATGGGCAGCAGAAATGCCATCAGATGCCGATCCATTTGAATGGGGATATCAACGAGCCTTAAGATCACATCGAGAAACATTGGAAGCGCTAAATATTCATTTTGATAATTGGTTCTCAGAAAGATCGATGGTTGATTCGGGGGCAATTGAATCAACGCTCAATGATTTACAAGCAGCTAATGCAGTATTTGAGTCAGATGGAGCAATGTGGCTCCAAAGTACCCAATGGGGAGATGACAAAGATCGAGTTTTAGTTAAATCCGATGGGGAATACACATACCTGCTCCCAGATATCGCTTATCACCGAGATAAATTTGAACGAGCGGATCTACTGGTAAATGTTTGGGGAGCCGATCATCACGGATACATCACTCGAATGCATGCAGCCATGTCTGCTTTAAATCACAAACCAGAAGACCTTCAAATAGCGATCACTCAGATGGTCCGTTTACAGCGTGACGGCGAAGAGGTAAAAATATCAAAACGCACTGGAGACATAGTTGAACTATCTGAAGTCACACAAGAAGTTGGTTCCGATGCCGCACGATTCACTTATTTGCTGTTATCAGTTGACTCTTCACAAAATTTCGATCTAGAACTAGTGACTAAGCAAGTTAATGACAATCCTGTTTTTTATGTTCAATACGCACATGCGAGAATTCATTCAATAATGAAAAAAGCAGATGAGGTTGGGGTAGTGCTCTCATCAATTGAAAAGGCAAATTTGTCTTTACTCAGTAACCCGCGTGAGTTGGCAATACTCCGGGCATTACAAGAACTACCTGAAACCGTTCTTCGTTCCACACAGGAAATCGCCCCACATCGAATAACCAATTGGGCACGAGATTTCGCATCTTTATTTCACAGTTTCTACCACGACTGTCGAATAATTGGGGAAGATGTAGACATTGAACTTACTGAAGCAAGATTATGGCTAGTTGAGGCATCACGCATCGGATTAGCAATTTCGCTTGATCTCTTAGGTGTAAGCGCTCCGAAAGAAATGTGGAGAGAAACTGAGAATGGAGAATTAAATGGCTGATCCTATTCTTCCGCGATTATTACCTGACAATACTACGATCGATGAAAATGGCCGCGGCTCCATAGGAGGGTGTGATCTAGGTGCGTTAGCAGAGGAATTTGGTACCCCTCTTTTTATTTACGACGAGAATCATTTGAGAGCCCGATGTCGAGAAGCTGTTGAGGCTTTCGGAGAAGGTGTTGCATACGCCGGAAAAGCCTTCTTATGCGGTGCTATGTCTCGTCTCGTTGTAGAAGAAGGTATGAATATTGATGTAGCAACTGCTGGTGAGCTTTATATGGCTCTCCATGCAGGGGTAGATGGAAGTCGCTTGATTATGCATGGGAATAATAAAAGCGAACAAGAGTTACGAATGGCAATAGAAGCTGACGTTTCACGAATCATCGTTGACTCGTTTGACGAGCTAGATCGGCTACAAGTTCTTTATCAGGAAACAGGAATCTCCCCAAAAGTTTTGCTTCGCATTACTCCCGGTATAGAAGCGCATACACACGAATTTGTGTCAACGGGTCAAGACGATTCAAAGTTTGGATTTACCGTCTCGACAGGAATCGCTTCTGAAGCCATAGAACGAGCTGCACAGACAGAAGCTGTAGAGCTGGTAGGTATCCACGCTCATATCGGCAGCCAAGTCTTTAAAGTGGACTCTTTTGTTCGGGCTGTCGAGGTTATGGCAGAATTCTCCAATCCTCTTAACTTGCCTGAACTCTCTATAGGCGGAGGGCTTGGTGTTTCCTATTTAGAAGAAGACAATGCGCCCTCAATTACTGAATGGGGGAAAGCGGTAAAATCTGCCTGTTTGCAATCCAACATAAAGGCCAAAGTCACAGCTGAACCTGGACGAGCTATTGCTGCGTCTGCAGCAGTTACTTTATACCGAGTAGGAACAATCAAACATCTTCAAGGACTTCGAACGTATGTTGCCGTTGATGGAGGCATGAGCGACAATCCGCGCCCCGTTCTTTATGGCTCCGGTTACGAGACGTTCCTTCCCCGATCTATGAATGCTGTTCGGGATCAATCAATTCGAGTAGTGGGGAAACACTGTGAGTCTGGCGACCTTCTAGTTCGTGAAGGATGGGTTCCATCCGATATGAAGGTCGGTGATCTTATTGCAACACCAGTAACAGGCGCTTATGGCCACTCAATGGGATCAAATTACAATCAAATTTTGCGACCCCCTGTAGTTTTTGTAAAAGAGGGAGAAGCTAAAGAAGTTGTAGCCAGAGAAACTTTTGCGGACTTAGTTCGACGAGAACGTTAAATCGTACCCCATCAACCTATTTACAGGAGTACCGTTGTATCTATGAAATCATCTTCAATTCATATAGGACTGCTTGGTTGTGGCACAGTCGGAGCCGCGCTTGTTCACTTATTAACGGAACAGCGCGATTCTGTTAAACATCGCACAGGTTTAGATCTAAGTATTGAAGCAATCGTTGTTAAAGACTTAAATAAAAAGCGCTCAATACCACTACCGGATGAAGTTTTAACCACTGATGCATCATCCGTCATAGGTAATCCCGCAATTAACTTGATTGTTGAAGTAATGGGAAGCATTGAACCAGCCCGCGAACTCATACTTAATGCGTTAAATTCCGGTCAACCTGTTGTAACGGCAAATAAAGAACTATTAGCGCAGCACGGAGCAGAACTTTATGCCGCTGCAGAAAAATCAGGAGTTGATTTACTCTTTGAAGCGGCAGTAGCAGGTGCTATTCCAGTAGTGAGGCCACTGCGTGAGTCATTGTCTGGGGAGCCAATTACTCGAATTCGCGGGATTATTAATGGCACAACAAACTTCATATTGACTCGTATGACGCAAGACGGTGTTTCTTTCGACGAGGCGTTATTAGAAGCACAGAATCTCGGATACGCAGAATTAGATCCAACTTATGATGTTGAAGGGTATGACGCGGGTGCGAAAATAGCGATCCTCGCAACGCTTGCGTTTGGAGCAGAAGTAACTTCTGGGGATGTTCAACATGAAGGCATTTCAGGAATAACTGTTGAAGACATAAAGTTTGCTGATCGCTTAGGTCATTGCATCAAGCTATTGGCAGTCGCAGAGCAAAAAATAAACCAAGAAGAAAAGCCAGAAATTGGGGTAAGGGTTTATCCGGCATTAATACCTTTGGATCATCCTCTTGCAGCTGTCAATGGCAGCTTTAACGCTGTATTTATAGAAGGTGATGCTGTCGGTGAACTTATGTTTTATGGACCAGGGGCTGGGGGAAGACCAACGGCATCTGCTGTGTTCGGTGATGTAATTGATGCCTCTGGGAATTTGCAGCGTAGCCATGGCTCATTAATTGGCGCACTTGATAGGCCCCTTATATGCCCATTGGAGAGTTTTGAATCATCGTTTTATTTAAATTTGAAAGTTGAAGATCAACCAGGTGTGTTAGCGCGGGTTGCGGAAGTTTTTGAAAATCATGGTGTCTCTATCCAATCTATGGAACAAGAAGGTATGGCTTCAGAGGCAAGACTAACTTTCATTACACATTCAGTTCGTGAGAAAGACTTGCTTTCTACTCTTGAAAGCCTCAAAGCACTAGATGCTGTAAGCAATGTCGATAGTGTGTTACGAGTTGTTGGCGATTAACTATGCGTTACATCAGTACCAGAGGTGCGGCTCCTGTCCTTGAGTTCAACGATGTTTTGCTCGAAGGTTTAGCAAGTGATGGGGGTCTTTATGTACCTGAAGTTTGGCCAAAGTTTTCTAATTCTGGAAATGGTGACTACGTAGAAACCGCAATTGAAGTCATGACGCCATTTATTGGATCTTCTATCCCTCAAAAAGTCTTTGAAGAAATAGTTTCTGATGCCTATTCAACTTTCCGTCACGAAGAGATAGCCCCACTTGTTGACATGGGCCAGGGTATTTATTTACTTGAATTATTTCATGGTCCTACGCTCGCATTCAAAGATGTGGCTCTTCAATTGGTAGGGAAACTTTTTGAATATGAACTAGGTAAACGAAATAAGAAAGTAACAATAGTTGGAGCAACTTCTGGTGACACGGGTTCAGCAGCTATAGAAGCCTGTCGAGATCAAGAGAATGTTGAAATGTTCATTCTTCACCCCGCTGGACGTGTATCTGAAATACAACGCCGCCAGATGACAACAGTTGAGTCAGCAAACATCCACAATATTGCTATCGAAGGGACGTTTGATGACTGTCAAGATCTAGTCAAAGAAATGTTCGCAGACATAGATTTCCGTCAACAAATGCAACTTTCTGCAATTAATTCGATTAATTGGGCCAGAGTAATGGCTCAGATTGTTTATTTCGTCGTAGCAGCAGAGAGATTGGGGGGGCGTCATTCATCTGTATCTTTTTCAGTGCCAACGGGAAATTTTGGAAACGTTTTTTCAGGGTACGCCGCTCGAAGAGGCGGCCTTAATATAGACCAGTTAGTTGTGGGTTCAAATACAAATGATATTCTTACAAGGTTTTTTGAAAGTGGAACTATGAGAATAGATGAAGTGACACCAACTACTTCTCCGAGTATGGATATACAAGTTTCTTCAAATTTTGAGAGGCTTTTATTTGAGTTACTTGACCGCGAGGGCCCAAAAGTAGATGAGATACTCAAAAGATTCAGAAAAGAAAAAGAAATGAGTATTTCACCTGACCTGCATAATGAGTTAGCTAAAGAATGGAGTGGTGCTCGTTTTACTGACGACCAGGTAAAACAATGCATACTTGAAGAGGCTGAGAATTCAGGAATTATTTTGGATCCGCATAGCGCTATTGGAGTTCTCGCTGGCCGTAAGTGTCGTAAAACCAAAAATATTCCAATGATTGCTCTCGCGACTGCTCATCCGGCAAAATTCCCTGAAGCGGTAGAAGATGCCACTGGAGTGCGTCCAAAGTTGCCTCCTCACTTAAAGGATTTGATGGAACGACCAGAACAGTTCGACAAACAACCTAATGATTTACAAACAGTTCAGAATTACATTAAAGAGATGGTTAAATGAAATACGTTGTATGCATTCCGGATGGATGTGCGGATTTACCCGTTCCTGAATTGGGTGGACGCACGCCTCTCGAGGAAGCAAACACGCCTAATCTAGATGCGCTAGCGGCAAGAGGCACAGTAGGTCGTGCGCAAGTTATTCCAGAAGGTTTGCCGCCTGGCAGCGATGTAGGCAATATGTCTATTTTTGGTTTTGATCCTGCTCAATTTCATACTGGACGGGCCCCAATTGAAGCAGCAGCGTTAGGCCTTTCATTAGCAGATACTCAAATTGCGTTTCGCTGCAACTTAGTGACAGTGGAAAATGGCGTAATGATTGACTATGCGGGTGGGAGCCCTAGTTCTGATTCTGCAGCAATAGTCATTAATCAGTTGAACGAAGAGTTAGGCAACGAAGAAGTTTCATTTCACCCTGGCGTGAGTTTCCGACATTCTTTGGTAGCGCCATCAGATTGGATTGAGGCCACTTGCATTCCTCCACACGACCTAACTGGAGATCCGCTTGTTTTGCCAACTGGTTCAGGATCAGACCCACTTATTCAAATCATGGAAGACTCAAAGCAAGTATTAGCAGAGTCAGATCTTCAGGCAACACAAGCTTGGTTGTGGGGGCAGGGGTTTATGCCAAAGATGCCAAGCTTTTTTGAAATGTACGGCAAGTCAGCTGGCTTAGTTACTGCTGTTGATTTATTGCGTGGGATAGCAACGCTCACGGATGTTGAAGTCTGCAACATACCTGGAGCGACTGGACAATGTGACACTGACTATGAAGGTAAAAGAGATATTGCTCTGAAACGTTTACAAGAGGGATTAGATTTATTCATCATTCATGTTGAAGCGACTGATGAAGCTGGCCATGCAGGTGATGTAGAAGCTAAAGTTCAAGCCCTTGAAAATTGGGATCAGCGAATTTTGAAAGATCTAATACCTGGGCTTGATGCTCTAGGGCCATGGAAAATGCTTTTACTGCCTGACCATGCAACTCCTTTAACTACTCGGACACATACTTCAGACCCAGTTCCATACCTCTTGGTAGATTCACAAGAAGATGGTCCTGGGGGAGTCTTTACCGAAAATGGGGTTGCTGATACTCCTTTAGTTCGCGGCCATCACCTCTTGCCTTCCTTGTTAAAAATGTGAACAAGTTGTCGGGGGCAAATAAAGCAAGTTGTAAGACATCTTGCATTTGTTGTGTGGAAAACAAATTTTTCGCTAGAATGGTGAAGTATCAGACCGAAGCCGGCGAAATCGGCTGACGAAACCCTTCGTTTCAAACGAAATCTGTGTCAATTCTTCTTAGACTTGTTCACACTTCGCCATTTGATCCATACGGACCAAACTGTCCTGATCAATCCTGATGAGGACATCCAACCGGGCACTTGCCCTCGACAGACCAAGGTGTATGAGCATGGACTCCACCCAATTAGAACGCGAAGCATTGGAAACAAAAGATCGCGATGAACTTGTAACAATAGCTACAGCACTTGGCGGTAAGCCAGGTTCGCGAGCGCGCAAAGCAGAGATAGTTGATTTAATTCTTGAAATGACAGCAGGATCCAAAGGGACATCAAATGGGTCCTCGGCTAAATCGACTGAAAAGGCAGAAGAAACAGAAGAGGAGCCTTTAGCAGAGTGGGAAATCGAAGTAGCCACCGAAGAGGCCACTGAAGAAGTTACCGAAGAGGCCAAAAAGTCCAATAAAGAAAAGACCGAGAGTTCTGATGAAAAGAAAGAAGATGATTCTGAAGAACGCGGTTCAAGAAATCAAACAACACAAAATCGACAGAACGACCAAGCAGGGCCAGGCAACCGGCGTCGACGTAGACGCGGGGGTCGTGATCAGGCATCCGATGAACCTTGGGATGGCGAACCTGTTCCCGTTGAAGGTTACGTTGACCTACGTGATGAGGGATACGGATTTTTAAGAACAACTGGGTTTAAACCTTCTAAGACAGATGCCTACATATCTGTAAAACAAGTTCGCCAACTAAACCTTCGTAAAGGGGATTATTTAGTCGGAGGTTCACGCCCACCTAATCGAAGTGAAAAAAATCCAGCATTGCTAAGAATCGATACGATAAATGGGGGAGACCCAGAAGCTATAAAAGATCGTCCAAAGTTTGAAGATCTCACTCCTCTTTTCCCTGACGAAAAACTCACAATGGAAATTGCGGATGACCCTGGGAATATGACAGCTCGAATAATCGATCTTCTTTCACCAATCGGGAAAGGACAGCGCGGACTTATCGTTTCTCCTCCTAAAGCAGGGAAAACTACGATTATGAAACAGGTCGCCCGTTCAATCGAAACAAACAATCCTGAAGTGAAGCTTATTGTTTTGCTGGTAGACGAGCGCCCCGAAGAAGTCACAGATATGCAGCGGTGGCTCGCGAAGGGGGAAGTAGCGGCTTCTACTTTCGATCGACCTAGCGAAGAACATACGCAAATCGCTGAATTGACAATAGAACGTGCAAAACGCATGGTTGAAAATGGAGAGGACGTAGTGATTATTCTTGATGGGATCACTCGCTTATCAAGGGCCTATAACCTGGCGGCCCCAGCGACTGGAAGAATTATGTCCGGTGGTGTTGACAGTGGGGCTTTATACCCGCCAAAACGGTTCTTCGGAGCGGCTCGAAATGTTGAAGAGGGAGGATCTCTGACTATCCTCGCTACAGCATTAGTGGAAACAGGTTCCAAAATGGATGAAGTTATCTTTGAAGAATTCAAGGGGACGGGCAATATGGAACTTCGTTTAGATAGGCGAATAGCTGAGCGGCGTATCTATCCGGCGATAGACGTAGATGCATCTTCAACCCGGCATGAAGAGCTCTTATTTGAACGCAAACAACTTAATCAAGTTTGGAAATTGCGGCGAGTCCTAAATGGGCTAGCAACAGATACTGGAGGGGCGGCAGCTGGGTTAGAGCTTCTCACTGATCGCTTAAAAACATTTAATAATAATGAAGAGTTTTTAGCTGAAGTAGCTAAAGGCCCAAATATGGGAGCATAAATAAAGAAAATCAAGACCTTACAGGTTGGCGATATTCATTCTTCCTCGCAGACTGGACCAGTTATGAAAACAGATATTCACCCAAACTATCGACCAGTAGTTTTTCAAGATTTGACCGATGGAACTCATTTTCTTATCCGGTCAACAATTGAAACTTCTGAAACCATCACTCTTGACGATGGCATTGAATACCCGTTGGCTAAAGTAGAAATTACCTCAGCTAGTCACCCATTCTTCACAGGGACCATGAAGATTATTGATACTGCTGGACGAGTAGAACGCTTTGAACGCCGTTATGGGTCACGTCGTAAAGGCTAAGTTTTTTAAATTTGAACAAAGCTAGTTTTATCTACTGACTACAGGTGTACTTTGTCTATTGAACCCGAGCGGCGCGCTGAACTCCTTAGAGGAAAACTCCTAGCCATAGTCGAATCAGCCGGGTATGAGATAGCGGATTCAGATGACAAAAATCAAACACATGATTCTGCGCTGCTTACAAAAGACAACTGTTGGTTGTTGGTAAATGATGAAACTCCGCAGTCCGCTTTAGGTAAAGGAATTCTCTTACTTTCACGTCATCCACACCTAGAACTGTGCTTGATATTTGAAGACGCGATATCAGCAGGGGTAGCTGCACGTCAGGCCGCAGGGCTAAATATCAGATGTAAAGTCATGCTTTTGCATAATCAAACACTCACACAAGTGGACCCTTCTTCTTTCCCTAAACCATTTGAAATTATTCCGATAAGTGAAGAATTCCTCAGTGTATGTGAAGCTGCAGGAGTATCAGTAATTTGCGAAAATGGAACTTGGAGAGGTGAGATTCTGGGGCTTGAAGTTGTTCGGTTAGAAGGAGAAAATATTCAAATTGGTGTAGGGAGGTTTGATCGGGAAGCTGGCGAACTTTTAAATTATGAAAGGTCGCTATTCGATCAACTAGTTTCAGCGTCAAACCAAATTCGTTCACAACGCAATGCAGAGGCAGGGTCTCACCCTTTAGCTACTTTGGCGAGAGAAAGGTGGCTTAGGCATAGTTTGCTAGAAGACCCATCAGTTGTTGGGTTAAAAGATGTGGAACCTATTGATTCAGTTCACGAAAGAGAAAATTTAAGAGACCCTTTCCCTGCAGCAGCTATAGGAAAAGATGAAGATCAAAAAAAAGTTTTAGTCGTATGCTCGGTAGGAGTTGATATTGCATTAGTTCCTTTAACAGCGGAACTATCGCAGATACATCTTCCGGACCGCATCGTTATTGTTCTTCCACCTAAAGATCTTCTTCCTGTAATTCATACAATAAGTGAATTCTTAAAAGTCCCTTCTTCCCTCATTGGTATAGAGGGGGAATGGGCCTGCCCCACAGGAAGCGAATAGAGCGGTACCCTAATTTTATGAAGGAACAGATTTTAAATCTTGAAAAAGAGCTAGGAGAAGCTGAAAAGCAGTTATCTGATCCTGATGTCATAGGGGATCCTTTGCTCTTAGAGAAAGCCGGGAAACGCTTAAAAGAGCTTGGGGACATACTAGAAGTAGGTCGGCCATTAAAGAGAATGTATGACGATCTTGAAGCAGCCAAAGAACTTGTTGAAATTGCAGATGATGAAGATAGGCAACAGTTACGTCAAGAAGTTGAAGATCTGGAATTAAAAATTCCAGACTTTGAAGAGCAACTAAGACTTTTACTGCTGCCAAAGGATCCGAATGATGGAAGAAATGTAATTCTTGAAATCAGAGGAGCAGAGGGTGGGGAAGAAGCAAACTTATTTGCAAGAGATTTACATGATATGTATTTGGGTTTTGCAAGTTTACATAAGTGGAAAGTTGAATCTTTAGGAACACAAGAATCCGATATGGGTGGTTATAGCGAAGTTTCGATTCTTATTAGTGGGGGAACTGCTTGGACGAGACTAAAACATGAAGGTGGGGTTCATCGAGTTCAAAGAGTACCAGTCACTGAATCTCAGGGCAGAGTGCACACTTCATCTGCCACTGTGAGTGTTCTCCCTGAAGCTCAAGAAGTAGATATTGACATCTCAGATAATGATCTTCAAATAGATGTTTATCGTTCATCAGGGCCTGGAGGGCAATCAGTCAACACTACGGATTCAGCTGTAAGAATCACTCACCTGCCAACAGGCTTAGTTGTCGCTATGCAGGATGAGAAAAGCCAGTTACAGAACAAAGCGAAGGCGCTGAGAGTTCTGCGCTCCCGCCTGTTACAAAACGAACAGGACAAGCAGCAAGCTGAGGCGTCTGCGGCCCGGAAGGGTCAAGTAGGGACGGGCGGGCGATCAGAAAAAATAAGAACGTATAACTTCAAAGAAAATCGGGTAACAGACCATCGAATAGGGCTCACTCTTCATAAATTGGAACGAATTCTGACCGGAGACCTCGACGAAGTCGTAGATGAACTATTAACAACCGAGCGCTCAGAGCAATTAATGAAAAAAACAGAAACAGATAGTTCATGAAATCTGACTCTGTAAAGTCGGCAGTTTCTTGGCGAACTTTACTTGATGAAGCGATTCAGAACTTGAGTGAAACTGGATTCTCTGAAATGGAAGCGCGCTGGATCACAGAAGAAGCAGCAGGGTGCCAGTTAATGGGTGCTTCTCTTGAAGCGCTAGTCACAAATAGAGCAATGGCACATTATGACAACCTCATAAGCCGACGTCTAAATGGCGAACCTCTTCAATATGTTCTGGGACACTGGCAATTTCGAAAATTGGATCTAATGGTAGATCAACGTGTTCTGATTCCACGCCCAGAAACCGAAGTCTTAGTAAATCATGCTTTGGAAGAGATCGATCGGCAGGGAAATGAGGTTCTTGTAGCAGATTTGGGCACTGGATCTGGCGCCATAGGACTTTCAATTGCCGTTGAAAGAATCTCTACTCAAGTCTGGTGCACAGATCTCTCAGAAGAAGCCTTAATGGTTGCGAGAGCCAACCTTGCAGGACTCGGTCAACCTGCAAAAAGAGTAAGTTTATGTCAAGGCTCATGGTTTGAAGCACTACCAAAGTCCCTTCAAGGAAAACTTGGATTAGTAGTTTCCAACGCTCCATATATTCCAACTTCAGAAACTCTTCCGCCGGAGGTCAAGGACTGGGAGCCTTCCATAGCTTTATACGGAGGCAAAGAAGGAACAGATTATCTCCAGAAACTCATTCAAGAATCTCCCTCCTGGCTGGCTCCAAAAGGAGCGCTCATTTTAGAAATGTCACCAGAACAAACAGAAAGTATGTCTAGTTTGGCTTTATCCAAAGGTTTCAATGAGGTTCTTATAGGTTCAGATCTTGCTGACAAACCCCGACTGCTAGTAGCCCGCAAGTCATGACGAACCGGATCCTGAACATCAAAGAAAACTGGGAATTAGCAAAGTCTGAAACGATTAGAGAGTTACAACTAGGAAATCAAGTGATTCTGCCTACAGACACGGTTTACGGGATAGCGGCGCTTTCATCAGATATTGAAGCCGTAAACGGAATTTTTGAAATCAAAGGACGATCTTTTAACCAGGCATTACCTGTACTTGTTGCCGACTTTGATCAAGCCAACCAAATAGTAGCTAAAGACTCAATACCTGAAGGAGTAAAGAACTTTTGGCCAGGACCCTTAACTGTCGTTGTTCCCCAACATCCTGAAACACCTATTTATGTTGGATCAGAGAAACATACTGTGGGAGTCCGATGCCCAGATCATGATTTCGTAAGGAGCATTGCCGCGGAAATTGGATCGCTGACTGTTACTTCTGCAAACCTTTCTGGCGTACCTACGCCAGAAACAGCGCCATTAGTGGCTAAACAACTAGGTAAAGACCTACTTGTATTAGATGATGGGCCTTGCTCGGGTGAGCCCTCAACGCTTATAGACCTTTCCTCATTAAATCCAAAAATTCTCCGCTTAGGAGAAATTAAAGAAGAAGATCTTTCCGAAGCAGGGCTTATTTAACTAAGAGGATAAAATCCTGATATGACTACTATTGCTGTTGGCTGTGATCATGCCGGATACAACTTAAAAACTCATTTAGCAGAACACTTGAAGTCACGTGGTTATGAAGTTCTTGATCTTGGTTCTTACTCGGCAGATCGTGTTGATTACCCAGAATATGGAGCAGCAGTCGGTCGCGCTGTTGCTAGTGGGGAAGCGAAGTATGGCGTATGTGTTTGCGGATCTGGTGTTGGAATTTCTATAGCAGCAAACAAGATTTCTGGAGTAAGGGCAGCGCTCGTTAGTGACGCTGCATCAGCAGAATTAAGCCGCCAACACAACGACGCTAATGTTCTTTGTTTCGGTGAAAGATCAACCGAATTTGAAGCGGCAGAAACTGCTTTAATGGCATGGTTAAACGCAGAATTTGAAGGCGGACGACATCTGGCAAGAGTTGAAAAGCTTAATGATTTGAACAAACTTAATGATTGGGATGTTTTAACTCCTCGTGAGGCTTCGGGTAGACCTAGAAGCCCTAGCCGAAGAGCAGCTGACCGAGTTCGTGGCGCAGTTGAAGGTGTTCGTGCCAGACTTCGTGCTCGTAGAGGTTAATGAGGAACCCCCACCTACATGCTTGAACCACTCACAACCACACCCACAGTTGTTGAACCTGAAACGAGTGAAAGCGAAGGGGATCATGATCGGTTTGCTCACTATGCTCGAAAATCGGACATCCTTAAATCCG
>CATISD010000113.1 GCA_949538625.1 Acidimicrobiales bacterium AG-410-I20
AGTTGTCACACAACTAACCTGAGGCAGTCTCCGCTGCCACAAAAACATTTCAGACCCTCTAAAATTTTTATATGAGTGAATTTTCAATGAAATTATCTGATGAACAAATCCAATTAAGAGACTGGGTGCATGATTTTGCAGCAGACGTCATAAGACCCGTAGCGGAAGAATGGGACGAAAAAGAAGAGTTCCCATATCCGGTGGTTCAACAAGCGGCAGAGATTGGATTGTATGGCTGGGAATTTATGGCCCAAGGAATGATGGGCGACCCAACCGGTCTGACGATGCCATTAGCGATTGAAGAGCTTTTTTGGGGAGATGCTGGAATCGGAATGGCAATTATGGGAACAGGATTAGCTGCCGCAGGTATCGCAGCTTCAGGAACTCCAGAACAGTTAATGGAATGGGTCCCACAATGTTATGGGGACGCAGAGGATCTTAAACTCGGCGCTTTTGCTGCCAGTGAGCCAGATGCTGGATCAGACGTAGCAGGGTATAGAACAAGAGCCGTATATGACGAAGCCACTGATGAATGGATTCTCAACGGAACAAAAGCATGGATTACTAACGGAGGTATCGCAGATATCCACGTAGTTATAGGAGTTGTAGACCCTGAGCTTCGAGCAAAAGGGCATGCATCATTTATCGTTCCGCCCGGAACAAAAGGTTTAAGTCAAGGCCAGAAATACAAAAAACATGGAATCCGGGCAAGCCACACCGCAGAAGTAGTACTGGAAGATGTCCGAGTTCCAGGACACTGTTTGCTGGGGGGTAAAGAAAAACTTGATGAGAGACTTGCAAGAGTACGTGAAGGGAAAAGCGGCAATGCTCAAGCGGCGATGCAAACCTTTGAAGCCACACGGCCGGCAGTGGGGGCGCAGGCACTCGGCGTAGCTCGTGCCGCCTATGAATATTCTCTTGAGTATGCCAAAGAGCGGCATGCCTTCGGAAGAGCAATCATAGAAAATCAAGCTATTGCTTTCATGCTTGCCGACATGGCAACAGAAATAGAAGCCACTCGGGCTCTCATCTGGAAGGCCGCATGGTTAGGTAAAAATGGAACTTTTGAAAATGCCGAAGGTTCAATGGCAAAAATGAAAGCCGGAAGAGTCGCCACGTGGGTGACAGAACGAGCAATTCAGATTCTGGGAGGCTATGGGTATACACGAGAATATCCAGTTGAGCGCTGGCATCGCGACGCTAAAATTCACGATATTTTTGAAGGAACAGAGCAGATTCAGCAACTGGTTATAAGTCGAGTAATTTCAGGGATCCGCATCGAATAAGAATTAAACTAATCAAATCGGGCGGTAGGAAGATGACGCCCTATATAGCCGATATGAATTTTTTTTGTTTTACCTCCGGTGTCATCGTGGAAATAAAGACGTGGCGCAAGTAAGCCGTTGGCGATTTTTAAATGAGCCCCCATGTATACAGCTCCAGAAGAATCAACTTCACGGTCAACAGGGAAGACTCGCAACTTTCTAAGTTCTTCTTTTCGTTTGACGGTGTCTGATTCATCTGCTGCGTATTTGTTGACACCAAAATTCCACACCCTTGCGCTTTCTGCGTCTTTGCACCATTCATGAAATCCTCCTGGATTTCGGCCTGTTTGAAGTGCATAGGTATTTAAGGCCACTAGGCCCCGCCAAATCGAGTTTCCCCAAGTTCTGCTATTTAGTGTTTGGTCTAACTCCTCCAGATCACCTTTGATGTTTTTGGGTATAACAACTCCTGCCAAGTACTCTCGACCAGCGGAAATTGCCTCTGCAATTGAACTAACTTCTTCAGGTATTCGTGTGGACTCTTCTAAAGACTTAGTTTCCTTTCGGAGTATTGCTGAGACACGTCTTTGAAGAAAAGCAATTTTCGTGTCACGTTCTTCTAATTCAGCGATGCCATCAATTACTTCATTTTGACTTTTCTCAAGATCCGAACGTAACCGCTGTATTGTTCTCTCGTTTTCAGCGAGGTCCTCATGGGCGGTACGAAGGGACTCTCCTTCAGTCAAACCGATTCCCTTACGTAGTAAGTCAAAGCTTGCATCGAATATTGGTGGGGGCCGTCGATTCGCCATAGCCGGTTGAAGTAACATGCCAAATTGTTTAGCAGCCGATTCTGGAGAACGTGAAACTATTTCTCGGTCAAGTAGACGATGCTGATTTGCAGGCATATCTCCAGGTAAGTAAATGCGTGCTTCGCCTGATTCGATCCCATAGTCATTGCCAATAATGTTATTAAAAACTGCCTCTGCACCTGGAGTGAGGACCCTTACTGTTATCACACCAGCCAACGAATCACAGACGCGTTCTGCTCTTTCTAATGTTATTTCTGCTCCATCTTGGTAGTCATGGGCGAAGACAACTACTGGGCATTCTCGAAGAGGGCTTTTTATCAGATTGATTAGATTTGTTTGGACGGAAGTCGGGCGAACGGCGAGCGGTCCATCTGTTAATCGAACTACGCCCCATCGAGGTGCAGCGCCTGTTGCATTGGCTCCGTACAAAAGGCTGCGAACTAACCAAGGACTACTGGTATCAGGTTTCGACCAAAGATCTTCGCTAACTCTTTCAACGTCAACCCAAATCCAATTTTCGATACCAGTGGTCACCTTAAGGGTGGTGGTTCTTCGTTCAGAATTATTTTCTTCTCTGACTAAAAATTCAGTTAGAGACAATCCATTTTGCTCTATTGAAGTACGAGCTGAAACTAGAACTTCCGAACCTTCAGCAGTTATGTAAGAAGAGGTATCTTTTGAGAGGTCAAGTTCAGGATGGTTGTCTTGCACCCAATCTTCAAAGGTTTTCTTGGCAACTTCTTCTAAATTGTTTCGATTTTCTTGCCAGATGGCTCGGTACGTTACTGTCACTTAATTCACCTCCTAACAATTCTTCTTTAGGTTACGAACGTAGATTACTGGTTAGCCCTGAACAAACCCAAAGTGATTTATGAATGGGGGCGTATTAGTGTGTCTGTATGACATATTTTGAAAACGCAGCAATTGATGAAGCGGTTTCATCGGGTAGTGACATGCCGGCAAGTTATTCCAAGCGCATTGGAGCAGCAGTCGTTGATATTTTAATTGTTGTTCTTGCGTGGATACCGGCGATCATATTCGGTGTAATTGGATTTGTTGATGGTGGTATAGAGATTGACTTAGTGGAGAAGTCAACGGGTGCCAACTTAAGCGATGAGTTAGAAGCGGAAATTTTTTGGGAGGTCGCCCGTGGGTCTTGGACTGTCGCTGTGATTTTAGGACTAGTGGCTCTTATTTGGTCGATATGGTATTTCGGCTATCGGCAAGGAAAAACTGGGCTCACTCCTGGTAAGCGAGTAGCCGGGACCAAGTTAATCAATATTGAAACAGGAACCCCACCTGGTGGAGCAAAAGGTTTAGGAAGGTCAATAGTTCCATCAGTTCTTGGATCGTTTTCTTCTGGCTTATATCAACTTCTCGATTATTTGTGGCCTTTGTGGGATGACAAAAATCAGCGTATAACAGACAAAATGTTTTCAACTCAAGTAGTTCTTAATCAGAACTCTAAAGGGGCTCAAGGAGTTTCTTCAGAATCTGGGGTTACCGATAGAAATGATTCGTTATCGGGGTTTGATCAAGGACCATCAGGCGCCGATCCGATATTTAGTTAGAAAATTTCAACATAACAAGGAAAAAAAATGAGTGAATTTGGTAATGACTTTAATGAAAATACTGCTCCTGAAAAAGCACCTGTTGGGAAGCGGATAGGGGGATACCTGATAGACGCAATCTCAATGGGATTGATCTCATGGGCTCTATCATTCGGCAGTGCACTTCTTTCTTTCATACTTGTTTCCGCTCTATCGCTTTACCTTTTTGGTTGGCGTATGGGAGCAACCGGCGTAACACCGGGAAAGCAAGTAGTTGGACTCAAAATCGTTGATGCCAATACAGGAGAGCTTCTGGGATCTAATCGAGGATTACAAAGAGCTGGTTTGATTTGGATAATAGGGTCAGCTGCTGTCTTCCCTGTAGTTGGTCTATTTTTTGGACTCATAGCTTTGATAGATGTAGTAGTTGCTCTTGTTGATGACAGAGGACAAAGAGTCACTGACAAGATTGTTGGTTCTGTAGTTACCAACGCTTAGAGGCTTCGCCTTTCCCGATTCGTGGCAGTCTTGGCTGTCATGTCAATATGAGTCATGTCTGAATTTCGTAGAACTGGTATTCATCATGTTGCTTACGCATGTCGAGATATTGAAGAAACACGCCATTTTTACCAAGATCTTCTAGATATGCCGTTAGTGCATACAGAAGTTAAGCGAGAAGGGGATAGCTATTTCCGTCATCTCTTTTTTGATACTGGCGATGGTTCCTGCATTGCTTTCTTCCAAGTTTCAGGTATGGGAGAGTCGGCAGACTATTCCACACAAATATCTACTGGGAATGGTCTTCCGGTTTGGGTAAACCATGTCGCCTTTGCTGCAGATGAAGGACGGACAGAGTCGGTAAGGCAAAGAATGACGGAAGACGGCATTGTGCCTTTCATGGAAGTAGATCATGGTTGGTGTATTTCGCTTTACTACCTTGACCCAAATGGAATAATGGTGGAAATGTGCAGAGATACGACAGGGTTTGCTGTTGACCCTGAGTTGGCGACCGAACGGATGAATACAACTGACAACACAGATGATTCAACTTTTCTCTCCCCAATGGACCTTGAGGGCCTACGGGGATTTGATTTACTCCCAACTGAAAAGGAGTCCTGATAATGCCTCGTCTTCGGCAGGTCCGTAGATCAGAGTTGCATTGTGGCGCTGAACCAGTTTTTCAATTGTTATTTGGCGACCGCGACCCAGTAGACGAACCAGGAACAGATACCGGAACACCAGGGGACTGGTGGACTGTTTTTGCTTTAGTTCCAGACGTATTTGATCATGCCACTCATGGATTCGCTCTTTACCGATCAGAAAAACGACTGATTGATCCACAATTGCGAGAGCTGGGTCAAACTCGTGTGGGGTGGAATATTGGTAGCAAGTTTGTCTACTCTCAACACTGCAAGTCATGTCGGACGGTTGGCTTTACTGAAGAACAAATCGCTGCAATTTCACAGTGGGAAGAATCCGATTGTTTTAGTGAAGCTCAACGAGCGGTATTGGCGTACACCGACGGCTTAACTTTAGGAAATGGTGATGTTTCTGAAGAGGTATTTACAGAACTCAAACAGCATTTAAGCGACGAAGAAATTCTTGAATTTACTTACATTACATGCACATACGCGATGCATGCAGTGATGAGCAAGGCACTCAAATTGGAGTTTGATGCAGAAGATGGGCCTCTAGAAGAAGTTCCTGGTCCTCATGAAAGTCTTAGCGTTGAACACACTCGACGGGCGTTAAAACTCATTGTGGGCGGCAAAGAACAAGAGTAAGTATTTCAAATACTATTTTTCCCACGGGGGAATCCAGTTACCTTCAAGGCGAAAAGAAATACCGGTGTCATCTTCAATTTGTTTAGCTACATGGAGTTCGCCTGCCTCGTTGCCATAGCGTTCAGCAGCTTGATTAAATACCCCATGAGCAGCTTCGGTCATTGGTAAGTCCGAAGGTAAGAGAGACGAAAGTTCACTAATTAACCCCAAGTCTTTCAAACAAAGATCCAAAGTAAATGACGGATCGTAATGGCCAGCAAAAATAGACGGGGCATCATGACGGACAACAAACGAATCGCCTACAGAGTCTTGAATGGCATCGTAGAGTACGGCAAGATCAACGCCGTTTGCCATGCCCAAAGCAAATCCTTCTCCTAAGGCAGCGGCGGCGATAAACCAAAGTTGATTTGTAACAAGTTTCACTACATTTCCAGAGCCAAGTTCTCCACATTCAATAACTCGCCCAAGGTGCTTAAGAACTCTGGCGGAGCGAATACGAACCTTAGGTTTACCACCAACAAAAAGAGTGAGTTTCCCATTGCGAGCGCCATCAACCGCTCCTGTTACTGGGCTGTCAGCAACTGAAACATTTTTAGGAGCCATTGCAGCTAATTCTTGAATGAATTCTTTTCGATTGGTTGTGAGGTCAATCCAGAGAGAGCCATCGGGCATACAAGACAATGTTTCTTGAGCGACCATTACTGTTGCGACATGATCGGGTCGCGGGAGCGAAGTGAGTAGAACATTTGAAGAGCGAGCTGTTTCTTCTGCGTTATTTGCGATATTGGCACCAGCTCTAGAAAGTTGTTCAAGTGGTTCAGGATTCAAATCAAACACAGTGACTGTGTAACCTGCCTCGATAAGGCGTAATGCCATAGGGAAACCCATATTGCCTACTCCAATGAATCCAATATTTTGATCTAAGGAATCAGTCATGATCTCACCCTTTTAGTGGGTAAGCGGTTCGATCACATACTGGACGTAAAGCAAAACTTGAAACTAGTCGAGCTACCCCAGGTAGTTGAGCAAGATGGGTTCGGTGGAGAGCCTCATAATCAGCTACGTCATCAATGACAACACGAAGAAGGTAGTCGAAGTCTCCCGCCATTAAATGGCAGCTCATGATTTCTGGCCGTTTGGTGACAGCTATCTCAAAAGCATCTAAGGCGTCTTCGGCTTGACTAGACAAAGTGATCTCTACAAAGACGTTGGTGCCCATGCCCACGCGACTCGGGTTAATTAGTGCTACGTACTGGTTGATGAAGCCTTCTTCTTCAAGGCGACGCACACGACGAAGGCATGCAGAAGGGGAAAGGTTCACTGCATCAGCAAGATCAACATTGGCGAGTCGTCCGTCTTCTTGAAGTAAGTCAAGGATGGCACGATCAACACTGTCTAAAGAATTATGTGCATTATTCATGCGCTTAATCCTATATCAATGAAATATTATTGTGCAAATAGGTATATTTTGTGCTTATTCCGCAATCCTATATCAGCCTAAAAGGTCTACTTTTTATATAAGGCATTCCAAAGTCAAGCAAATGACTTAACTAGGAGAGTTGTTATGGATATCGGAGTTCCCGCAGAGATAAAAACAGCAGAAAAAAGAATTGGACTTACCCCGAGTGCAGTAAGTGAACTTACTAGCCTCGGCCATAATGTCGTGATCGAATCTGGAGCAGGGACTGGCGCCGGATACGAAGATAACTCATACCAAGAAGTAGGGGCATCAATAGCTTCTTCCGTAGCTGAAGTGTTCGACACTTCTGAAATGATTGTAAAAGTTAAAGAGCCTCAAGCATCGGAACGAGCAATGCTTCAACCCCACCACACTCTCTTTACCTATTTGCACCTCGCCGCTGATCAACCTCAAACCGATGAACTTATTAAAAGCGGTGCGACTTGCATTGCTTACGAGACAGTTACTGATGATGCAGGACGTTTACCACTGCTCGCTCCTATGTCCGCAATTGCTGGACGTATGTCGGTACAAGCAGGAGCACATGCTCTAGAAGCCACTCAAGGTGGTTCAGGGCTTCTACTAGGTGGGGTTCCAGGAGTTCGACCAGGAAAAGTCGTAATTATCGGAGGAGGCGTTGTAGGGGAGAATGCTGCAGAAATGGCTGTAGGTCTTAAAGCTGAAGTCACGGTGCTTGATCGCAATCCAAAAGTACTTGACGAACTAGATAAAAGATTTAATGGTCGAATACGAACTGTGTATTCAACGAATGCAGAACTTGAGAGTTCAGTTATTGATGCTGATCTCGTTATCGGAGCAGTTTTAGTTAAAGGAGCGAGAGCTCCTCGGTTAGTTACACGAGAGATGCTCTCTCGTATGAGAAA
>CATISD010000114.1 GCA_949538625.1 Acidimicrobiales bacterium AG-410-I20
AAGCGCGTTCCATAGCAGCAGATCTTCTAGAAGCTAACGCTGATGACATTGTTTTAGATAAAGCAACTGGATCTTTTCATGTCAAAGGATCACCGGCGATTAATAAATCTTGGGCGGATATTGCTTCAACGACAGAAGACCTAGCAGAAGAAACCAGAGAAAAGCTTCTCTGTAGTTACCCATTTGGCACTCATGTAGCTGTCGTGGAAATAGATATAGAAACTGGAGATGTGCGCTTAGAAAGAATGATTACCTGCGATGACGCAGGACGGATCATTAACCCGATGATTGTAGAAGGTCAACGCCATGGAGGAATAGCGCAAGGAGTAGCACAAGCACTCTATGAAGAAATGATTTATGACTCCGACGGCAATCTCCAAACAACAAATTTTGCCGATTACGGGTTCATATCTATGGCGGAACTTCCTTCGTTTGAATTGGTTCCTATGGAAACTCCCAGCCCAAATAATCCACTGGGGGTAAAAGGAATAGGAGAATCTGGAGCTATTGGATCAACCCCAGCCGTTCAAAGTGCAGTCATGGACGGTCTTAACTATTTAGGAATAGAACATTTAGATGTCCCTTTGACACCTGAAAAAATTTGGAATGCCATCCAGAGCGCAGACACTCATTAGAAAGATTGATATGAAAAGCGTTGTAGAGGCAAATGGTCTTAGAAGAACTTTTGGCGATTTAGTCGCAGTAGACGGAATTGACCTTTCAGTATCTGAAGGTGAAGTTTTCGGATTTCTAGGACCAAATGGTGCAGGAAAATCAACAGCTGTACGCATGCTCACAACTTTGTTAAGACCAACAGACGGACAGGCTTTTGTAGGCGGCTATAACGTAGTTTCTCAAGCTTCAGAAGTGCGTAAAGTAATTGGAGTAGCGCTCCAAGATGCAGCAATTGAC
Organism: Acidimicrobiales bacterium AG-410-I20; assembly: GCA_949538625.1. Classification (GTDB taxonomy): domain Bacteria; phylum Actinomycetota; class Acidimicrobiia; order Acidimicrobiales; family MedAcidi-G1; genus MedAcidi-G2B. The sequence goes on from CATISD010000114.1 coordinate 913, forward strand.
CCTCTCATGACTGGACGCGAACTGCTTAAACTCCAAGCAGTATTACATGGGATACCGCGTCAGTCGGCGCGAGATCGGGGCGAAGAGTTACTGGAAAGAGTTGGTCTTTCTGCCGCGGCGGATCGACGGGTAGGAACTTATTCGGGAGGGATGAGGCGTCGACTTGACTTAGCACTTTCCCTTATTCATGAACCAAAGATTCTATTTCTTGATGAACCAACAACTGGACTTGACCCAACAAGCCGCACAGCATTATGGGAAGAAGTCCGACGGTTGAACACTGAATTTGGCACCACAGTATTTCTTACCACTCAGTATCTGGAAGAAGCAGACGAGTTAGCAGGACGAATAGCGATAATTGACTATGGGAAAATAGTGAGGGAAGGGTCTCCAGCAGATCTGAAAGCTTCAATTGGAGCTCCCACTCTTCGTATTGATATTGACCCCCAAAATCTTGATAAGGCTCAATCAGTATTGAGTGATTTTGGTATTGATCGACCAGCTCGTGATGGGCGAGTAGCGATAGGCCTCGATGGAGGTGTCGCCAAAGTCGCTGAAGTAGTTAATGCTTTAGAGAAACAAGGAGTGGAAGTACTTCATCTTGAACTTGACGCTCCAAGTTTGGATGATGTTTTTGCAGAAGCTACTGGACGTCGACTTGAAGGTGCAGAGACTCCAGATGAATAAGAACTCGCCTAATTTTCGTCTAGCTGGCGTTCAAACTCTCGAATTGACTCAACGGTCACTACAAAATGAGTTCAGACAATGGGTAGTGATCCTTCCCGGATTAATTTTTCCGTTAATGATGGCTGCTGTTTATTCAAGTCAGTTCGGTCGAACGCTTGGACTGCCAGGATTTCCTGAAGTTAGGTCATTCCTTGATTTCATACTTCCTGGATCTATTGTGCAGGCAGTTTCGTTTGGAGCAACAAGTGCAGGAACTGCTCTTGCTTTAGACATTGAAGATGGCTTCTTTGACCGATTGATGGCATCTCCGGTATCAAGAGTGCCAATCCTTCTGGGTCGACTTGGGGGAGCCGCAGTTATTGCAGCAGGAAAAGCAATAATTTTGATTCTTATTTTTCTGGCCTTTGGAGCGCAGATAAAGGCAGGAATAGGGGGAGCGTTAATTATTATCCTCACAGCCTCGCTTCTGGTGCTTGCGATAGGAGGATTAGCTCAGTCCATGGCTATACGCACAGGATCCCAGGAAGCAGTAGGTGCTACATTTCCTTTAATTTTTGTAACAATCTTCATGTCATCAGCCTTCTTCCCGACCTCACTTATGGAAGGCTGGTTTCGGGCATTAGCAGAAAACAATCCAATTACTTGGACCGTTGACCCCATCCGAAGGCTCGTGATACAAGGATGGTCCACAACAGATGCTTTACAGGCATTAGGAGTTCCGCTTTTGATATCTGTAATAACAATCTCTTTAGCAATTAGATCTCTACAAAAAATGCTGAGGTCATCATGAGTTCAGCGCTTTCTGAAATGAAACATTCCAGACAGGTAGCAGCTGCTATTTGCATGAGGGGTATGCGCAGAATAAAAGCTCGCCCGGTGCTTATTGTTCCCACCATTGTTATGCCCGTAGTTCTTGTAATCAGTTTCACTGGAGCTTTTAGTTCGCTCACTCGAATTGAAGGATATGGAACGAGCAATATATATAACTGGATGGCTCCTTATGGGGCGCTCCAAGGAGCAGTATTTGCAGGAATTGGGGCAGTCGGATCGTCAGCCGATGATCTAGAGCAAGGATTTTTCGACCGTCTCCTACTCACCCCAGGTAGTCGATTTCCTCTCTTAATAGGAACAGTGGGTTACAGCGCCTTTCGGGCACTCATACCAACTACAGCAGTATTCTTTTTTTCTTTAGCGTTAGGAATGACCGTCCCTGGCGGAATCATTGGCGTGCTGTCTCTTTATATCGCTTCTTCGTTCCTTGCCGTGGTGTTCTGTCTAATTGGTCTAGTGATTCTTTACAAGATGAAGACGCAACGATCGCTGATGTTGATGCAAGTAATTGCATTTGGGGCTCTATTTATTTCTGTCGGCCAAGTACCGCAATCATTCATGGACGGATGGCTCAAAATTGCAGCCAGATATAACCCAATTACGAACGTTTTAGAGCTATCACGTCAAGGTTTCCTAGGAGACGTTGCTTGGTCAACTACGTGGCCTGGACTAGTAGCTTTAGCAAGTATGTCTTTTGTAGCCGGTGGTTTCGCGTGGAGAGGATTGAAGAAGTTAGCTCCATAAAAAACAAGAATGGCATTGGATACGGAACTAGTGCCTATTTACGGCTACAGTCAATATTTCGTAATCCAGTTTTAGAGGGAAGAACTAGGAGAACTATATGCAGGTGACAATAAATATTAACGGTCAAAGCGTTTCACATGATGTTGAACCAAGAACTCTGCTGGTCCACTTTATTCGAGAGCAAGCAGCTCTTACGGGCACCAATATAGGATGTGACTCTTCCTCATGTGGGGCCTGCACCATTCACTTAAACGGAGAAGCCGTCAAATCTTGCACCATGCTTGCCGTCCAAGCAGATGGCCAAGAAGTAACAACAATTGAAGGTCTGGCGGACGGAGACTCATTACATCCAATGCAGCAGGCTTTTCATGAATGTCATGCTTTGCAATGCGGATACTGCACTCCTGGGATGGTTATGGCAGCGGTTTCTTTACTGGACGAAAAACCTGATGCAACAGAAGCAGAAGTTCGTGAAGGTTTAGAAGGCAATCTTTGCCGATGTACTGGATATCACAACATCGTCAAAGCAGTACTCCAAGTTGGAGGCGCTAAATGATTCCAGTCGCTTTTGATTACGAGCGCGCAACAAGCGCCGAGCAGGCGCTCAGCCTGCTAGCCGAACATGGTGATGACGCCAAATTAATCGCAGGCGGTCACTCGCTTCTACCTTTAATGAAATATCGACTAGCAGCCCCCGCTGTACTCATTGATATAGGTCGCCTAGAAGAACTTTCCTACATTCGAGACGAAGGAGGAGAGTTAGCAATAGGTGCTTTGACCCGGCACTTTGACGTTGAACATAGTGACCTAGTTCAATCTCAGGTGGGACTGTTAGCTGCAGCGACAGCGGAGGTAGGAGACCCTCAAGTCAGGCACCGAGGAACTATAGGGGGCGCAATGGCGCACGGCGACCCCGCTTCAGATCTTCCAGCTGCGTTGATTGCTTTAAGGGGAAGTTTGGTCATTGATGGTCCTTCGGGGAGAAGACAAGTAGATGCAGATTCTTTCTTTACAGGATTTCTAGAGACAGCATTAAGCGAAGAAGAAATGTTAGTTGAAGTTCGAGTGCCAAAAATGCCGGAATCAACTTGGTCGTTTCAGAAATTCAATCGTCGAGCTCAAGATTGGGCGATTGTTGGTTCTGCAGTTGTCGTAGATAAAGACTCATGTGGTGTCGGATTAGTGAATATGGATTCACGGCCTATAAGAGCCTCCGCAGTGGAAGAAGCTATTAGTAATGGTGCTTCTGCAACTGAAGCTTCAGAATTAGCAGCAGAGGGATGTGAACCACCAGCAGATATTAATGCTGGAGTTGACTATCGTCGTCATCTCGCACGAGTTCTGACACGACGCGGGTTAGAAGAGTCAGGACGTTAAGAGTCTGGTTAAAGGCTAAAAGCACGTAACCTTAAGTTATGAATATCTCGGATTCCTCTACGGTTGAAGACGTTGTTTCTTGCTTAAGAGAGCAAGATTATTTGGCCGATGAAGGCCTAGCGACAGCGATTTTCTTGGCCCTGCGGTTAAAAAAGCCCTTACTCCTTGAAGGGGAAGCCGGGG
>CATISD010000115.1 GCA_949538625.1 Acidimicrobiales bacterium AG-410-I20
AAGGGACTGCGTATTTGTCCTTCACAAACTCTCGTGGTGGCCCTGGAGCCACTGTTTCAATTCCTATGATGCACAAAATCGATCCGGGTTGGCGTTCTCATTACCTCACTCTTGAGATGGTAATTCCTGATTCACCCGCACCTAATGAGATCGTAGTAGCTATAGGCGCTTCTGTAGGAGGTCGTCCGCATCACCGAATTGGGAATCGTTATTCCGATATGGAAGAAATGGGCATTGTTCAAGAAGAAGAGTAGAGAGTGACTGTAAAGCAAGTAAATAGCTGTTTTAGTGCGTTCAAAACGGGAGAGTCCGATGAATGAATATTTAATGTACATAAATGGGGAGTTCTGTGAAGCTTCCGATGGGGGGAGATTTGAATCAATAAATCCCTCAACGGGAGAACCTTGGGCAACCGCTCCTGCAGCCACCGAGGAAGATGTAGACCGTGCGGTGAGGTCTGCTCACCACGCCCTATATGAGGGACCGTGGTCTAAATTAACTGCGACTGAACGCGGAAAGATGCTCTTTAAACTCGCTGATCTCATGACAGAGAATTCAGAGCTCTTAGGATCTGTGGAAACTACTGATAGCGGAAAATTAGCTGTTGAAACTCGCGGTCAGTCAGCTTACGTAGCAGAATATTACCGGTACTACGGAGGCTTAGCAGACAAGGTTGAGGGACGAACATTACCCATCGACAAACCAAACCTCCACGTTTTCACGACTCAAGAGCCAATCGGAGTAGTTGCTGGGATAGTTCCATGGAATGCGGAAATGTTGTTAACCGCAACAAAAGCTGCTCCAGCCTTAGCAGCCGGAAATACCGTAGTAATCAAATCTTCTGAAGAGGCACCTGCCCCTGTTTTAGAGTTTGCACGGCTCGTAGATGAAGCAGGTTTCCCTCCTGGTGTATTTAATTTGATAACCGGTTTCGGAGAGCCTTGCGGTCGCGCACTTACTAGTCATCCATTAGTAGCAAAAATCTCTTTCACTGGTGGAGTAGATGCTGCGCGGCATGTTGTGGAAAATACTTCTCAAAATTTTGCCCCGGTCTCTCTTGAATTGGGTGGAAAGTCTCCAATAGTGATTTTTGATGACGCTGATCTTGAAGGTGCAGTCAACGGTGCAGTAGCCGGCAACTTTGGAGCAACTGGACAGAGTTGTGTCGCCGGATCAAGGGTTTTTGTCCAAAGCGGAATATATGACGAGTTTATTGCCGAAGTGATTAAACGAGCAGAAGCAGTTCGTATTGGTGACCCACTAGATGCTGATACACAAGTTGGGCCACTAGCAACAGAGGCGCAACGTAATCGAATAGAAGAAACATTAGTAATGGCTCAGGAGCAGGGAGCTGTAATACACACAGGTGGAAGTCGGCCAGAAGGCTTTGAAAATGGTTGGTATTTCCAACCAACAGTTGTCGCTTGTCCAGATCAGTCTGTTGAAACTACACAAATTGAGTTATTTGGGCCTGTTATGTCAGTTCTTAAATTTGAAACCGAAGAGGATGCTGTTTCTCTTGCCAATGACACTCAGTTTGGTCTCGGAGCCGGTGTATTCACTTCAAACGTTGCGAGAGCCCACAGAGTCTCAGCTGCCATTCGTTCAGGAATAGTATGGGTTAATACTTATCGAGCAATATCACCTATCGCTCCGTTTGGAGGTTTCAGGCAAAGCGGATATGGGCGTGAAGCGGGAATTAATGCAATTTACGACTACACCCGCACGAAGAGTGTTTGGATAAATACAGGTGAAGAGCCAATGGCGAACCCATTTGTAATGCGATAGCAATTAAGAGAACTAGAATTTCTTCATGGAACATTATGCAGCGTTTCTTGGGGGGCTAATCGGATTGGTTTTCTTTGCCGACCAGTTTGTAAAAGGGTCGTCAATAATTGCAAAAGTTTACCGAATCCCACCTGTCATCATCGGCGTAGTTCTTCTTGGTTTCGGGACGTCTCTTCCAGAGTCCCTCGTTTCAATCGCAGCCGCTCAAGCAGGTGACCTAGATATTGGTGCAGGAAACATTCTTGGATCAAATGTGGCAAACCTAACTCTTGTCATGGCAGCTGCAGCGATGTTTACCCAAATAAGTATTCCGCCAAAAATACTTCGCAAGGAAGGATTGCTAACACTTGTTGCGTCAGTAGCACTGACGATTGTTCTTGTAAATGAATTCATAAGCCGTCTAGAAGGACTACTTCTTCTAGGGGGAGGAATTCTCACCCTTCTTTACATAGTGAGGGACAAATCAGAAGAAGTACCAATTGAAGTTGAACAAGATCAAAGTAAGGCACCTGTGGAGTTCATCAGAATCGGCCTCGGGCTACTTGGAACAGTAGTTGGTGCATACTTCACGGTAAAAGGAGCGGATGGTCTCGCTAAATCATGGGGCATCACAGGAGGATTTGTAGGGTTCCTACTTATTGCGATCGGAACCTCCTTGCCAGAATTAGTTACTACGGCTTCATGTGCTAAACGCGGTGAAACAGAAATGATTATCGGCAATCTTTTCGGATCAAATATTTTTAACAGTCTTCTTGTCGGGGGCCTTATGGGAGTTGTCGGACCTGGCTCAATAGATGACTCAAACCTGTCTGGCAGGGGAGTTGGCTTCATGCTCCTCGTAACCTTCTTATTACTCGGGATTGCTTTCTTCAGAAAAAAGCTACACAAAAGTGAAGGAATCATACTTATAGTCTTATACGTAGTTGCGGTTGCTTTTCTTGGGATGAATTCTGCTACTTAACGAACTGGAAGAGACTTAATGGATACACAATTTGATAGTGAGACGCAGGCGTCCTTGCAAGGGGATGGAACATGGAGTCTTTTGCTGAGTGATCAATGGAATATCGGAGAGAATCCAAACGGTGGATACTTAATTATTCCCGCCCTTCGAGCGATGCAACTTAATGACTCGCATAAGGATCCACTCTCCGTTACCGCCCATTTTTTACGCCCTGGGACAGGAAATGAAGAAGCGGAAATTTCTACCGAATTGATTCGAAGTGGACGTTCCGTAACGACTACGCGTGGAACTTTAAAGCAAAACGGCACAACTCGACTCGAGCTAATGGCTGCGTTTGGAGATTTGAGTGAAGGCAGCGCTCATGACTATGAGATAGTTATTGAGCCACCCGATATACCACCACCGGAAGAGTGCCTTGAACGTTCAGGGGAACAGCAGGGGGTGGATTTAGTGATAAATAATCGTGTCGAAATGCGTATGTCGCCGCCGGATCCGGAAAATACCGGTCAAACCAAAGCTGAAGTGTCAGGATGGATCAGACTTGTTGATGGCAGAGACCCAGATGTTTTAAGTCTTGTGCTTTTTGCTGATGCTTTTCCGCCTCCGATTTTTAGTTATGTCGGAAGAGTTGGCTGGGTTCCAACTATTGAATTCACAGCGCACATTAGAAAACGTCCAGAACCGGGATGGGTTCAGGGTAAATTTTGGACTGAAGATCTTCGAGATGGTCGGATGATTGAAACCGGATTACTTTGGGACTCAAATGGTGACCTTGTTGCCCAATCAAGACAACTTGCAATGTTTTTACCGATGGAGAATTAAGTTCCTGTCCAATTTGGGGGTCGTTTCTCAGCAAAAGCCACCGGACCTTCTCGAGCATCATTAGAGGTAAAGACAGGGATTTGAAGTTCTGTGTTTAAAGCCCAGAGTTCTTCTTCTGTTAGTCCTTGTGTGGTGGCCTCTATGATTTTTTTAGACGCTGCAACTGCTAAAGGTGCATTCTGAGCTATTCGTTCAGCTAGTGCCAGCGCTCCTTCTACGGCTCCACCTTTCTCAGTCAAGCGGGCAACTAAACCATAGTTGTATGCTTCTTCAGCGGTAATTGGGTCAGCGGTAATAGCCATCTCCATGGCTTTACTGAATCCCACTCGGCTAGGGAGGCGAAGCAACCCGCCGGCTGCGGCATATAAGCCAACTCCAACTTCAGGAATCCCTAGTTTGACGCCTTCTGCTGCCACTAATAAATCACAGGTCAGAGCGAGTTCTAAACCGCCGGCGAGGGCGAAACCTTCTACTGCTCCAATTAATGGTTTCTCTGCACCACTTTTTATGAACTTCATAAAGGGACCGATGTCTTCTCCCCGGGCAAATGCTTTCAAGTCCATACCAGCGCAGAATCCACGACCAGCACCAGTTAGAACCCCGGCAGTTAAATCAGAATCAGTATTTAGCGATTCGATAGCTGCCATTAACCCATGAGAGAGATCGCCATTTATTGAGTTCATGGCGTCTGGTCTATTTAGAGTAATTAGTAGGACTCTGTCTCGTTTTTCTGTTAATACTGCATTGTTTTCACTCATAGCGTCTCCTATTTGGGCGGCATTCTTATGCCGCCATCAACTCGAATAGTTTCTCCGTTCATGTACGGGTTAGTAATGAGGTCCATCACCATGAAAGCCAATTCTTCACCAGTTCCTAGTCTCTTTGGGAAAAGTACTGATTGGCCTAGATGGGCTTTGAACTGCTCGCTAGCTTCACCTTCGCCATAAATCGGTGTATCAATTAGACCTGGCGCGACTGTGTTTACGCGGATCCCTAATACAGAGAGGTCACGGGCGATAGGAAGAGTCATACCAACAACGCCGCCTTTTGATGCGGAATATGCACATTGTCCTATTTGGCCGTCAAACGCAGCAGCGGAGGCCATATTTACAATCGCCCCTCTTGAGCCGTCTTCATCAACTGGTTCAGTCTGCGCCATTGCAGCAGCTGACCTGCTTAGCATGTTGAATGAGCCAATAAGGTTCACATTTATAACAAATCTGAATGCTTCAAGATCCATTGGTTCGTTATTTCTATCAACAGTTCTTCCGGCGTACCCAAGACCAGCAGAATTGACAAGAGCACGGAGAGGACCCATTTCAGAAGCGGCTGCTACTGCTGTGTCAGCGTCTTCTGTACTGGTTACATCACATTTAACGAATAGTCCGCCAAGTTCAGATGCTACAGCATTGCCTCGCTCTTCATTTAAATCTGCAATTACAACACGGGAGCCTGCGTCAGCGAGCTGTCGCGCGCTGGATTCTCCGATTCCAGAAGCTCCACCTGTAATTATTGAGGAGGAGCCTTCAAGTGACATTCGTGACATTAGGAAGTAATCCTTTCGATGATGGTTGCGTTGGCTAGGCCGCCACCTTCACACATGGCTTGAAGGGCGTAACGACCTTCAACACGCTCTAATTCGTTAAGCATGGTTGTCATCAACTTTGTCCCGGAACCACCTAATGGGTGACCTAAGGCGATGGCGCCACCGTTGGCGTTTACCTTCTCAAGATCAGCGCCTGTTTCTTTTTGCCAGGCAAGAACCACGGATGCAAATGCTTCGTTGATTTCAAATACGTCAATATCTTCGATGTTAAGACCACTTCTGTCGAAGATCTTCTTGGTTGCTGGGATTGGGCCTTTCAACATTGTGACTGGATCTGTTCCAGCTAAAGCGAATGAATGAAAGCGTGCACGAGGTTTCATTCCAAGCTCTTCTGCTTTTTCAGCACTCATGATTAAAACTGCTGATGCGCCATCACATATTTGCGATGAATTGCCGGCAGTGATACGTCCGTTTTCTTGAAAAGCTGGTTGTAAATTGCTGAGCGTTTCCGGAGTGGTTCCCGGGCGAATGCCTTCGTCAGTTACGTGCATTTCAACGTTTCCATCGATTTCTACTGGCACAGGAATGATTTCATTTTCGAATCTTCCTTCAACTGTTGCTTGCTCTGCTCGACGTTGAGATTCGGCTCCAAATGCATCCAATTCTTCGCGTGTGATCCCGTATTCATCAGCAACCATATCTGCACCAATGCCCTGTGGGGGGAGTCCTGTTTCTGCGTAGCGTTCTTCCATGGCAGGAGGAAATGGGCTTCCCATCTGTCCACCGACTACGGAACTACCCATTGGCACATTTGTCATTGATTCAACGCCAGCAGCTATTACCACGTCGTAGGATCCTGCCATGACGCCTTGTGCAGCAAAATGTATGGCTTGTTGGCTTGAGCCACATTGACGATCAACTGTTGTTGCTGGAACAGATTCTGGCCAACCAGCAGCAAGCACAGCAGATCGTCCAATGTTAAGAGACTGTTGACCAACCTGCATAACACATCCCATAACAACATCGTCAACAAGCGCAGGGTCAAGATTATTTCTTTCTGCTAACGCATTAAGTGTAAGGGCAGACAGAGCTGCAGGGTGCCAATCTTTTAGTTTTCCGTTGCGACGCCCACCTGGTGTTCGTACTGCGTCAATGATTACTGCTTCGTGCATTGTCATTCTCCTTAGGTTCTAATCAAATGAATTCTAAATAGGTCAAAATTTCTAGTTGAAGAAAGTGTAATAGAAATCAGATCTTTCTCCCCAATTCAAACTGAATGAGTTATATTCACTACTTGACTAATAAGCAGGTAGAAGATGCACTTTGTTATATATGCAGTGGATAAAGAAGATGCAGGAAATTTACGACTGGAGACTCGGCCTAGCCATCTCGAGTATTTGAGAGGGATAGACATTCTTTACGCTGGCCCTCTTTTAGACGAAAATTCAGAGATGTGTGGATCCCTTATTGTCGTGAATGCTGCAAGTTTAGAGGAAGCTAAAGAGATTTCTCGCAATGACCCATATTGTAAAGCTGGACTTTTCAAAGAAGTCAACGTTACTGGTTATAAACCAGCAGTAGGCCCTACTTAGCCACGAAGTGTCTCTAAGAATTCAAGAAGTGGGGGATTGACCATTTCTGGTTTCTCTAGATTTGGCGTGTGCCCTGCTCCTTCAATAACAATGAACTGGGTTTCACCGCCTAGAAGTTCAGCCATCCGTTTCCCTCGTTCTAACGGGATGGAAGCGTCTGAATCCCCATGGAATACTAAAGCAGGACATTTAATTTCCGGCAAACGGTCGTCTATATCGTCACGTTCAAATAGACACTCCGTTGCGTCAGCCCACCGTTGTGGGTTCCGTGAATTCCATTTACCTCGCCAAAAGTCAATTCCTTGGTACTCAGGAGCGAATAAGAAAGAAGCGAGTGTCTCTCCCAGAGGACCAGCCATACCACTTTCAAGCATTGCTTCATATAAGGATCTAAAGAGAGTCTTTTCGTCGTCCGCTAATGCCGAACCTTCACTATCAACTAAAACTAATGCTTCAACTCGATCAGGTTGAAGCAAAGTGGCGCGCATTGATAAGAAGCCCCCTGGGGACATTCCCGCCAGTACTGCTTTTTCTACCTCTAAGAAGTCCATGAGTGAAAGCAAATCTTCCGCTAAGTCCCAGTAATTAAACTCGCCTTGATGAGAAGTTTGACCCCATCCACGCTCATCGTAAGCAACTACACGCCATCCTGCTGCTACAAGGGGTTCAATCTGATTTGACCACATTTCGTGATCCATAGAAAATCCATGCGAAAGGAATATGGCAGGACCAGATCCACCATGATCTATGTAATGAATCGTTTGATTGTTGATATTTGCAAATGGCATAGAAGGTTCTCCTTTGAATCATAAATTTAGTTGATAGTTCTTCACGGCAAAAATTGTTCCTTATTCTTCTGGGCGTCGAATTCTACGAGTAAAGCCATGCAGGATCTCGCCTGATCTTGCAACAACAGGCCTAAATATAGATTGTCTCTCCACGGGAATGGCTTCACGCACCTTAATCCGGTAAAGCAAGTACGTCGTCAGCAAAGCAAAAACTCCAACTGAAGTCCAGTAAAAGCCACTTGGGCCGAAAACATTCATTGCTTGTGCGGATATGACTGGAGAAATGACTGCCCCGAAACTACTGATTAATACAAGAGCAGAAGCTGCCGATGTCTTTTTTTCAGGAGGTATCCAGTCATTTGCTAATGCTAGAAAGAGTCCATAAAGCGGAAAGACAAAGGCTCCGAAGCAAAGGTGGAGAAGGATTATCCAGTCTCCGTCAGTCGGCAACATTGCCCCAAGTAAGGCAAGGCAACCAGCGGCAACTGTTACAAATAGGATGACAGTTCGTCGGGGAAGACGATCTGATAACGAACCAAGTGGATATTGCAGCAGAACAGCACCAACAAAACCCGCGGCTGTGAAGAGTGCGACTTTCTCTGTTGACATACCTGCTTCGGTTCCAAAAACCGTACTCATCGAACTAGTCGACGCTTGAACAAATGAAGCGAGAAAAAGGCCAACTACAGCCAACGGAATAATGTCCAATAACTCCTTGATGCTCATTTTCTCTTCTTCTTGCTGCGGCGGAGTAGAAGTAGAAGTCAGCGCTATGGGTATAACTGCTGCAGAAATTAGAACAGAAGAAAAAATGAATAACTTGAATCCATCAGCACTCGCGACATTTATGAGAAGAAACCCGCCGGCAGTTCCTCCCATCATAATGGTCATATAAGTTCCTAAAAGTTTGCCGCGGACTTCGTTGGCTGCCTTAGCATTTAGCCAGCTCTCAAGAACTACAAAAACTCCTGCATTGCATAATCCACTTAGGAAATAAATAAACATCCAGGTGGTCGGCACAATAAAAACAGCGTTTATGAGTACAGCGACGGATGCGGTAGAGGCAAGTGCAGCGAAAACACGAACGTGACCCACAGAATTTATTGCGGAAACAATAAATCGAGCGCCAGCGAGGTAACCGGCAAAATGGAAGGCCATAACCAGGCCCATTGACCCCGCACTAAAGCCTTCAGACTCTGCCCTAATCGGCAGCAAAATTCTTTGAAGACCATTGCCTACTTGAAGTAAAAGAAATGAAACGAATAAAGCTGCAACCCCATTAAAAGGAGAGACTCGTGAGCCGATTTCTGAGGATTGATTCAACGCAAAGACCGAATAGCTTGTCCCACAAAATCCGGCTGAGGGAAAGCTAAATGTTTGTCTCGAATATTTGAAGCGATACTCAGGATTGGTTCTTTCATTGGTGCGACTTTTGGACCCTCACCATCCTCTCCCTGTACCACATGAAGTAACAGAGCCTCTTGTGTAGCAGCTGGCTCTTCATTCCCCTCGACATAAAGTTCTTGAAGCCAATGAAGTCTTTTTTCATCGCACCCAAGAAGCCATCCATTCACATGCACATCAGCGTTTACATGGATTTCGCGAAGAAAACGAACACGACTTTCAACGGTATAAAAAGTTCCGTGCTCTTCACGGTAATTAGCGTCAAACCCCAACTCCTCTAAAAGCATGTCACCGGAATAACCAAAAGCGACTCCGTAGTAACCCTCTGTTAGGTGATTGTTGTAGTCAATCCAGTCTGTTGGGACAGTAGCCCTCCAACAGCGAATTGGTTCTAATTTCTCGGTCATTTTGTAACCCTTCAATTAACAAATATGGTGCGCAAGGTTTGCAAGTGATTTTAAAGACACTCTATGCGTAATGGGGTCAAAGTTGAGTGATGATTTAATGAAGTTCTAGGCCAATTGGGGGAGTCATTTCAAACTCTCTACCAGCATCCACCAAGACTCGGAAAAGGTAGTTCCCAAAAGACCTTTCACACGCTATGAGAAAGGAGATTTCCTTATTCGTGCCGGTACGTACTAGGTCACATGACACGTTTCCGATAGATGCGGATAGGCAGGCACCATCTGGAACCATTTCGTCAGAGAAATCAATATTGCATATTTTCTCTAATACCTTTCCGGCATTTTCTCCTTCAAGGCTCAGAAGACTTCTGCCGTGGGTTATATCTACAAGAATCACTTGATCTTTAATTGCGGCGTATTCTTGTATTAGATCTGTAGCGTCGCTGGTTGGATTGTAGAGAGTCCATTCGTCGGGCCTGCTTCCAGTGATAAGCGTTCCATCTGTTCGAAGTTTGCTTTTTCCGTAGAGAACTTCAGTTTCCGGTGTGTCTTCCGCTCCGATTCTTTTGCGTAAAAGAATCTTTGTGTAATGCGCACAGTCTCTAATTCGCAGGCATCCATCTTCTGACTCAATCGCGTCCAGCGGAATTGGGCTCAAGAAAGTTTCATTAAACATTTTGCTTACTTCCAGTCGGGTCAAAATGTACGTGTCCGTCAATCACTTTTGCAATAATTCGCTGACCGTTACCTAATAGAATGGTTATTTCAGTGCCAGGTGAAGCTAACTCTGGATTTATTTGCGCTAGACAGATAGACCGTTCTAGTACTGGAGACATTCGACTAGAAGTTATTCTGCCGAGTATCCGATTACTGTCTCCGTCAACAATTTGAGAAGCCTCTTCAGGCACAATTTTTGGATTTTCAGTTTGTATAGCTACCAATGCGGGCATCTGCTCTGAACTGAACGAGTCCCGTATCTCTGGAAGCCCCACGGTGTCTTCTTTGTCTAACTTGAATAATTTCTCTAATTGGATTGTTGGCGCCTTTGTCAAACCATCGGTGTCTTGTCCGACAATAAAGTGTCCTTTTTCTAATCTGAGAATTCTTTGAGCCTCAACACCGAAGGGGGCGCAGCCTAAGTCGCTACCGGACTCTAAAAGTAGCTCCCAAATATATTTTGCGTAACCAGAAGGTATATGAATCTCGTAGGAGAGTTCTCCGGTGAATCCAATTCGCCAGATAATACAGTTCTCCACTCCAGCAATTGTTCCCGTCCTTACGCTGAAGTAGGGAAAGCCTTCCGATGAAAGATCTACGTCAGTTGTTAAGCGTTGTAGAAGGTTTCTCGAGTTAGGACCTGCCACGTTGATACTTGTTAGTCCACCTGTTATTGGGGTCGCATAAACATCCCAATTTTCTTGATTGCTTTGAATCCAATCTTCTAGTTTCTCCCAAACCGCACCAGCCCCTGAAGAAGTAGTGGTCATTAGCCAGCGGTCTTCTTCGATGCGTCCAGTAACACCATCGTCAGCGATTACTCCATCTTCACCAACCATCACTCCGTAGCGGACTTTACCGATTCCTAATGATGCCCACCGATTTACATAAACTTGATCTAATAGTTTGCTGACGTCTTTTCCCTGTAAATCAATTTTTCCAAGTGGAGTAACATCAATTATTCCAACGTTGTTTCGTACGTTTAATGCCTCTTGAGCGGGATTTCCGTAATGGTCAGGCCTTACCCACTGGCCGGCTAGTAGAGGAGTAGCCCCTTTGGTGTCATGCCAATCTTGTAGAGCTGATCTTCGTGTTGGTTCAAATATGCGACCGGCTAGCGCCCCAAGTGTTATTGGCGCAAATGGTGGACGCCAGATTGTTGTTCCTATTTCTTTTAGATCAACATTTGTGGCATCAGCTAGGACTGCTGCTGCGTTAACGGTTTCGAGTTTGCCTTGAGATGGGCCCATTGTCGCTGTTGTGTATCGCTTCATCAGTTCAATTGAGTCAAATCCTTCTTGGGAAGCTTGCACCAGATCGCTGTATTTGACGTCTTCAGAGAAATCTACGAATCCTTCTTTTGTTGAAAAATAGCATTCTGGATGGTCTTCTTTATGAAGAGATGAGCGGGTATCTTCAATTAGTTCTGGTGGAGGATTGTCTGGATTTCTCGCCCAAGCAGTGGCTGTTTGTTTCCCATGTCTAATGCGTAATGCTCGACTGGCCGCTAATTGTCCAGTTTCTGTTCCGTGCTGAATGATTGAAGCAAGATCTCCGTTGCCGACGATTCCACCAGTTGCGAGTACGTTACTCGGAAGGTTTGTGGGAAAAAATCTTGCTGAATTTTTATCGTATTCTGGCTTATCTCCCGCCATGTTTAGTAGGGATGTGGGAGCGGTCCATCCAGTAGCAACTACGACTAAGTCTGCTGCGACTTTTCTTCCGTCTTCAAGAGTTACTGATTTAACCCGCTTTTTTCCGTTTGCAGAAACTATTACTTCTCCTTTTCTTGCGTCCACGACAGTAACGATTTCAACACCAACCCTTTTTAGGTCTTTAATGCAAGCGTCTCCCTCTTCATTTGCAGTAAAGACGACCGCTGTTTCCCCTGGCTTGACCCCCCAGAGGTTGATTAAGCGACGCACCCCGCCAGATAGCATCACACCTGGAATATCATTGCCTTTAAAAACGTACGGCCGCTCTATTAAGCCAGGGGCCACTATCAAACTTCCAGTTCTTGCCTTAATTAATCGTTCCCTCGCTACTGGATGGTTTTTTTGCATGATTGCAATCCAGTTGTGGTCATAACGCCCTGTAACAGTGGAGTCAAGAAAAACCTCTATGTTTTGGTGATTCTCGATTCGCTCTATTAGGGGAGTGATTCTTGAAGCGATAGCGGGATCTTCCCAGCGAGTATGACCTCCTAATTCGGGTTCCATTTCTACTAAAGCGACTGTGGCACCCATATCAGCTGCAGCCAAGGCAGAAGAGATACCTGCAGGGCCTCCTCCAGCGACTACTACATCGGGATGAATGTATCTTTTGTCGTAGTAAGAAGTAGACCGTTCCTCCCACGCAATTCTTCCTCCTGGAGCAAATTTTCGTAACACTTTTTGGTATAAGTGGTCCCAGAAAATTTTGGGCTTCATGAAAGTTTTGTAATAAAACCCAGAAGAAAGAAAACGCCCAACAACTTTATTTAAAGCGCCTACATCATATTTAAGGTTAGGCCATACATTTTGGGCGCTAACCGACATGCCCTCTTTAAGCCGTCGACTTCCTGCGCGAACATTTGGCTCATCATCAACTTGAACAGCTAAATTTGGATCCCAATGATCAGCTGTCATTATTCCACGATGGCGATGATACTTCATTGACCGAGAGAAAATTTCTACGCCGGAAGACGCTAAGGCAGAAGCTATAGTGTCGCCTTTGTAGCCTGCAAAAGGCTTTCCATTCCAAGTAAATCTAAGCTCTTCAGTGCGGTCGATGATCTCGCATGGCTGCTGAGAAAGTCGGTTCATAATCCACTCTCTCGTATCTCGTTGGTGACTGTATTTCGCTCAACAACAAAATATTTACGGCAGCCATTTCTGCAGTACCAAGTTTCTCTCATCCAATCTGCAGTATTTTTTCTGAGGTATAAGTACGAGCGCCATTCCGCAATGGTTGTGATTTGCGGGTCTGGACGTTCAACTACTTCACCACAATTTCTCAAGTCGCTTGAGTTGCGAGGACCACAATTAGGGCAAGGTACTACGATCATTAGTGTCCCACCGCCGCTGCACCTTTTTCACCAACAAGTTGACCTGTGCTGAATCTCTCAATGTTAAATGAGTTAATTAGTTCAGCTGTTTTGCCTGTCGCTATTGTTTCAGCCATTGTTTCTCCGGACACTGGTCCAGCTTTAAATCCATACGTTCCCCATCCGACATCCACTAAGAATCCTTCTACTTCTGTGAATCCCATCACCGGCGAGTAATCAGGTGTCATGTCGCAAAGCCCTGCCCATTGTCTAAGTAGTCTCATTTCTGCTATCCCAGGCATAAGTTCTAAAACATGAGCTGCTAATTCTTCGGTAAATTCCAGCGTCCCGTTTATTCGGTACGTTCCGACAGGGTCTACCGAAGCGCCAAAAACAAGTTCACCTCTATCTGTTTGGCTGACATAAACATGCAAGGACCCAGAGACCACCACCGTAGGTAAGAAAGTTTTACAGGGCTCAGTTACTGCGGCTTGAAGCGGATGTGTTGTTATTGGAAGTCTCACTCCAGCCATATTTGAAATCAGAGATGACCAACCTGCAGTGCAGTTCACTACTATTGGGGCGCTTATTTTCCCTTTGTTCGTTTGAACTCCAGTTATTTTTGCCCCCTGACCTTTCCCACCCGGCTGGTCACCGCCAGCACATAATATGTCTAAGACCTCCGTCTTTTGATGCAGATGCACTCCGAAGTGACTAGCCGCACGCGCGTAGCCCCAAACAACTGCGTCGTGCCGAATAATCCCACCCGGAGGATGAAACAACGCTCCTAATATTGGATACCGAGTGTGATTGGAAACATCTAAACTTGGGGCTTGTTTTTTTACTTCATCGGGATCAATAACACTTGAATCAATTCCCTGCAATTTGTTGACCTCTGCCCGCCAGTGCATAGTTCGTAAGGCAGAGTCTGTGTGCGCCAGAGTTAGGTGGCCACGGCGTGAAAACATAACATTTAAGTTCAATTCAGAAGCCATCTCGTTGTAAAGAGTGAGTGAGCGGTCATAAAAAGCGACACCCTCAGGGGTTAGATAGTTTGAACGAACAATCGCTGTGTTGCGGCCTGAGCCGCCACCACCCAAATAACCTTTGTCAAGAACAGCGACGTTGTTGATCCCATAGTTCTTTGCAAGGTAATAGGCCGTAGCTAGGCCATGCACTCCGCCTCCGATAATGATGACGTCATAAGTATCTTTGAGATTTTCGTTACTCCACATACGCGGCCATGTGCCACGCGAGAGTCCATGCTTGATCAGTTTCAGTCCTGAATATTTATAGGGGAGTTGTTTCATCTAGGCCTACAACCGAACGCGACTTTCAAGTTTTATTGATAAGTCGAATTCAATAAAGATCGTCTCAATATCATTGCGAGAATCTTAGAGGTTAAAGTGTAAGAATGTCTCAAATTCACGTAATTAATCACCCTCTCGTTCAACACAAGTTGACACAAATGCGTCGAACAGAAACCTCAAGCGAACGCTTCAGGCAGTTGCTCAACGAAACAAGTCTGCTCTTAACTTATGAAGTGACTCGAGATTTACCTTTGGTCACTACAGAAATAACAACGCCTCTAACTGAAATGGAGGCGCCTGAATTAGTCGAGCATCCAGTAGTCATTTCTATTCTTCGTGCGGGAAATGGCCTACTAGATGGAGTTTTGCAAGTTATTCCTGGAGCGCGTGTTGGCCATGTTGGGCTTTACAGGGACCATGACACGTTGGAAGCGGTGGAGTACTACTGCAAGTTCCCACCCATTGAAGAACGAATAGCGGTTGTTGTGGACCCAATGCTGGCGACCGGGAACTCTGCAGCAGCTGCTCTCAGTCGAATCAAGGAAGAGAACCCAGCAGAAATTAGATTTCTTTGTTTGTTGGCTGCCCCAGAAGGGATCGAAAGCCTTCAATCGGCGCATCCAGATGTGTCTATATGGACTGCCTCAATTGATGATCATTTGAACGAGGTTGGGTATATCGTGCCCGGATTAGGTGATGCTGGTGATCGCATCTTTGGAACGACATGAGTGATTCGCCTTCTATTGATGGCGAAAGGATTATTTCCCAAGACAAAGTAGATTTTTTTGCCGACAATGGTCATGTGAGAGTTGACCAACTCTGCTCAAAAGATGAATTGATGAATTTTTCTGAATCGTTAGTACGCCTTGGGACTGATATTGCTTGGAATAAGGACATACCATTAGAAAAACAGCGGACTTATGACAGAGCCTTTCATCAGTCGATTAACCTTTGGAAATTGGATCCCGTAGCTAAAGCTTTTGTAACCGCTAAGAGATTTGCTCATGTTGCAGCACAGTTGCTCAAGGTTAAGGGAGTTCGCCTTTATCATGATCAGCTTTTAAACAAGAAAGCCCTAGGAGGTCATACTCCATGGCATCAAGACGCCTACTATTGGCCAATTAAAGGAAGCCAAGCAATAACTATGTGGATGCCGTTAGTTGACATTGATTCGTCAATGGGACTCGTTCAATTTGCGGAAAAAAGCCATTTAAAAGGAGATTTGAAAGGGTCCGCGATTTCAGGAGCTTCAGAGAATGAGTTCAGCGAATTGGTAGATAAAGAGCAATTTTCACTTTCCTCTTATGAATCTTTCGTTGCCGGGGACGCTACCTTCCATGCTGGATGGACTTTACATAGAGCAGGAGAGAACAGCACCAATACAGATAGGCCAGCAATGACTGTTATTTACATTGCTGACCAATGCCAGGTTCAAAAAATTGAACGAAACGAACAACAACTAGATCTTTTGATGTACCTACCCGGAGCAAACGTAGGTGAGATAGCTGCATCTCCGATGAACCCTTTACTTTGGCATCAGGATTCCAACTAAGATCTCTGTATGAAAGTACCTTCTGAAAAAGATTTACGTCGGACACAACGTCGAGTTTTCAAGTTTTACAGACTACTTTCAAATATTGACACTGATATGCCCCCAGCATCCACAAAAGAACCCACGATCCTTGTCGCTAACCATCGCAGCCTTGCAGATCTATTTTTAGCTGCCAGCCTCTTTCATGTATGGAGTTGGCCGGTCCGACCATTAGTCGCAGCCGCTTATTTCAAAAAGCCTGTAATCGGAAATTTACTAAAGAAATTAGGAGCAGTACCGGTATCGGGAAGTGACGCTATCGAGAGCGCAGCAGAAATACTTTCTACAGGAGTATCAGTTGCGGTAATGGCAGAAGGACGTGTCGTCCCTCCAGAAGAATGGCGACCCACAGGTGTAGGTACACCTAAAATTGGTGTAGCTAAATTGTCTTTGAAAAGCAAATGCCCAGTTTTAGCAATTGGAGTTGCCGGGACTGAGGAACTTTGGCCGCGCGGTAAAACTCTTCCTCGCCTTTCTTTGCGTCGTAGGAATACAACTTCTATTCGACTTAAACCCTTAGGTGTAATAAATGAAAAAGAAGCTGAAGCTGTTCTTTCAACAATTTGGGATGGAGTCAAAGAAATGGTTAATAGAGCAGAGATAGCTCGAAAAGTTTGATTAGAAGTGGTAGGGGAAACCGGAATAATCTTGATCTCTTTTTTCGAGAAAAGCATCCCTTCCCTCTGTTGCCTCATCAGACCCATAAGCCAGACGAGTTGCTTCTCCAGCAAATAATTGTTGTCCAACTAAGCCATCATCAATTAAATTGAAAGCGAATTTCAACATTCTTTGTGCAGTTGGACTCTTTTGATTGATTGTTTCTGCCCACTCAAGAGCGGTTTGTTCAAGTTCTTCATGAGCGATGGCTGCGTTAACCATGCCCATTTCAAATGCTTCTTGCGCCGAATAACTACGACCAAGAAAAAAGATTTCTCGAGCTCTTTTTTGCCCAACTTGTCGTGCCAAATATGCGGATCCAAAGCCACCATCAAAGCTCGCTACATCTGCATCTGTCTGCTTGAAAATAGCGTTTTCTTTGCTGGCCAAAGTCAGATCACAAACTACGTGAAGACTGTGTCCGCCACCTACCGCCCAACCAGGAACCATTGCTATGACGACTTTTGGCATAAATCGAATTAGGCGCTGAACTTCAAGGATGTGGAGGCGTCCGGTGCGTGACTTTTCGACCGTTTCCGAAGTTTCTCCTGTCGCGTATTGATAACCGTCTTTTCCACGGATTCGCTGATCGCCCCCTGAACAGAATGCCCAGCCGCCATCTTTTGGAGATGGTCCATTACCGGTTAAGAGAATGGTTCCAATGTCTGGAGTGACCCTTGCGTGGTCTAGCGCCCTGTAAAGTTCGTCAACTGTCTTCGGACGAAATGCATTTCGGACTTCTGGGCGATCAAAGGCAATGCGTACCGTTTTCTGTGACTTAGCTCGATGGTAAGTAATGTCTTCAAAGTCGAATCCATCAACTTCGTTCCAAAGAGTTGAGTCAAATAATTGAGAAATAACTTTTTTTGCCACAAGTAAAGCATAGGCGTTAATTATTTCCACTGTTCTACTTCATTTGGAATCAATGGTGCACTGTACTCATTTACTTCAGCAGGTAGCATAGAAAAATGGCTTTCTTCAATGTTGAGAAAATTGATTTCTCTGCACATTCTCCGCTTTTGAAAAAGCTTTTTCTTTCTTTTTCTATGCTTGCCTTGGTAGTCGTTCCTTCGGCAGCCCTTGCCGACAGCGATGATATTCGAGATGCACGTGATGAAAGAGAGGCAGCAGCCAACGCTGAAGCTGCTGCGGCTGAAGCCTTAGATGTGACTGAGGCGGAACACCAAGAGGTTTCGGATGCGCTTACTGCTCTTGATGACTACATAGAGTTGCAGGAAGCGAAAATTGCTACTGCTCGGCAAGCTATTGAAGCAGCAGAGGCGGAGACAACACTTCGTTGGATCGAGGCAGCTGCAGTAGATAAGGAAATTGTTGCTCTACGTGAACAGTTGCAGATATTGGCGGTTGATGCATACGTACAAAGCATTCGCCCGGGAACTCTTTTAGAAGCTGAAGATTTAACGGCTGGTGCCCGAAAATCAGCGATACTTGATGCAGTAACTGGCGACCGTGAAGACTTAGTAAGTCATTTCACTGCACTAGAAGCTGACCGCGAAGAAATTGCTCGATCCGCTGAAGATGCGATTATTGATGCTGAGCGTCAACAAAGAGAGTTGGAAATTTCTTTGGTAATACTTGATCAAAGAATTGTGGCGAAAGAAGCCCTTCAGGACGAGCTACAAGACCGGATTGGCGAATATGAAGAAGAAGTTCGTGAATTTGAACGTGAACAGTATCTTCTGGCAATACTTATTGACAATTTAATTGCTGAAGAATTAAGGAATTCTGCTCCAGAACTGACCGAAGAATCTGCCTCTGGCTTCATCATGCCTATTGAAGGAACAATAGGGTCGAGAGACTTCGGGGTGCACGTGCATCCCATCTTTGGAACTGAGCGAATGCACAATGGTGTTGATATTGGATGCGTTATGGACCAGCCCATCTGGGCGGCTAAAGCGGGAAGCGTCATTTCTGCTGGGTGGCGAAATGGTTATGGAAATACGGTCATGATTGAACACGATGGTGGAATAGTAACGGTCTACGCCCACTTAAATCAGGTACTGGTATCTAGCGGGCATTCAGTGAACATCGGTGAACTGATTGGTAAGTGTGGAAGTACTGGTTGGTCCACCGGACCACATCTTCATTTTGAAACGCGTGTAGGAAGCGTTCCACACGATCCAGTCATTTTTTTACCGTAACCGTTTCACCTGCATTCATACGGAGCGTGCCCTACCTTTCAGATTCTGGGTATACCGGAATATTTTCTCCAACTGCGGTACCCTTCACTTCGGGGAAATTCAGAGACTGGAGACAGTGTGGCATTAAAGGGAAAGAGGTCAGAAGGATTAGCGACAGGACTAACCTTCGACGATGTACTTCTTGTCCCTAGACGCTCTTCAATTAGGAGTCGTCAAGATGTTTCATTAAAGACTCGCCTTACGCGAAACATTAATATGGACCTCCCCATTCTTGCTGCAAACATGGACACTGTTTGTGAAGAGGAAATGGCTCTTGCTCTCGCGAGATTAGGTGGCGTAGGCATAATTCACCGTTTTATGCCAGTTGACGCACAGGCAAAAATGGTGGAAAACGTAAAAGAAGAAAATAACTCCTTTGTTGTTGGTGCTGCAGTTGGAACTGATCATGACGCTGTTATTCGAAGTAAAGCCCTAGTGGCATCCGGTGTGGATCTCTTGGTACTTGATATCGCTCACGGGCATGCAGAACACCCAATAAACACACTTAAAGAACTCAAGGAAGCATTCCCTGAGACTGATGTAGTTGTCGGGAATGTCGCAACCGAAGCTGGAGCGGAGGACCTTTGCGAGGCGGGAGCAGATGCGATAAAGGTTGGAGTCGGACCGGGTGGTGTTTGTACAACAAGGCTGGTTGCTGGTGTTGGTGTACCTCAATTGACGGCAATTTTTTCCGCTAGTGATATCCCCATTCCAGTTATAGCTGATGGCGGAATCAAATCTTCTGGGGACATCGCAAAGGCAATCGGTGCTGGCGCCGACTGTGTGATGATTGGGTCAATGTTTGCTGGGACCAAGGAAAGCCCTGGCGATGTCGAATCTTCACCCAGGGGGCTGGTGAAGCGGGTTAGAGGAATGGCTAGTTTTGAAGCCATTGAAGCTCGTGCCCATAGATTCGGTGAGCCTATTGACGATGAATATTTTGAACAAAGGGCCCCCGAGGGCATTGAAGGTGTCGTCCCTTACAAAGGAGAAGTTTCAAAGGTTATCGCTCAACTTGTTGCTGGGTTAAAAAGTGGAATGAGTTATAGTGATGCTCGTACAATTCCTGAATTCTGGGAAAAAGCCGAGTTCATAAAAGTTACTCCTACTGGTTTGAGAGAAAATCAACCTCACGCAACTTTCAATCAGTCATGGGATCTCGCCACATAAGTGGAACTATTGGCCCATTCTTTATCTTTACCTCACCAGTAATACGGAAACCATGACGCTCGTAGAGCGGAACGTTGTCCGGGCTACTTGATTCAAGATACGCAGGAATGTTTTCTGTATCGCATATTTCTGTAACTGAACTGATTAATGCTGAAGCTAAACCTTTACCGCGTGCCTCTGGGAGCGTTCCTACAAACGCAAGATACCAGTGTGGGGTTTTTGGCTTTGCTTCCCCTAGAACAAACAAATTTGCTAGCCGGTCAGTAATCCACTCCTGTCCAAGTATTGCCGTTAATCCAGCCACCATGGCAGAAAAAGTAGAGTCGTTCGTAAAATCTTTTTCTGGCCTCTCCCAAAGTGATGCTGCTGAACCCGTATCAGGTTCCAACGGGATCAGTAACTGGTCAGTCGGGCTGTTAACAGCAATTCGATTTGCGAAGAATGCTGAAAGTAATAGAGGTCGCTGCTCTTCGTCTTCAAACAAATAGGAGAGAACAGGGTCTTCTTGAAAAGCTCTAGTTAAACAAGAAATCGCATTTGGGTACTGATTTAAATCAGCGACCTTCTCTTCGAAATCCTGATATTTATTCAAGATTTAATAGATAGCAATTAGTTCAGCAGCAACTATTAGACCTACAACTACGACGTTCATTAAACGAACAGCAGTAAGAGGTGCTTTTTCTAGACGTTGCCCCATGTGTGTTTTTTTGAATTCCTCTGGCATGTCCTTACCAGCGGCTACTAGATCTTGGACTGCATCATCGAGCCATAAGACGCTCCAAAGTGACCCAAGAACTGCCCAAGCAGCTAAAGCAAGTTGAACTCCTGAATTTTCTAGGCCTGCGCCTCCAAAACCCAAAACAATCAAAGTGGCAGTGTGAGCCAAAACAAAAGGCAGAATGATTCCGCGTGCATCAGCTGCTCGAATTGCCAGTAATTTTGTTGTTTCATCAAAGTTCATATCTAATCTCCTTAATATTTATTTTTTGATTTGCACTAACCTACGAAAGCTGAAGCAAAGACGAGAGACACAATAGTCATAACTTTTATAAGTATGTTCATTGACGGACCTGATGTGTCTTTGAATGGGTCACCAACTGTGTCACCTACTACAGCAGCCTTATGACTTTCGGATCCTTTTCCTCCATGAGCGCCTGTTTCAATATATTTCTTTGCATTATCCCAAGCTCCGCCAGCGTTAGCCATGAAAATAGCTAAACAGAAACCTGTTACTAAAGCTCCGGCAAGGAAGCCACCCAGCGCATCAACACTTATGAAACCAAAAACAAGAGGCACAACTACAGCTAGTGCTCCGGGTATAACCATTTCTTTCAAAGAAGCTTTTGTAGAGATTTCAACGCAGCGAGCTGAGTCCGGAATGGCTCCTTCTTCTCCTTCGCGCAATCCAGGAATTTCTCTGAATTGTCGTCGGACTTCTTCAATCATTTCTTGAGCGGCGCGTCCGACAGCGTCAATGGTCAATGCGGCGAACAAGAAGGGGAGCATTGCTCCGACAAATAGTCCGATAAATACACTGACCTCCCCGATGTTCAGTGAGAGCGACCCGCCGGCCATTTCTACCGCAAATTCGAAACTCTTAAAAAGAGCTAAAGCCGTAAGTGCCGCTGAACCTACTGCGAATCCTTTTGCAATCGCTGCAGTAGTGTTACCAAGCGAATCAAGAGCGTCCGTGACTTCACGAACGCTTGGATCCAACTCTGACATTTCTGCAATTCCCCCTGCATTGTCCGCAATAGGGCCGTATGCATCAACAGAAACTACAACTCCGGTAGTGGCGAGCATGCCTATCGCAGCTACCGCTATGCCATAAATACCTCCATCAAGGTTGCCAATGGAGTCAAAGGCCATTTCGCCACCCCAATATGCGACGAGCACTCCAACAGCTAGAAGTCCCACTGATGCGGCAACTGAGACCATCCCGGCGGATATTCCACCCAAAATAGTAGTAGCAGGACCAGTCTTGGTTTGATCAGCAATTTTCTTCACTGGCCCGTAATGGTCAGAAGTATAAAATTCAGCAGTTTTACCGAGCGCCCAACCTACTAGGAGTCCACCAATCACTGATATTGCCAAACCATAAGCGTTATCAAACGCTGAGTCTTGGCCAAAGAGCCAAGCAGAAAGGATCACTGTGGCTATTACCGTTAACCCCATTGCAATATTGGTTCCCATATGCAATGCGTGTGAAAGTGCCTTTGAATCAGTAGATTCTCCACCTTTGACAAAAAAGGATCCAATAATTGAAGCAACCATGCCTGCTAAGGCAATTGCCATTGGGAAAACAAGGAGTGAGATTGTTACAGATTGTGTTGCATTTTCTGCTGCTAAACCAGTGGCAAAGGCAACCAACGATATTGGAGCAAGTATTGAACCTGCGTAACTCTCGAAAAGATCTGCACCCATTCCGGCTACATCCCCAACATTGTCGCCAACGTTGTCGGCGATTGTTGCGGGATTCCGTGGGTCATCTTCAGGGATTCCGGCTTCAACTTTTCCAACTAAATCAGCACCGACGTCCGCAGCTTTTGTGTAAATTCCTCCTCCGACACGACTAAATAAAGCAATGGAACTTGCTCCCAATCCATAAGCAGTAACGACTTCAAAAGCTTTATCCACCTCAAGCGCAAGGACGAAAATGATGTAAACCAGCATTAAACCTAAAAGAGCTAGACCGGCAACTGAAAAACCCATGACAGCGCCCCCGCGAAAGGCGACAGGCAATGCTTTACCTGGACCGTCTTTAGCTGCTTGAGTCGTTCTAGCGTTAGCCATTGTTGCTACTGTCATTCCGGCGTATCCAGCAGTCGCAGAAAGTACGGCTCCAATTACGTAGGTAATTGCGGCTAGAGGAGCAATAAGAATAGCAATCAGAATGGCCATCACAACAACGAAAGCTGAAACCCAAATATATTCTTGCTTCAGGAAAGCCTTGGCTCCTTTCTGAATTTCGGTCATCAAGTGAACCATTCGTGCATTTCCTGGATCTGCTTTTTGTACGTCTCTGAAGAAGTATCCAGCGAGAATTAATCCAGCTACTGCTGAAATGGCGGCTATGTAAGGGATGGATTCCAAGGATCTCTCTCCTGATCTATTAGTTTTGAAACGCGAGTTTTCAACCCAAGTTCATATTTTTGCCTTATAACTTTCACGGCTAGAGAAACGCTAGTAAATATCGGCGCTTTGTTCAAACATTAGAGGAGAACGAAAAAGTGACATTTGACCATGGGTATCACTGGTAACTTTATTGAATCTAGGTAACGATATACGTATGACTGCTTCTCATATAAGAGCAGAAACTTTGGGGAAAAGGTCCTCTTTGTCAAAGGACGTAGTGGATTCGGCTTCAGGGCTTGTGGGCGAAAAGATTCTTGAACTTGATGCTTACAAGAATTCCAAAATTGTTGGATCTTATTTCGGAGTACGTGGAGAAATAGACCCATCATCACTCAACAGCATTCCGGGCCCAAAACATGCGTTTCCTGTAATGAATTCTGATGGAACTCTCCGCTTCCTCATCCCTAATGGGCCGCTAGTAACCGGTAACTTCGGCATACCAGAACCTAGTGATGGCGAAGAGGTCAATCCGAGAGATCTTGACTTAGTTCTTGTCCCACTTGTTGCCGTTGATTTGAATGGCAATCGAATTGGACATGGCGCAGGTTTTTATGACAAAACTTTTTCGTTTTTGAAGTTAGAAACGGGGCCACAATTAATTGGTTTAGCCCATGAATTCCAAATTCTCCCTTCGATTGCTCCAGAGCCATGGGATGTACCGCTCAATCTTCTTATAACTGAAAATGCTGTATATAGGCTGGGTATGAACCACCCAACTGTCTCTATGGGGGAGGATTAGCAAGGTGAGAGTGATTGTTGTAGGAGCAGGAGAGGTTGGGACTTACGTAGCAGACCGACTTAACCGACAGCACGAAGTTTCTTTGTTGGAAAAAAATCCTGAAAGATTCAATCAGATTGAACGAGACCACTCTCTTGATGTTCTCACTATTCTCGGCAGCGGTACAGACCCAGACGCGCTTAAACGCGCTGGTGTTGAGGACGCAGACTTACTGGTCGCCGTAACTAAAAACGATGATGCAAATTTACTGTCTGCACTACTAGCCAAACAGGCGGGCGTGAAGAGAACAATAGTTAGAGTTGAATCACGTGGGCTCAGAAATAAAGAAGTTGGCCAACTATTAGGGTCGCCTGAGAATCATTTAATGATTGACCCCGATGAAGAGGTCGCCCAAGATGTTCTTCGCCTCATGGAATACCCAGGAGCTCTTGACATAATCCATATGGGAGGCGGGGAAGTGGTCATTATCGGCTCACGGCTTCCCTCAGATGCACCGTTAGTTGGCATGTCTTTGAAAGAACTCGGTGAAGAGCTCGAACCAGATTGGGATTTCATGATTGCCACAATTACTCGCCAAATGAGTGAAGACGAGGAAGTTACCGTAATACCTCGAGAGAACGAAACACTTCAAGAGGGAGATCTTTTACGAATTATTTGCAAACAGCGCGCTCTCCGAGATGTGATTAGAAGGTTGGGTATTGAACGAGATATGCCAGCGAGAGCCTTGTTGCTTGGTGGAGGTCGAACAGCACAACTTTTAGCTGAATCTTTAGTAGAGAAAGCAGTTGATGTCGCCATTATTGAGAAGAACCCCGATAGAGCTAGCGAATTAAGCGCCTCACTAAAGCACGCTCTTATTTTTAATGGCGACATTACTGACGTAGACATGCTCGAAGAAGCAGATGTGGGGCGGCAAGACATAGTTGTTGCCTTAACTGGTGAAGATGATGCAAACGTATTAGCTTGCCTTTACGCCAAATCTGCTGGCTCTCGGTTAAATGGAAATTCAGAGAACGTTTTAACTCCAAAAACAATCGCCGTAGTTCACCGTCTCAAACTCCTAGGTTTATTGGACACTCATGATGTGGGGGCAACATTGAGCCCACGAACTGCTACTGCAAATAGTGTCTTACGTTTTGTTCGAAGTGGTGACGCAGCACAAATAGCAACTTTCCTCCAAGGAGATGCAGAAATTCTTGAATTTGCGGTTACCGATGAAAGTGCTTGTGAGGGAAAGAAAATCTCAGATGCTGGATTCCCAAAAGAAGCCTTAGTAGGAGCGATCTTACGAGACGGCAAGCCTCAAATAGCGCGTGGAAGTACCGTCTTTCGTGATAGGGATCATGTGATTGTTATAGCAAAATCTGAATGGGCTGAAAGCATAGGTCAACTTTTCTAGTGAAGTTTGCTTACCGGTCTCGCCTTCAGGTTCTAACGTTTTCCGGATATAAGCAATTACCGGATTGGGCCTCTTGGACATCCGGGTTAACTCTAGGAGTTAGCTTAGGTTTGCTGCTCTCCGGAATACTTGCAATTATCTCAGGAGTAGTGGGGCTGCACGATATTGCTTCTCAGACACCAGAACTGCTGATCACTGGAACCATTTCTGGTCTTATAGGAAGTTTCCTTTTCTCCATTGTGCGACCACCCCCCAAACACCGGGTAGCAGATATTTTCGGTGGGGTTTTTTCTTTATCAATTTCCTCCATCGTCAGTAGTGGGATTATCTTCTACATCACAGACAGCGTAGAGAGCTTTGATACAGCGCTTTACGAGGCGACGGTCAGTTTGACCACAACAGCTTTAAGCACTTTAGATGCCTCTCAGATCACACCTGAGGTTCAATTCTTTAGAGGTTCTCTTCAATGGGCAGGAGGTCTTACTGTCCTCATACTTGGTGCCGCCATTATTCCCGTTATTGGAAGTAAGGCTGAACCCTCGATACAAATTGAGAGAAACGAGGCTCTCACGCTTGGCAGTACAAGACAAGCCGCTATTTTAAACATACTAAAAATTTACATCCCTCTTTCTTTTCTTCTTTGGGCGGCTTTCTCTCTTGCCGGAACAGGAATTTTTGACGGCTTACTTCTGGCCATGTCTACGGTTTCAACTGGTGGGTTTTTGCCAGAAGGCAACCCGTTTGAAGACTCTGCTGTTCAATGGGTGGCTATTGCCGGCATGTGTCTCTCTGGGACAAGTTTCGTGGTTCTCTGGCGCCTTGTTTTAGGAAAAATCGATGAATTAAGAAATTCATTTGAGTTAAGAGTTTATTTCTTAGTGATCGCTCTTTCAGCCTTCACTCTTTATGTATTTTCTCATGATTTCTCTTATGAGAACTTCCTTGCTTCCCTTTTTGTGGCGTGTTCAGCAATATCAACAACTGGTTTTCCAGCCACCATTACTGGTGAATGGATTCCAATTTTTACGGTTCTGATTCTCTTAATTACAGCAATAGGCGGAATGACGGGGTCAGTCTCCGGAGGATTCAATATCCGTTCACTTATAATCCTTCTCCGACTTTCAATAAGAGAAATGGTTCGACAATTGCATCCGCGTTCGGTTACACGTATCCAAATTGACGGTAAATCTTTGTCTGAATCAACCGTTGATCATACAGTGGTCCTCCAATTTCTTTTTGTGTCTATTGTGGCAATCACTTGCATCGGAGTTTCAATCACAGAACTTGATTTATTTTCTGGGATAAATGCAGCAGTTCATTCAGCTTCAACTGCTGGACCTTTGCGATCTATTGACGGGTCATTGATTGAGGTTTCTGCATGGACAAGACCGACAAGGTTCTTATTAATGCCAGCAATGATTCTTGGTTGGCTAGCCATATTCCCGGTATTGATCGTTGCTGGAGAGTTTGTTTCCTTCCTGAAAAGTAAATCTCGATCATTGAAGCGAACTGCTATAGGGATGAGATCAGATGAGTAGATTTGAGTTCATAAAAGTCACTAAGCGGCCTCAAACGACCTTGCACGTTACCGGAACTGCACTGATATTTGTCTCGCTAATGATGCTTATCTGTTCGTTTGTAGAACTTTCAGACGACAATTCCATCTACCCGCTGCTAGCAGCTTCTATTATTTGTGGATTTATTGGAAGTGTTGCGAGATTAACGACTAAACCTGGCGTACTAGGTCAGGCAGAGATTTTCTCAGCCGTTGGCGGTGCCTATCTATTCGTATCGCTTTTCGGTACACTTCCTTATCTTTTTGCTGGCACTTTTGATCATGGGAACTCAAATTCGCTAATTGAATTCACTGATGCGTTATTCGAGTCGATTTCAGGTTATACGGCTACCGGTTCAACTGTTTTTGGTAGTCATAACCCGATTGAGTCTCACGGTACGGGAATTCTCCTTTATAGACAGTTAACTCAGTGGCTTGGCGGATTAGGAATCGTAGTGCTTGTAGTAACTGTTCTACCATCACTTCGTGCTTCAGGACTCGGGCTAATTAGCGCAGAGGCTCCTGGCCCAGAAAGCGATCGTCTCGCTGCAAGAGTTGTTGACACTGCGAGAGAGTTTTGGAAAATTTATTTCGTTTTAACATTGCTAATTGGAATTGGTTTATTTTCCGCCGGGATGGGTGGCTTTGACGCTCTTGCTCATGCGTTAACTACAGCCGCTACTGGAGGGTTTTCAACTCGAAGCGCATCTATTGGATTCTGGGATAACCCCGCAATTGAAATTGTTCTGATCTTTGGAATGATTTTAGGAGGGGCCAGTTTTGCTCTTCATTGGCGAGCGACAAAAGAACGACGCATACCGCATTTTAAAGATGCTGAATTTCGGACTTACATAGGCTTATTTACTCTTGCTGCTGTTGCTATAGCTTGGATCCTTTCATCTGATGGCCTTGGATTTGGACAAGCTTTACGATCTGCCACTTTCAATGTTGTGGCCTTAGGGACTAGCTCCGGATTTAGCAATGCAACAGGGGATGGCAGCAATGGTGACTTTGCTGCATGGGCAAGTGGGCCTCAAGCGATTCTATTTATTTTCCTTATCTTTGGTGGGTGCACTGGTTCAACTTCTGGGGGAGTGAAGATATTCCGCTTGCAAGTTGGAGCTTTACACGCTCTTCGCTCCATACGAAAGTTCAGGAGACCCAGAGGAATCTTTCCTGTATTTCATGGATCAAAAGTTATTAATGAATCATTAGTGCAACGAATTGCTGGATTTATTGCCGTATACGCAGTACTAGTTGTTTCAGGAACAATTATTCTCACCATCTTGGACACAGATATCGTTACCGCCGCTAGTGGGGCGGTAAGTGCTCTAGGAAATATGGGTCCTGCTCTTGGTGAAGCGGGACCTACATCTTCTTTTGCAGAAGCTTATTCAGCTCCATCACGGCTAGTGCTTGCTTTTTTTATGCTCATTGGGCGTCTGGAAATATTTCCAATGCTGCTAATGGTCATTTCTCCCTACAGAGTCACAAAGAGACAGATCAGGCGAATTCGTAAAAAGGATTACTCTTGAAGCAAGTTCGTTAGAAGGGATGCTAAATATGCGGGGTCTTCGCTGCCACACATCTCTCGAATACTATGCATTGCTAACTGTGGAGCACCCAAATCTACTGTTCGAATTCCGGTTGAGGCTGCTGCTAGTGGGCCGATTGTGGACCCACAGGGCATATCTGAGCGGCTAACGAATGTTTGAAGCGGGACTGAAGTCTTTTCTGCAGCTAACTTCACCAGAGCAGCGCCAAGCCCGTCTGTTGCATATCGAACATTTGCATTGTGTTTCAAGACCGGTCCATGATTGAGACGAACTTGATGATTTGCATCATGCCTCTCGGGATAGTTTGGGTGTGTTCCGTGAGCGCAGTCAGCTGAAATCATCAATGACTTTTCTGCGAAGAGCGTCGAATCGTCACTGCAGATATCTAAAGTTTTCTTCAAAAGTGGTCCCATGGCTCCAGTCGAAGAAGTGCTTCCGATTTCCTCATGGTCGTAAAGCATCACCATCTGCACGAAATCACTACCTGAGTTAGATGCGGAGATCAGAGAATCAACTGCAGCGTGGCAGGAAAAGAGATTGTCTATTCGTGGAGCACTAATGAACTCTTCATTTATTCCAGACAAAGTAGATGGCGTAAGGTCATGGAGCATCAAATCAAATGACAGGACATCTTTAACATCTACGTCCGCGGTTTCTGCCAACCTTTCAAGAAGACCTAGCCCATCTTCAATCCCGATCACTGGCTGCATATGATCTTGTCGATTAAGTACAAGACCTTTTTCGTTCACCTCACGGTCAAGATGGATAGCAAGTTGTGGTATTCGGGCAATTGGTTTGTCTAACCGACAAACCTTCTCAATGAAATTATCTTTACTCTTAAGAACAAGGCGGCCGGAACAACCCAGATCTCTGTCTAACCAACTGTTATTTAAGATTGAGCCATAAGTCTCTACCCCTAGACTGCGCCACCCATTTTTATTGCTTTCAACTATTGGCTTGAGTCGGAGATTTGGACTGTCAGTGTGAGCGCCTACTACGCGTACTGCTTTAGCCGCGTTTTTAGGTCTATTTACCGCAATGAGCGCACCATCACGTCTGAAGAAAACCAAATGCTTATCTTTTAAGGTTGAAAGGGACCCAGTCTCGCTAAAACCAGCCTCTAAAAGTCTTTCCGCAGCAGAGTTCACAGCGTGAAACGGACTCGGCGAAGAGTCAATGAAATCACAAAGGTCTAAAGCAGCTTGTTTTCCAGTACCAATCATTCCTCTATGATGATATGAGGAACTTGAAATTGCTACACATACTTAGCTAGTAATTTCCTTTTGAAGTCACAATGAAGTGAAGTTCTTGGCACTAACAAGTGCTTGCTAGGGATCAATGACGCTCCAATGCAACTAAAAATTAGATTTGAGCGACCCTAATGACAAACAAATTACCCGAAACCCAAGGTCTTTACGATCCAAAGTTTGAGCATGATTCATGTGGCGTAAATTTCGTTTGCAATATAAAAGGAGAGCGAAGCCACCGCATTGTTGAACTTGGAGTTGGTGCTTTATGCCAGATGCAACATCGTGGAGCACTCGGGGCAGAAGCAAACTCTGGTGACGGAGCCGGAATCTTAATACAGATCCCAGATCGGCTTTATCGTGAAGAGGTCAAATTTGAGCTTCCAGCCATCGAGCATTACGCCACCGGAATAGCCTTCTTGCCGAACGATGCCACAGAAGCAGAGATAGTTCTTAGTGACTTTGAACGCATCTGCCACGAAGAGGAATTAGAAATACTTGGCTGGAGGGAAGTTCCTATTGACGACTCCATGATTGGGCCTGCTGCTCGGGCTGCGCAACCGATGATGAAACAAGTATTTATTGTTTCAAAAAATTCACCCGAGTTATCCGGAATTCATCTTGATCGACTTCTATATGGAGTACGCAAAAGAACTGAGCACGAGATACTGGCACAGAATTCCAACCAGCAAAACCCAGAAGACAGTATGGCCGCTTCTTCGCAGCCACATGAAGGCATTTATTTCCCATCTCTCAGCTCGAGAACAATCGTCTACAAAGGGATGCTAACAACTCCACAGCTTGCCGAATATTACCTCGACATAAATGATGAACGAACCGAAAGTGCTTTGGCATTAGTCCACTCAAGGTTCTCCACTAATACATTCCCTTCCTGGCCACTCGCTCATCCTTATAGACTCGTTGCCCATAACGGTGAAATAAATACCGTTCAAGGTAATCGCAACTGGATGAGAGCTCGCGAGTCTCAACTAGAAACTGATCTCATACCAGGTGACTTGCAAAGGGTTTTCCCAATATGCACGCCTGGTGCAAGTGATACCGCAGCTTTTGACGAGGCTTTAGAGTTGTTGGTAATGGGTGGCTATTCGCTACCAGAAGCAATCATGACCATGATCCCTGAACCATGGGAACACAATAGAAAGATGGCTCCCGATTTACGTTCTTTCTACCAGTACCACTCTTCTCTAATGGAACCCTGGGATGGGCCTGCTTCCATAGCATTTACTGACGGCACTATCATAGGAGCAGTCTTAGACCGCAATGGGTTGCGCCCGAGCAGATATTGGGTCACCAATGACGACCTTGTGGTTATGGCCAGTGAAGTGGGTGTTGTTAACGTTCCAGCCGATTCAGTCATTGAAAAGGGCCGTTTAGAACCTGGAAAGATGTTCCTCATTGACACAAATGAGGGACGAATCGTTCGTGATGAGGAAATAAAAGAAACGTTAGCAACTTCTCGCCCATACCAAGAATGGCTAGACGCTAATCTTGTTCCGCTCAACCGAAAAAAAAGGTCGGATGAAGTTGCGTTAAACCCAGCAACTCTTCTTCAGCGCCAGCAAATCTTTGGATACACACACGAACAACTAAAGATACTTCTTACACCTATGATTCGAGACGCAAAAGAAGCAATCGGTTCCATGGGGTCAGATACTCCACTGGCTGCATTATCTAACCGCCCAAAAGAGGTTTTTGATTACTTCCAGCAGTTGTTCGCACAAGTAACAAACCCACCTCTCGATGCAATCCGCGAAGAACTTATTACAGCTGTCTCAGGAACATTAGGGCCTCGCCCAAATATTCTAAGTTTGTCAGAAGAGAATTGTAGGCAAATTTTTCTTCCTCATCCTGTGATAACAGAAGACGAACTTGCATACTTAAGCAGCCAAAATGAACACTCTAATCTTCTAGGCCCTGTAGTGCTTGATAGCACTTTTTGTATATCAGATGGAGTAACTGGACTACAAAAAGCTTTAATCGATTTACAAGAGCAAGCCGAAAAAGCGATCGGTAAAGGTGCCGGAGTACTAATTATCAGTGACCGAAACACAAATGAATCAAGGGCCCCAATACCATCTCTTCTTTCAACAGGGGCTATCCACCATCATTTAACGAAAACTAAGAAAAGAAATCAAGTGGGTCTCGTCGTTGAAAGTGGTGATGCTCGGGAAACCCATCACATCGCACTACTCCTTGGATACGGGGCTTCCGCTGTTTGCCCTTACATGGCGTATGAAACAATCGACCAAATTATCGAAGAAGGACTAAATGGAATTTCACCCAATTTGAATCCGGATTTAGCGAGAACAAATTTCATCACTGCTTGTGATAAGGGTCTGCTAAAGATCATGTCCAAGATGGGTATCTCAACTGTTGCTTCTTATACCGGTGCTCAAATTTTCGAAAGTATCGGATTAAACAATTCAGTCATTGATCTTTGTTTTACTGGAACAGCCAGCCGGATAGAAGGTGTTGGATTTGAAGTCTTAGCCGAAGAAGTTCTCATTCGCCATAGCTCCGCATTTCCAAATAATTCCCAAGAAACATCACACAGGACGCTTGAAGTAGGAGGAGAGTATCAGTGGCGAAGAGAAGGCGAGCATCATCTATTCAACCCCGAAACAGTTTTTCGTCTCCAACATGCAACGAGAGAAGGTCGTTACGACATCTTTAAGCAATATACAGATCTCGTCAACGATCAAGCAGAACGTCTAGGCACCTTACGTGGTCTTTTTAAATTCAAACATGGGTTGAGGCCCTCTTTAGATATTGATGAAGTGGAGCCCATTGAGGAGATCGTAAAGAGATTCTCGACTGGGGCAATGTCTTACGGTTCAATTTCTGCGGAAGCACATGAGGTTCTTGCGATAGCTATGAACAGGATCGGCGGGAAGTCAAATACTGGTGAAGGGGGCGAAGATCCAGAACGATTCATTCCTGATCAAAATGGAGACTTACGACGGTCAGCGATTAAGCAAGTTGCTTCAGGTCGCTTTGGAGTGACTTCAGAGTACTTAGTTAATAGTGACGATATTCAAATAAAGATGGCTCAGGGGGCGAAACCCGGAGAAGGAGGTCAATTGCCTGGCCATAAGGTTTATCCGTGGATCGCTAAAACACGCCATTCCACACCTGGAGTTGCATTAATTTCCCCACCACCACACCATGACATCTATTCAATAGAGGACTTGGCTCAACTCATTTTCGATCTAAAGAATGCGAATCCAGAAAGCAGAGTGCACGTGAAACTGGTCGCTGAAGTTGGAGTAGGAACAGTAGCTACAGGAGTATCAAAGGCCCATGCGGATGTGGTGCTTATTTCCGGTCATGACGGAGGCACTGGAGCCTCGCCACTGACATCTATCAAACATGCTGGTGCACCGTGGGAACTTGGTTTGGCAGAAACGCAACAGACCCTTCTCTTGAACCGTCTAAGAGACAGAATAGTCGTACAAGTTGACGGCCAGTTGAAGACTGGGCGAGATGTGGTGATCGCAGCGCTCCTCGGTGCAGATGAATACGGTTTTGCCACAGCGCCATTAGTTGTATCTGGGTGTGTAATGATGCGCGTTTGCCACTTAGACACCTGTCCTGTTGGTGTGGCTACCCAGAATCCAGAATTACGTAAAAAATTCTCAGGAAAAGCTGAACACGTTGTTAATTTCTTTTATTTCATCGCCGAGGAAGTTCGAGAGTTGCTTGCTGAGCTAGGTTTCCGCTCTCTTAAAGAAGCAATCGGACAGGTAGAGCATTTAGATTCAGTGGGAGCGATAGACCATTGGAAGGCTCAGGGGTTGAATCTTTCTCCGATCTTTCATCTCCCAGAAATTGAAGAGAGTGCTGACAGGCGCCAAACACATAAACAAGACCATGGCTTGGATTCAATCCTTGACCGTGACTTGATAGAAAAAAGTGAATCTGCGCTAACGAACCAGGAGAAAATAAAGTTCTCTCTACCAATAAACAATACAAATCGTTCAACTGGAACCATGCTCGGGTACGAAGTAACAAAACGTTATGGCGGCCAAGGGCTTCCTCCAGACACAATATCTTTTGACTTCACTGGGTCCGCCGGAAACAGTTTCGGTGCTTTTTTGCCGGCAGGCGTCACTCTGCACCTTGAGGGCGACGCAAATGACTACGTCGGTAAGGGGCTTTCCGGGGGAAAATTAGTTCTACAACCACCCCAAGATGCCGTCTTTGCAGCAGAAGAACAAGTAATAGCTGGAAATGTGATTCTCTATGGAGCAACAAGCGGCGAAGTCTTTATACGCGGAAAAGTAGGAGAAAGATTCTGTGTAAGGAACTCTGGGGCAACAGCAGTAGTTGAAGGAATAGGAGATCACGGCTGTGAATACATGACTGGTGGGAGAGCGGTGATTCTGGGTTCAACGGGGAGAAACTTTGCAGCTGGAATGTCGGGCGGTATCGCTTACGTGCATGACCCGTTTGGAGATTTTGTAGAGAACGTAAACCATGAAATGGTTCTCCTAGAAGAACCAAACGAAGACGATCTTATTTGGCTTGAGAATATCATCACTGAGCACTCTGCGAAGACGGGCTCCCAAGTTGCAAAAAAAATTCTTGAAAAGTGGGGTCGACCTTCTTCCCGGTTTACAAAAATTATGCCCACCGACTACAAGCGTGTACTTGAAGCTGCTGCTGCTGCACGTACGGAGGGTAGAGATGAAGTAGCAGCGATAATGGCGTCATCAGAATCGAGCAATAATGGGTGACCCAAGAGGATTTTTGAATCACGACCGACAGCTTCCAGAGCGTCGCTCTATTCCTGTCCGCATCAGAGATTGGCAAGAAGTCAACACTTCTTTTCCTTCCGAAGATCTGCAACGTCAAGCTAGTCGCTGCATGGATTGTGGCATTCCGTTTTGCAATCATGGGTGCCCATTAGGGAATTTGATTCCTGATTGGAATGATCTTATATATAGAGAGAATTGGAAAGAAGCATCTGAAAGATTGCATGCCACAAACAATTTTCCAGAATTTACTGGCAGATTATGCCCAGCGCCATGCGAGGCGGCATGCGTTCTTGGAATTAATGAACCACCAGTCACGATCAAACAAATAGAAGTCAGTATTGTTGACAAAGCTT
The DNA here is from genome assembly GCA_949538625.1 of Acidimicrobiales bacterium AG-410-I20. Taxonomy (GTDB): domain Bacteria; phylum Actinomycetota; class Acidimicrobiia; order Acidimicrobiales; family MedAcidi-G1; genus MedAcidi-G2B. Next base: position 34,739 of record CATISD010000115.1, read on the forward strand.
GGGAAGAAGGATGGATAGTTCCACTTCTTCCTGATCAATATTCAGGTCAACGAATAGCAATTGTCGGATCAGGACCAGCGGGTCTTGCTGCTGCCCAGCAACTTACTCGCTCTGGACATGACGTCAGTGTGTTCGAACGCGAGGATCGAATCGGTGGCCTTCTTCGATATGGGATACCGAATTTCAAAATGGAAAAGAGGTATCTTGACCAACGGCTAGCACAGATGGAAGCAGAGGGAACTCAGTTTGTCCCTAATACTTCGATCGGCACAGACCTTCCCGCCAAAGAACTCATAAGGGACTTTGATGCAATTGTTCTTGCGACTGGAGCTACAAAATGGCGAGAGCTTCAAATACCAGGAAGAGATGCTGAAGGAATCCTTCAAGCTATGGAGTACCTTCCGTCAGCAAACCGCGTTCAAGAGGGAGATATTGACTCTCCTGATGTAACTGCTGAAGGGAAGAACGTAGTAATTATTGGTGGGGGAGATACTGGTGCCGACTGCTTAGGGACCGCGCTCCGCCAGGGAGCGCTCTCAATCCAACAATTTGAGATAATGCCTAAACCACCGAGTGACCGCTCTGTGTCAACGCCATGGCCAACTTGGCCCCTTACTTATCGAGTTTCTTCTGCACACGAAGAAGGTGGCGAACGGCAATTTGCGATAAACACTGAAGAATTCATTATCGAAGATGGGAAAGTTGTTGGTGTAAAAACCTACGAAGTTGAACAGGTTGCCACTGACTCTTCAATTAATTTTGAGAAAATTAAAGGAACCGAAAAGATATTCCCAGCTGATTTGGTTCTTCTGGCTCTCGGTTTCACTGGCCCTGAGACTGCAACTCTCCTAGATGACTTAGATTTAGAATTAGACGAGCGAGGAAATATTAAGCGAGGTGAAAACTTTGCCACAAAGAAACCAGGCGTTTTCGTTTGTGGTGATATGGGTCGTGGTCAATCTTTGATCGTTTGGGCTATCGCTGAGGGGCGATCCGTTGCACACTCAGTAGATACATTCCTTCAAGGAGAGAGTCGATTACCTTTCCCTGTCGCCCCCACTGACCGGCCGCTTTCTTAATCAAAAAGGTTGTGCTTCCAAGAAAGTTAATGCCGCATCAATGAATCCGAAGTCTTTGGGGGTGGCAAAATGATCAACGCCCTTTAGTTCTATGAAACTGCTATTTGGCAAAGCAGAGACAAGTGGAGTGGCTGGTCCAGCGAAATCGTGTTCACCTAAAACGATCAAAGTAGGGCAATCTATCCGAGATAATAACTCTGGGGTAATTTCTGGCGAACCGGGCCGTTGCATAAACGCAGTTAAAGCAGTGCGGTCAGCTCCTGGCAAGTCAGGAAGATTAGCGAAATAGCGTAACTCTGGATCATGAGCTTCACCGGTTTTCACTGCATCAAAAATAGCTGCTCGACGTTCCGGTTCATTTCGGAAAAGATTTTCTCCTATCCCAGCAAGAACGATCCTGTTAAAGCGTTCAATATTGCTAGCCGCCAACTCCAACACCAAGCGCGCCCCGTGCGAAAAAGCAACAATGTCTACCGGCTCATCAGGAAAGCCGTCTAGCAGGAAATTCGTGACTTCTCGATAGTCCTCTGGATCTGTTGGCTTTGGAGCCTCCCCATGTCCAAGCAGATCTATCGCATGAACCTCACGGCCAGCATCTTGAATCAGATCGATCCAACCGTTGTTTCTCCACGTCATCTCTGCAGATGTGCCAAATCCATGGATGAGAACGATTGGTGGCTGTGTCATGGAACTATCTTAGGCAGAAGTTTTACCTTCTATTCATTAACTTCGAGGCGAAAGAGCCCACCTGTCCAGGAAAGGATGTATATCTCTTGATCATGACCTTCAGAGAACCCAGTCACATTCTCTACGAAGAGTTCTGTGGCGTAGGTCGCGAAATCGCCGGTATCTTCTACTACGGCTAAGCGAATAAGACCATCACACCAGTCGCTAAATACGTAAACTCCGGAGAAGTCAGGTGCTTCAGTGCCGCGATAGACAGTTCCACCAGTTACTGAACATCTTCCATCCTCATGCCCATAGATAATGTCGGGCAATCTGTGGTCCGTCAATTCAGTTTCGCGATTCCGCCGATCCGCTTCATACACTGGCCATCCTAGGTTGCGTCCTGACTTCCATTCTCCTATGGGTAATCGAGTGATTTCTTCTAGTTGGTCTTGGCCAACATCGCCGATCCAAAGATCTCCAGTGGCTTTATCTAGTGAGAATCGCCATGGGTTTCGAAGGCCCCATATTAAGATTTCTGGCTTATTTTCCGTGTCTCCAAAGAATGGGTTAGTTTCTGGAATTCCATAGGGTGATTTCTCTACTGGGATGATTCGCAGGATAGCGCCAAACCAATTAGCCGTATCTTGTCCGTTTTCTAGTGGGTCATCCGCTCCACCGCCGTCACCAAATCCAATTAACAACATTCCATCTTGATCAACCACTAAGTGCCCGCCATTATGATTAGCAAATGGCTGTTCCAAAGAAAGAATCTCCCATCTTTCTTTGAAAATAGGGGAGTGGCCCTCCAGGGGAACTCCGACTACACGACTTGTCATATCAGTGTCTGTGTAGCTCAAGTACAATTCGCTTCCCGAAGGAGCGAGTGCCATACTAAGCAATCCACCTTCTCCAAGGGTGCTTATTTCATTTCTGATATCAAGTACAGCATCACCCACTATTGCGGTTCCATCATCGGAAAAATTTAACGGAAAGATTTTCCCACTTCTCTCTGCAACTAAAAGAACCTCTGTTTCCGGGACTGCTATGAGTTCAATTGGTTGCTCAAAAGAAGCCACCATTGAGAGTGAGAATGGATGATCTTTCAGTATGTCCGCATTCAACGCAACTTTCTCTGCTGAAGGGTCCTGACTGGTTGAGGTTGGTGACGCTTCTTCTGCAATCTCTGCTGAAGATGTTGAACTTGACGAGGGAACAGTCGTTTTACTTATGCCGGAATTATGACTTGAGCAAGCAGTTAGAAAGGAAGCTACTAGTATTGCGTGGAAAAATCTTTTCATGATTTCTGAGTTAGCCATATCCTCTTATTTAGTTCAAAAAGTATGTACCCAACTATGGGAACTAAACCAATAAACGCGGCGTTGTGACTCATTGTTTGATAATCAGTTCTAGCAACTAATAGACCAGAGCCTATTCCGGCTAGTCCACCAGATGCTGTCATAATCAGATCTGCGAGGCCCTGAACTCTAACTTTCTCTGGCCCTTCAAAAGTTTTCGTCAACAAGGCGGATGACGCTACTAAGCCACAGCTCCATCCAACACCAATAAGAAAAAGTCCAATAAATACTCCGAGGCTGTCATTTTTGTCAGTGTGGGCGGCCAACTCTGATCCGAGGAAAAGGAGAGACCCTCCAATAATTAGAACCGGTCCAGCTCCAATACGGTCCACTATCCATCCAATAACTGGAGCAACTGCATACATGCCCACTATGTGCAGCGAAATGACAAACCCAATAATTTCTAATTCGTGTGATCCGTCCTTCATATGCAGGGGAGTCATTGTCATTACTCCAACCATCACTACATGTCCAGAAACCATGGAGATTACAGATAATTGTCCAGCATGCGAGGTGAAGAGCAACTTGAAAGCCTCTTTTAAGCCTTTGTCTTGTTTTAGATTTTGTGAGTCACCAGAAATCAATAGAGGATCAGGATGTAAGTTTTTATGGATTACAAACCCTGCCACGATGAACAACAAACAAGACAGAACATACGGGCCTGCTAACTCAGGAAGCCCAATCAACATTCCAAAAGATTTAGCTGGACCAAAGCCAATTGTTGGCCCTAAAACAGAGCCAAATGTTGAGGCCCAAACCAAAGTGCCTATTGCTCTTGCTTTTCGATCTGGTGCAGCTAAGTCAGCGGCCGCGTACCGAGCCGCCAAATTTGCAGCATTCCCAATACCGACACCCAGGATTCCTATGGGAAGCAAGATGTAAAGTTTGCTTAATGCTGCAAACATCGCAAATAGTGAACCAACAGAGGCTAGAAAATATCCAATTGTTAGCCCAGGACGCCTGCCATGCCTCATCATTAAGCGTGCTAGGGGAAGAGTTGCAAGTGCGGACCCCGTTGTCATGCATGCTGCAGCTAGTCCGCCGAGTGTCTCAGATCCACTTAGTTCTTCTCCAAGTACCGCTGCTGCGGAGTATGCGCCGCTCATTGCAGCACCAGCAGGAACCAATCCTGCCATAAGAGTCCGTAAGGTACGCTTCTGAGCAATTTCTCGTTCTTCAAGCGTTATTTCAGCCACCGAGTGAACCTACACTGAATTTGTTCAACAAAGGTGATTGGGTGACACATATATCGGCTACTGTCATCTTCTATGCCGAGTATCTTCGCTTGCTTTGATGTTGAAACGACCAGTTTGGACCCTAAGAAGGGGCACATAATTGAAATCGCTGTTGTAAAAATTGATGCTTTGGGGGACATCCATTCTGAATGGGCATCACTAGTCAGTATTGATGCTCAAGATTTGGGGCGGCCTGATATCCATGGAATCACCCATCAGATGCTTGAAGGTGCACCAACTTTCTCTGAAATCGCAGGGGATTTAATGGAGATCTTTTCTGGCTGTATTCCAGTGGCCCATAACGCCGGATTTGATCAGCGCTTTGTGCTTAGTGAGTGGGCAAAAGCAGGGCTTGGACCTTTAGAATTTGAGGTGCTGGATACTTTGGCGCTTGCACGAAGTCTTGGATTGCCTGGAAAACTGGGCGCCTTAGCCGAAAATTTAGAAGTCCCCCTCATCGACGCTCATCAAGCTTTAGATGATACTCGTGCTTTGGCGGGCGTTCTAATGAAATTGATCGAAAAAGGCGCAGAACTTGGCGATCTATATGAATTTCAGCCGCCTCTTTTTAAACCTGACCCCTCAGGCTTATTCCAATTACGGCCAACTGTTTAGTCAGATCAATTCTCAGAGAGGTCTTCCGGAGCGGTTGCCATTTGAGAAATTAAGCCTCCTTGCCTTGCTAATACTTTTTCCCAAAGATCGTCGGTGCTATCGGTGAAAATATCTGACTCGTTTGCCTCAAAGACAAACCACGAGCCGGCTTCTATCTCTGATTCAAGTTGCCCTGCTGACCAACCGGCGTATCCAACGAAAAGTCTTACGAGCTCTACGTCGCTGCGTTCCGAAGGGGAGAAATGCAAGTCAATTACTTCAACGTTACCTACAAGCGATTGACTGGTAGAAGAAGCGGTTTTAGCGAGGCCTATGACAGCATTCGTGGATACAGGGCCACCACTATAAATAAACCCGTCTTCTTCTACTCGTTCAGCCCAAAGATCAATTAACTGCTCTGGATGCAAAGCCAAAGGTTTGTTGAGTACAACCCCTAAGGCCCCCTGAAGGTCATGCTCAATAATAAAAAGTACGGAGCGATGAAAATTCGGATCATTCAATGATGCGCCTGAAACAAGTAACGAGCCTTTAGTTGACTTCATTCTCTCGCCCCTCACGGAATTTCAAAAGTGGCAGCAGCGCTACGGAAACAGCAACTACTGAAATGATCACTATCAGCCATGCTGGAAAATTGTCATTGGTTGAACCGTTCGCTGTTTCTGGAACTTGGGAAGAGGTTTCATTTGCTTCTTCTGCCTCCCTTATCTCTTTATCTTCTTCTTGAGGCTGCATCTCTTCAACTCTTTTCTCCTCCATTAGAGATTCGGTAGTTGACGAGGGAGTTATCTCAGTGAGTGGGGGAGTTCTGTACCATCGGGATAAGGCACCGCGATCATTTCTATTATCAACATTCTCAACTGGCGTTCCAAACATTTCGATAAAACCTATCGATACTGTAAAGCGAGATCGTGCTACACCATTAACAAGAACTTGGTACACGCCGTCTACACCAATTTCTTCATGGTCTAGAAGGCGCACATAATTCGTACCCGAGTATGGTTCAGCGAATTTGACACGTATTTCCGGTAGAAGATCAAGCGCTGTCTTGTCTGGACGAACCAGTACTAAAGAAGGCAGAGATTGATTTTCAATCAAATTTTCTGGCTCTAAATCAGGTATTAAGAGGGAGAGGGTAATTATCTCTCCTTCGGGGATTTCAAACTGGAAACCTCTGCTTTCTTTTTCTTGATTAAACGTCCCATACAATGCAAAAGAAATTCGGGCATCTGGAAGAAAGGGGCCCTGCTCTGCCTGGCTCTGCTCATCAGTTATAAATATCGGATCATGGGCATGAGCTACTGACGGCCAAGCAAACACAGCGGCGGCTAAGGCTAAAACGAATATTCGAACCTTAGAAACATTCAAAACCATTAAATACCTATCCCGTCACTTCTCTTAATGTTTCGCTAATTAGCCTGTTAGCCTCAGAGGCTCGAACAGCATCAATTAAACCACGAGCGGCAACTTCGGTATAAATACCTGTTGTATTAATGCTCGCGTGACCTAGCAAACTTTGAATTTCGTTCATTGGTACTCCATTTGCTGCCCACTGCACCCCAGCAGTGTGCCTTAAGGAGTGGAGAGATCGGTCACGTAAACCTGCTGCACGATTTAAGGCAAGTAACCAGTATCTAAGCCTTCGGTAGTTGAACCTTTCACCGTCTTTAGTCACAAACAAGGGATCATCCGCTAGCGGAGAGCCAAATCTTTCTGCCCGCACTATTTGCCAACGATCCAAAACTTCTAATAATTCAACAGACAAGGGGAGTCGACGTACTTTTGATCCTTTGCCTAACACACGAAGAACCTTATGACTGCTATCAGAAACTAAATCTTGAGTTATCCAATCGATGTCAATAGCACACAGTTCGGCTGCGCGCAGCCCTAAAGCAGCGAGCACAGTCACCATTGCAAAGTCTCGCTCAGCCCAACGGACTCGTCCACCTATGTCATCTTCTCTAATCGGAGTAGCAGCTACACGATAAAGGTCACGGACTTCAGATCCCGAATAATAAGTTGGTTCACTTTGTTCAACAGCCAACTGTGAGACTTTACGTATTCTTCCGATATCGGGAACCGTTCCAACACCGAGGTCAGCTACGCAGTAATCAAAAAATGATTTCGCGGCAGCAAGCGTCTGATTCAGCGTTGCTCTAGAAACCTCCCCAGAGCTTCTCATGGTTCTAACAGCATCAGTTATTTCAGCCTGCCCAAAAGAGTCTGGGCGAAAGTCTTTTGGTGATACTTCTGCAAAGGAAACCAACCGTCGAAGACCTTGGCTATAAGCTCGCACCGTTGTTGGTGGTTTATCCTCCTGTAGTGGCAGCCAGCGCAGCCATTCATGAAATGCTGCTGGCATAGATTCCTCTAACGGTAGTTCTCTATATCCCATACTTGATTTCCTATGATTAACAGTATTTAAATAGATGATAACATACGTTATCTACAATTCAAGTATCCTTTAATCACTAATAAAATCCATAATTTAGTACTACTACTCCAATAGTGCGTAGATAACTGAGTTAGAACGGCTAACGTTTATACCTATGCCTCGCATGGAAATAGAGCTAACAAGTAAACAATCTGACGGATCCTGGACCTGGAGAGCCGCTGGTGCAAAATTGCCAAAAGGTTCATTAGACGGAAATCTTCTGACAGAGTCTTCTTCGGTTGGCGACATTATTCGTGTAGAAACAGAACAGTTCGTTGACGGGATTTCTGTAGTCTCCGTTCTTTCTACCAGAGAAAAGAAATCTAGTCCCGAATTACTTGAAGTCGTTGGAAGCGGAAAAGACGAGCCCTTAGTAACCACAAGTCTTAATAAGAAAAAGCAACGCCGTGGGAAGCCCCGCTCACAAAAGGGTCCCAGAAATTCAGGTGGACCTAAAAATAGAGAGCGCTCTACACAGAAAAAACCGCGTCGAAATAGAACCCCCTCCCCCATCTCTACTGGTAAGCGACTAAAGCAAAAACATGTACATCGCGATGCCGCAATTGCAGCTCTTCCCGAAGAAGTACACTTTCTAGCTGAGCAACTATCCCAGAAGGGCATTTCGGGCTTGCGTTCACTAATCGAAGAACAAAATAAGATAGCCGCTTCTTCAAACGAGCCACCTATACCGGCGGAACTCTTATTGAAGATAGCAGAACGAATACAACCACAACTCCGAACCGCTGATTGGCGAGACAGGGCGGAAGCCGCCCTTAAGGGCATACAAAGTGTTGATCTGAGGGATCTTCGTTCGGTTGTTGTTGCTTCTGATGCCGCTGCTAAAGATCCCGACACTCGTGATTTGGCTGAGAAACTAAAGAAAGAGTTGACCGGCAGAATTGAAAATGAACACACTAAGTGGGTCTCAGAGATCGAGGCAGCATTAAAAGAAGACAGAGTGGTACGCGCTCTTCGCATGAGCTCTTACCCACCTAAAGCAGGAGCGCCGCTCCCAGAAGAAATTTTGCTTGCCCTTATTGAGGGAGCGAATGCCAATCTAACTGATGAAACCTACCAAGACCGTTGGATCACAGTTCTTGACGCACTCTCACTGTCCCCAGTCCGAGAAAGAGTAACCCCACAAAGCCTTCCAGAAAGTCCAGGGAAGGAACTTCTTGATGCCGTAACAGAGCTCTCAATGAAGATTCCTTCAATAGCTGCACTATTTGGCATTAAGCCAACACAACCCCCAAAGAAAAGTAGATCTAAAGAAAAAACTTCTGCTTAATTGATTACTTATTTAAATCTTTCTGAACAATTATTGCGCGTGCTACCAGTCCATGAGTTTCAAAGAAATTTTTGGTTTGCCTATCTCCAGGTAGCGCCACAGAATCAACAGTTGGAATACTCCGAGATTGAGCCCATTCCAGCATTTTTTCCATGATTATTTCACCAACTCCAACAGATCGAGCTTCTTCTTCCACATATATGGCCTCAATTGAGGCATGAGGTGTTCCGTCTTGAAGGCGACTCTCGCGGATTACTCCATATCCAACCACAGAATCATCAATGGTCCCAATGAATACCTCCGCAAGTTCATCCATGAAAGCCTGTTCAAATAATTTTCGTAACTGCCCATAATTAGGATTTTGAAGGCTGAGAGTTTTACCGCCACGTTTCTGCAGGACTTCCTCGTTGCTCTTAAGCGCGAGTCTCTCCAAGTTCTCTAGATCAGAAACTTCTGCAGTTCGCGCGTTTTCTACAAAAGCCACTACGAAAGAGGTCCTCCACAATGAGGACATTCACCATTGTCTGAAACGGCAGAGGCTTCTACAAGCAGGAAGCAATGTGGGCACGATATTTCTGTTTTCTGTCTCGTTTGTGCGTCTTCCGAAGATTTAGCTACAACTTCGACCTTTTCAGACTCTTCTTCTTCTTCATCATCATCATCGTCATCGTCGTCTGCAGCTATTCGATCACGTAGAATTTCTTCTAAATCTGCCTCTACATCATCCGGATCTGGTTCATCTTCTTCGCCTTCTTCACTACTATGCCGAGAGGGGCGCGGGCCGCTTTCTTCTTCTTCCTCCTCTTCCTCGTCCTCGTCCTCGTCGATGGATCCCTCAAAATCTTCTTCTAATTCGGAGTCAGAGTCTTCAAACCCTTCTCCATCACCGTCAAGATCTACCTCGACCTCTTCATCCACTTCTTCGACTTCTTCTTTGCTCATAGCTTCCTCAAATAACTATCTTGCCGCCGGATCTTAGACCCATAAATCAAATTGGCAACGCAATTTTGATATTTTTTCACTAATTTCACCATTTATGAGTGATTTACAACACATTTACTAATTGCTTGAACGTTGATTTCGTTTCTCTTCCGCCCGTCGCTCTGACTCTAAGCGTTCAAGATCACGATCTGAAGAATGGTCAACGAACTGCATCATTTCTGCTATAGCCCGATGTCCAGCCACATCCGAAATTAGATGATGCATTTGCTGACCAACTTCTCTATACGCCGGATGTCCTTGCGGGCTAGTCCGTAACTCCAATAAGTGCATAGCTTCTCGCGCATTCATATGCATCATGTACCGAACCTTGTAAGCAAGCGAAACAGCGTAAGAGGCTTGCTGTGGGAACACTTCTTCCATAGCCAAATAGAGGGAATCTGATCGCTCCATAGCAGAATCAAATTCACTTGTGCATCCAGCGGTATCAACATCAGGAGGGCGCACAAACCCATGTGCTGTACTCAATTGTTGCCAATCTATTGTGAGCATTCGGTGCCGTTGGAGGTCGCGAAATGCCCCATAATCTGAAAGGACATCAAATCGGTAAGAAGGTCTTTCAAATGCCCGACCAGGCCTTTGTCGCCGATTACCCCTATCCCCCATCAATGCCTGAAGAACTCTCACCCGCTCTTCAACTGTCATTTGACGTACACGTTCTTCTACCGCTCGATCAGAATGCCGGGTATGTGGGTAAAGAGCTGAAGCTACTAACTTGACTTCAGCATCTGGATCGAAATCCGTTAAATCAACTAAAGGGGCGTCAGCGATACGTGCCTCGTCCGGAAAGAAGTGCTCACTTAGTTCTTCAAGTCTCTCGCGAGTATCAGCTTGGTACTTGCCGATTTCCTCTCCCCTGTCAGGAAGGTCGACTCTGGTGAGGAAAGAAGGTATCACTTTCCGCAGCTCTTTGAGTATAAGTTCCGCATAGTCACGAGCTTCAGGCAACGGATGTGAACGCATCCTGATTAGAAGCGCCTCATAGGCTTGTCCGGTTCCGTATATGCCAACGTTCGACAGAGATGCGGCAGGGAGAACGCCCCTAACTGAATCGTACGCTTTAGCTGAAATGGCTTGTCGATATATGAAGTCAGAGTCTCCCGATCCTTGTGGGACTGTTTCACGATAAAAATCTTTCATCTTGACCACTAGATCGGAATAGATCTCAAACTGGCGGTCAAGATCTGCTATATAACGTGCCCCCAAAGGAGAAGAAAGAACTTCAGGATCCCGGTAGTACCTGAATCTACCGCCCGGGCGATCGTCATAAGCGATATATCTTGTTGATTGCTCCAGATAGGCCATCAAGCGCCCCCATTCAAGGACTTTGGTAAGGAGGTTTGATGATTGCTCACAAGCTAAATGAACCCCGCCTAATTGAGCGACGCTGTCATCTCCGTATTCAAAGAAAACTCGGTTATACAACTCTTCGGCTCTTCGAAGACCTATTGTCGCATCAATAGTTTCATCTCCGGAAATATCCAATTCTCCCACAAATTCATCTAAAAATAGCCTTCGAAGACTGAGAGGCGACCTTGAATAGCGAGCAAAAAGTGCTCCTTTTACCACTTCTGGCAGATTAACTAACGCAAAGACAGGTTCGTCTAAATTCGTGAAATAACGCCGAAGAATCTCTTCTTCAATTGGCGTGAATTCTTCTGCAATATATGGAGTCACAACCGCTGAGACTAGGTGGTATTTGCCCGTCTCGCGCGGACTCCCTCTAGTTCTTCAAATTCTTCGTTTACTTCTGGCAAAATTGTTGGAGAAGTCCAACAATCAATAACTGTCATAGCCAGAGCTTTCGCTCCATCCATGACGCCTTTGTCCCCCATCGGGCCTCTTGCATACTCAGCGAAGACGGGAGTGTGTATTGCAATTTCTTCGGGCGCTATTTTAATCATGGGATGAATAGCGGGAACTTCATAACTAACATTTCCCATATCCGTACTTCCCACTATCGCTGTTTCCGTTTCCGGGCGAGGGTCACGTCCGATTTCTTGAGCGTTATTTATATAAGCATTCAGGAGTGCTCGATTATCAACTACATCATCATAAGGAAATTCTGAAAAACTTATTTCCATTTCACATCCAGCAGCTTGTGCTCCAGCTTCTAGACATGCGATTACCCTTGATTTCAGACTATCCAGACCTATTCGCGTCGGAGATCTTACATACCAATCTGCTCCTGCGTGTTGAGGGACTATGTTTGCTTTGACCGGTCCGTCAGTAAAGATTCCATGAATTCTTTCATCCGGTGCTATATGTTGACGAAGAGTGGCAACATTCATGTACCCAAGCACTGCTGCATCTAAAGCATTCAATCCCTTTTCTGGCGCAGCAGCAGCATGTGCGGCTTTACCTGTATAAGAGACCTTCATTTGTTCAATAGCCAAACTTGTTATCCGCTCCACTTCTGATCCTGCTGGGTGAATCATTAGTGCGGCATCCACCCCTTCAAATGCGCCTTTTCGAATCATCCGAACTTTACCGCCACCACCTTCCTCAGCTGGAGTGCCGATCACTCGAATCTGACCATTCAAACTTTCCGCTAGCTGACTTAAAGCAAGTCCGGCACCAAGCCCTGCAGCTGCGATCACATTATGGCCACAGGCATGACCTATCTCTGGTAAAGCGTCATACTCACACAAAACAGCGATAGTCGGTCCGTTACTTCCGGCTTTTGCCTCAAAGGCTGTTTCTATCCCATAAGCAGATTTTTCTGTCTCCAAACCATGGTTGATTAAAGAGCTAGTTAATATTTCATGAGCTTGAAACTCTTCGTAACCTAACTCGGGATTCTCATGTATCGAATGTGACACTTCCAGAAGCTCATCTTCAAGATCATCAATTAATTCACAGATGATCTTCTTGGCTTCTCCGGGGTCTTTTATTTCAGATTCCATCTTTAGACCTTACCTCTAGAGCATGACCCGAAGAGCGTCAGGCTCGATACGAACAGAAATTTCTTTTGCTTTTACCATCTTCACCTCATCTAACCAGATATCTGTCTTCCTGCTGAAGTTAGTCTGCTCTGATTTCACACGCCGATAACTTATATCAGGATGTGGTACATGAGCTCCCGCCCGCATTCGCGACTTTGCTTTCAGTCGATTGGAGAAATTCAGGTTTGATTCAAGTACATCCAACAAACCGTCACCAGGATGGGCACGAGGAGCGATATTCCAGTTCTTACGGTGCGCTACATTCGCGGCTACCCACGAGCGGCCTAGCCAGTACGGCGATCTAGCAATCAAGTGTGAAGCAAACCAATAGATATGACCATCTAGCAAAGCAGAACCAATGTCTACCGTGAATAGTTGTGCTTCCCCGCTACTTAACCTGTTATTTTGACTGGTTCCTCCTAAGGTACGCCATAAATCTCCCCCAGTAAGACCTATGACAGGAATCGTTTCATTAGAACGCCTGTATTTTTCTAAAATGTTCCACAAGTCCTGATTGCTGTTCGCTACGACTAGGCCTTCCGGTTCTGAATCTCTACTCCCCCAATCTTTCCCTGGAGTTATTCCCATTTTTAAACCTCAATACCTTCTGATTCGTCAGAGAACGAAGTTGTAACAACCACTACTCCCCGTTCAAGCACTTCTATAGCTCGAGAAACCACTTTCTTAAGTTCAGTATGGCTTACAGATCTAAGTTGACGAAGTAAATCAATAACCAAGCGGACATTTCTAACAAATTCACCGCCACTAGTAGTCGAATTTAATACGTCACTGAAATTCTGCCCTGAGGCCCAAGCATAGATTTTTCCTGCATAACGCGAATCTAAGGTCGCTGTAGATTCCACTCCAAACTTTTTTTCGAGTAGTGCTATATCACTAGAGATTGATTCGATCTCGCGAATCTTCTTCTGAACTATTTCGTTATTAAGCGGTTCAGCATCCTCAGAATTGCCCCGATGACTATAAACAAAGATCGATAATAAAGCCGCCAACTCTGGAGGCGTGAGATCATCAAAGCATCCCTCGTTCAGGGCTTCTACCACTACAAGATCACATTCGCTATAAATCTTTGTCAAATTCTGACCGTACTCTGTTAACGACCAGTTATTTGCAAGATTTCTCGCCTCGAGCACCTGAGCCGTTGACACTAATTGCCCAACAAGATCAGTTTCTAACTTCTCTAAATCAAGTTGGTGTAAGCGTCGGGAAAGCTTAGATAGCTCTTTATGTAGTCGGGCGACCTCTTTTACTTCCGCTGAGAAACAACTCTTTAGCTCCTTTGTTATTTCTGCATGAAAAGAAGCACTACGCAAATCACTGTGATTTAGAAAATCAACACCTGAAACAGACAACGGTCTTTCAAGCATCCCCTCACTTACGAAGCGCTTATGCTGACCTTTCTGATTGATGGTCTTTATTCGTCTTCGCCCTCCGCTTCGATCTGCAACTGCTAGCACAGCATGAATTTGGCCGTCTCCGAGTAGTGCAATATCACCCGGCTTTAATCTATTAACTGAATACCAACTGAACGCCCTATCTGCTCCTAGATTCAATTTGGTTCTGATCCCGTCAATCTGGGATGAAATGTCTTCAAAGCCACTTTGCCAACTGTTTTTCGATTGATCTAATTGAAACTGCCCGAATGAACGCCTGAGAAGATCTTCAGATTCTGAACGAGATCGTGTATTCATCAAATTAGCAACCATATTGTAAGTGGGACGAAAAGCTGATTGCAGATAGAAAGTTTTATTTAGAGCAAGTTCTGCAACCTCTTTGAAGTGAACAAACGGTGACCACAAAACCACCCCGTGCCCTTCTTTGTCTAAACCACGACGACCAGCTCTGCCGGTGATTTGAGTAAATTGACTCGGAGTCAAAAGTTCATGTGTGTGACCATTAAATTTAGTCATTTTGTCAATAACTACTGACCGAGCAGGAAGATTTACCCCAAGGGCGAGAGTTTCGGTTGCGTAAACAACCTTCAACAGTCCCCTCCTAAAAAGCTCTTCCGTTATTTCTTTGAACCGTGGGATCAATCCAGCATGATGTGAGGCGACTCCTCGTCGGAGACCCTCTCTCCAATGCTCAACACCTAAAACCTCTAAGTCGCTGTCATCGCTTGACTCTAAATACTCATCAAGAAGATCATCAACTGCTCCTTGTTCCGCTTGATTGTTTAGCGAGATTCCTGACTTAAGGATGCGATCCCGCGCCTCGTCACATCCAGCTCTACTAAAAACAAAATGAATACACGGCAACAAGTTCTGTTTCTGTAGAGATTGAAGTACTTCGATATACCTTGGTGAAGCGAACCGTCTATATATTTTCTTTCTTTTCTCTTTTTGGCCTCCATATGAGAACTTTCTCCCATCAGGGTTTACTTCGCTCCCCAGTAAAAGAGGAATCGCCTCTAATTGACGCTTCTGCTTCATACGATTCGTGGCAAAATACTGGAGCTTAAGTGGAACAGGTCGTTCCTGATGAACAACAACTTGAGTTACCCCACGA
The DNA here is from genome assembly GCA_949538625.1 of Acidimicrobiales bacterium AG-410-I20. Taxonomy (GTDB): domain Bacteria; phylum Actinomycetota; class Acidimicrobiia; order Acidimicrobiales; family MedAcidi-G1; genus MedAcidi-G2B. The sequence goes on from CATISD010000115.1 coordinate 49,881, forward strand.
ACATTCGTCAACCATTCACCAAGTTGCTCTACGTTAGAGATAGTTGCAGACAGCGCCACTATCTGAACTTCCTTTGAAAGGCTAAGGATTACTTCTTCCCAAACAGCACCTCGATAAGGGTCTTCCAAATAATGCACTTCATCAAGAATGACCCAAGCAAGTTTGTCTACCGAAGTTGATCCAGAATAGAGCATGTTCCGAAGAATTTCGGTTGTCATCACAAGTATTGGTGCATTTGAATTAACCGTTACATCTCCAGTCAGAATTCCTACATTCTGAATCCCGAAGCGCTCCCTAAACTCAAGAAATTTTTGATTAGACAGGGCCTTTATTGGAGCGGTATAAAAAGCGCGCTTTTCCTGCTTTAATGCTTGATCAATTGCATGTTCGGCTAGAACTGTTTTTCCACTAGAAGTAGGGGCCGCTACTAAAACTGAACAACCCTCATCGATAGCAGAAATAGCTTCTAGTTGAAACTGATCTAAGGTAAATGGCCAACTATTTTCATTCACTGGATGAATCGACTCGTCTACGTCTTCGTTCAATCAAGCGCCCAAAAAGAATGGCCAGTTCATAGAAGAGCATCATTGGAACTGAGAGAATCACAAGAGTCAATGGATCACCACTTGGAGTCAATATCGCAACTAACGCCACAATTCCTACTACTGCATAACGTCTACCGCGCCTCAAGGTTTGATGAGCCACAATTCCCGCTAATTGAAGCATGACTAATACAAGCGGGAATTCAAATCCAATCCCAAAAGCCACGATCATTTTTACTATAAATCCAAGATATTTTGTGGGTGAGAAAACACTCACTAGGTCTGGACCACCGATCGAGACTAAGAAATCTAATGCTCGCGGAATACTCCAATATGCAAGGCCGGCGCCTATCACGAATAACAGAACTCCAAAAAGTACAATTGGTATCACCCATCTTCGCTCTTTTGGATACAGGCCGGGAGATACAAATCGCCAAATTTGCCAAAGGATTATTGGTATAGCTAGAACCAACCCCCCATATCCCGCTACCATCATGCGGACGCTGAATGGTTCTAAAGGATCAGTAACTAAAAGGTCGCAGTTCGCTCCAAATAATGAATTCTCCGCAGACGACCCTTCGCGTATCTCACAGTATGGCCGGAGAAGTTCATCCAAAATTTGTGGATAAAAGATCCAGCAGATAATAGCCCCGACAAACACAGCAATCGCCATGAACAACAAACGTTTGCGAAGTTCTTGAAGATGGGCCAAGAGAGGCATCCGGTCTTTGTTCATGAATCTTGGCTTTCATCTTCCGTTGAGTTTGCTTCAATTGGCGAAGATTCTGTAATTTGCTTTTCCCCATCTTGCTCTCTTGAGTCTTTCTCCTTAGCCAACATCTCTCTGCCCTTTTGACGAGCAGTTTCTTCAATCAGCGGATCCTCTACAGCTGCTTCTAGTTCTGCTTGGAAGTTACGAGAAGTTTGTCGTATCTGTTTCAAAGCTTTTCCAAGGTTCTTGCTTGCCTCTGGGAGTCGCGTTGGACCTAGAACAATTAGTCCAATGATTAGTATTACGAGAATTTCTCCGCCACCTAGATTGCCCATGCTCGGATTCTATAGTTATAAATGCTTGTCTTTGAAAGTATTTGCGCCATGATAGTTAGATGCGCCCATTAGAAGAGCAAAAGAAACCCCCTCAAGAAGATCCAATTCTCTTTGCTCATCGTGGAGGTTGTGCTGAAGCTCCCGAAAATACTTTAGAAGCATTCTCTCGTTCAGTTTCTCTTGGGGTCACTGGGCTCGAAAGCGATGTCTGGTTAAGCGTCGATGGTGTCCCGGTTCTTAGTCACGACAACAAGGTTGGTTCTTTCGGGCGGCGGGTCATGATCACCAAAAGTTTGCGATCTGAAATCCCAGAAAAAGTCCCCTCCCTTAAAGATCTTTATACGAATTTCGGAAATGATCTAAATATTTCGTTAGATATAAAAGACCCTAATTCGATTGAAGCAACGGTTGCTGTTGCGATGAGTCATGACGCTGTTCATAAACTTTGGGTTTGCCACCCAGACTTAAATGTCTCTACACCTTGGAGGCAGATTAATCCCAAGCTCAAATTGGTTGATTCTCCCGGGAAGAAGGGATTCCCAGAAGGTGGAGAGAGGCGTGCATTCTTCCTTTCTGATAATGGTTTTAACGCAATCAATCTTCCTGAATCTCTTTGGACCGCTGGTTATGTGGAGTTATTTCATAAGTATCAACTGAAGTGTTTTGCTTGGGATGCTCAGCTTCCACGGCAGATTAACCGCCTCATAAAAATCGGGATTGATGGCATCTACAGTGACCACACTGATCGGCTAGTCTCAGCCGTCAATTAACCAAAGGTTCTAGAGACGCTTAAAGTCTCCTAATGGCCACACTCGAACAAAAGCACGACCAACAATGCTTTCTACTGGTACAGGCCCAAAAATTCTGCTGTCTCTGGAATTCCAACGATTATCCCCCATTACAAAGACATGGTCATCGGGGACTACACATACATTTAATGTCTCCAGCGACCCTATACAGCCCGTTGGAGTGCTGAAATCTCCTGTTGTTTCAGAATCTGCTAAATAGGGTTCGATCATAAGATTTCCGTCTATATAAACTTTTCCGTCTTGAACTTGAAGCGTTTCCCCTGGAAGTGCGACCACGCGTTTAATTAGGTCAGATACTTCTCCATTTGATTGCGAGGGGTTGTCGAACACAACCGTATCTCCACGGTTCACATCGTGAAGTTTGTAACTCAATTTATTCACAATCACTCGATCCCCTACCTCAAGAGAGGGATCCATGGAGGGAGATGGGATGTAATAGGCTTGAAATAAGAATGCTTTTATAACAAAGGCGACTACGAATGCTGTCCCAATCACTGCCACCCATTCAAGGATTTTTCGTAAATTTGATCGAAATGGACTAGGCAATCCTAGGTCGAACTCGTCTTCATCTAGATCCGATTTTAATTGAGTTAAATGGGTTTCTTGACTGCTGGCGGTTTGATTTACGTCTGTAGATGCAATCGGGGGTAATTCTGCATCTGCGGTGATTTGTTCAGAGTCGTCCGCTCTTTCGCGCGCTCGTTCCAATATCTCATCAGACCACTCGGAAGTTGTTTCGTCAGAAGAAGATCCTTCTTCTTCATTCTTATCATTGCCCACAAAGAGAACTTACTCTTATTTCACACAATTAAGGTGTCGCCCTTGAATAAGCGTTAAGAATTAATTTCGCTGCTTCTTCTCTAAATGACTCGCCAAGTTCTTCTGGGGCTTCAAGAATTTCAGTTCTTGGGCCGAGGCGAAGAAAGAGGCGAGCTAGCCATCCGGGAGAAGCGATTGGGAGTTTCACCTTCCAAGAACTCTCATTGACTTGTTTTGCTTCTATATTTGGGTACTCTTCGACCACCCATTTGTCTTCAGGAGGCAACAACAAAGTCACTGTAGGTAAATCTTCTTCTTTGATTGGAAAGACCTCATTGATTTCACCTGTTTGTCTTTTTGCTGCATCATTAATCGTGAAAGTTGTTTCTGTTTCCACCACTTCACCTACCCGATCTAATCGGAATATCCTTTGTGCGTCCACTTGGTGACAATAGGCATCGGCATACCAATGACCTTTGTCTGCGAAAAGTCTGACAACATCAATTTCTCTTTTGGTTTCCTCTTTGCGCCCGTAGGAAAAATATTTAATACGCAGCCTTTTGCTTTCACGTGACGCTGCTTTGAAGATGTCTAGTGTTTCTCTGTCTGCGGATCCCAGATTTATCTCTATTGCGTCTTTTGCTTCATTTCCGGAAGATGCAATTAATTTCATCAGTCCTTTCTCGAGTGAGCCTAATTCGTCGGTATCTAAGTACTCTGCAACGGACTTTCCTGCAACTATTAGTTGGAGTAGTTCTTCTGCTGAAAGACGAAGAGACTTCCTGAACCAATCTGCATAGGAAATTTCAACAAAGCCATCGTGAATATGAACATCGACTAAGCAGTCGGGTGTGAACGGGTGGATTCCCACCATAAATAGCACCCCTTCTAAATCAGCCAGTAGTTGTTCCGCTGGGTAGTCAAAATTTCTTGATATGTCCTCAAGTGGAGCTCCGCCTCTATCTACCACCCACGGGATAACTGCTAAGAGACGTCTAAGTCGATCGGTAGCATTCAGAGAATTCATAGCAGGCTCTTAAGCCATATTTGCATACTATCTCGCATCTCTTTGGGAGTTATGATCTCTGCTCCGTCAAGGAAAGTTAAAGCGAAAGACCTAAAAGCCTTCCAGTCGCAAACGGCTTCTTGGATAATAACTGAGCCATCATCATTTACTTTCTGAACAGATTCCTCTCCTAAGTAATTGATTATCCACGGTGCCTGTGAAGGTTCAACTTGCATCGTCACCGTTCTCGCTGGTTCCTCTCCGTATCGCCAAGGAAACTCACTCAATTCAAGTTTTGTTTTTTCGGGTGGCTTAAAAGAATTCTTCTCACCTAAGTGGATTTTTCCTTTTATTCGACTCAGTCTGAAATTTCTATTTTCTTCACGATTCATGTCATATCCACTCAGATACCAGCGGCCGCGTTTGAAGGTGACCCGATGTGGCTGCACCTCTCTGCCTTCTTCGTTGTAAGTGAAATTTACTGTTTGTCTCTGAGTTGCTGCACCAAGCAGCACGCTCAGAGTTGGGTCTAAGGGGATCTCCGCTAGTGGCTGCACATCCCCTTCTGAATTAATGTGAGAGCCCAACTTCCAGAAAGGATTATCTTTTTCAGAAGATTCAAAGCGAACAAGATTGAAAGCTATATGCAGAGCAGCTAACTCATCTGGCTCTAGGTCAAGGCTCTGCTCTTTAGTCACTCCTGTATCAATGCTGTAACCCTGAGTTACTTCATCAAATAAAACGGGTATACCAATCTTTTTCAGTTCGTCTTTGTCTCTCTCAAAGGTTCTCCGGAAACTTTCTTTATTATCTGAGTAAGTTCCCTCTGGGAGTTTTGCCTTGATTTCGTCACGAGTGATCGGACGGGTCGCTTCAACCATCGCCGCTATCAAATTAAGTAGGCGCTCTAATTTAGACATCTTTATTCTTTATGATCTTTCATAGAGTCTCGATCAACTTCTCAACCCTCTCATCAACGTATTTGAACGGGTCTTTACAAAGGACGCTGCGCTGTTGAGGATGATCATTCAATTTTAGATGAACCCAATCAACTGTGTAATCACGATTTTTTTCTCGTGCGTGCTTTATGAATTCGCCTCGCAGGCGTGCACGAGTAGTTTGTGGAGGTTGTGTGATCGCTTTTTGTATATCATCATCGTTAATCACTCGCTCCATTTGTCCCCGGCTTTCCAACAAATAGAATAAGCTCGTGTCTTTCCGGATTTCATGGTATTGAAGGTCAATTAATGCCAGGCGAGGGTCGGCTAATGGCAGATTATGCCTCTCGCGATACCCCTCAATTAAAAGGTATTTAGCCACCCAATCACACTCACGACTTAGGGTTAGTGGGTCATCTTCAATGGCGGTCAGGCAATGCTCCCACATCTCTAAAGCAAGTTTCTCTTCAACTGACATCTCGTGATGGTCCGAGAATCTCACGGCCCTGTCATAAAATTCTCGCTGGATATCCAATGCGCGCATTTCCCTGCCGTTAGCAAGACGGACTGTGCGTTGACAAGTTACATCATGACTAATTTCTCTTATGGCGCGTATTGGGTTTTCCAATGTCATATCGCGGAGAATTGTTCCACTTTCCTCAATCATTCGTAGAAGCAGTCCACATGTCGCTACTTTCAAAAAGCTTGCATATTCGCTCATATTTGAATCCCCTACTATGACGTGAAGCCGTCGGTAGAGGTTCGCATCTGAATGTGGTTCGTCACGAGAGTTTATTATTGGCCGTGATCGTGTAGTTGCGCTAGAAAAGTCTTCCCAAACATGGTCCGCTCGTTGACTAATGCAATACATAGCTCCACGTGCCGTTTGGAGAACTTTTCCGGCACCAGACCATATTTGCCGACTCACCAAATATGGAATCAATGTTTCACCTATCATCGAGGTGTCGTCGTCCCTTACTGTTAAGTAATTCTCGTGACTGCCGTATGAATTACCTGCAGAATCTGTGTTGTTTTTGTAGATGTGGATCTCACCTTCTATTCCCTCCTCTTGGAGTCTTTCTTGCGCCCCTACCATGAGTTCTTCAACTATGCGCTCCCCAGCCTTTTCATGAGTAATTACTTCAGAAACAGAATCACATTCAGGGGTCGCATATTCGGGATGAGATCCAACGTCTAGATAAAGTCGCGCTCCATTAGGTAGAAAGACATTAGAACTTCTTCCCCAATTTTGGATTCTTCTGAAGAGATACCTTGCAACTTCATCTGGGCTTAATCGACGTTGCCCGCCCTGAGTGCAAGTAACACCGAATTCTGTCTCAATGCCGTAGATTCGGCGATCCACGTCAACTAATTTTCGCTTAGAAGATCGTCGAGCGCTTCACTTTCTATACGGCGAAATGTTCGACGTCCATTGCCACGATTCAGAACTGCCACCTCTAAATCATTTGCCGTTAAGGAACGATCTGGTCCAGCCAGCGCCTTTACCGCTTGATTTAGAATCACATTTAATGGCTGGTCTGAAGCCCAAGACTCTTCAAGTCGGGCTTTCACTGTCTCGGTCTCCCCACCAATAACTACGAAGGTTCCGGTGTCCATTACCGTTCCATCATAAAGTAAATGAAATATCTGATCTTTACCATTTCCTTCATGGATTTCAGCTATTGCTATTTCAACTTCTAAAGGTTTCATTTCATGAGTGAAATATTGTCCGAGAGTCTGTGCATATTGATTTGCTAGCCATCGCGCATCAACATCATCTCGGCTAAATGAATACCCCTTTAGATCGGCATGACGTACTCCTGCTACACGCAATTGATCAAATTCGTTATATTTGCCTACTCCTATGAAGCCGATACGGTCATATATTTCACCGATTTTTCGTAGAGTGTTAGAGGGATTTTCTGCACATAATAAAACGCCGTCTGCGTAAACAGAGACTATTGCAGCTCGACCCCGGGTGATTCCTTTTCGGGCATAATCTGCCCGATCTTTCATTAACTGTTCTGGCGAAACATACATTGGCATGTTCATGACTGTCCACCAGTAACTTCTTCAATTAGGACGTTGGTTCGGCTCTCTAACTCTTCGTCCTCAATACGAGTGAAACCATTTGAATCAATTACTGCAACTACGGGGTATATGCCACGTATCGGATCAGGTCCACCAGTAGCGCTATCTTCGTCTGCTGCATGAAACAATGCCTCTATTGCAAGATCTATGCCTTCGCTAGATGACAACTTCCCGTTGTGTCTGAGTTTTAGAACTGTACTTGCATGGAGGCTGCCAGATCCAGATGCCGCAAAATCTCTTTCTTCATAGCGGCCACCAGTAATGTCAAACTCAAAAAGTCTTCCTTTTTTGAGTTTTTCATCAAAGCCAGCGAAAATGGGCACGACACCTAAACCTTGTAGTGCGGCAGGAAGATTATTCCGAAGCATTTGGCTTAGCTGATTCGCTTTTCCTTCCAGACTTAGTGGCCTTCCTTCAACTTTCTCGTAATGTTCTATTTGTAATTGAAACAACCGCACCATTTCCATTGCGGGACCTGCTGCTCCGGCAATAGCGACACCAGAATGTTCATCAGCTGGAAAAACCTTCTCTATAGTTCGGTGGCTTATCAGGTGCCCAGAAGTGGCCCTTCGGTCACCTGCCATCACTACTCCATCTACTGTTTGTATTGCTACGACTGTTGTTCCATGCATAATTTTGGAAGGGTCAATAGCAGAAGTATCCCAATTGGGTAGCCGATTAAGTTCCCCTAGGAGTGCTAGGAAATCTGGTCCCGGATCGGATTCTGGGGAAAAGCGCGGAAGTGTCACGACTAAGAGGATACCTCTCTAATATGCATTGCTACTCCCCGCCTTTCTGAATGTAACTTTTCACGAACTCTTCTGCATTTGCTTCAAGAACTTCATCAATTTCATCTAAGAGATCGTCTAGTTCACTTTTTATATGCTCGCTTTTTTTCGAAGCCTGGGGCATGCTGCCGGTGTCTTCTAAGGTCTCCGGTTCTTCCGAAGGATTTCTATGTCGCTTTTCTTGTTCTGCCATTTTTTTCCTTTTAAAAGAATCTAATCATCCCTTTTGTTTTCTTCTAGTCTTTCTAGCAATTCTGCAACTGAATTTGAAGTTTCTAGTAGCTCTTCAGTTTGTTGTCGTGTTCCTCTCAATGGCTCCAACATCGGAACTCTTTGCAGATTCTTCTCGCCGGAATCAAAGACTAATGAGTCCCAATTGGCACTGACAATATCTTCTGGCCATTTCGTTAAGCACTTTCCTCTGAAATATGCCCTGGTGTCTTCCGGTGGGTTCTTTACGGCGAAATTACTTTCTGTTTCTGGAATCAAAATTTCCTGATTAACCTTTTTGAACAGTGACTTATGCGGGCGCAGATCGTGGTATTGAAGATCTATTGCTGCGAGTTGTGGATCTGTTGAATTAATCTTCTTTCGTTCTTGGAATCCGTCCAATATGTGCTTCTTCGTGACCCAGTCGAGAACCCCTACAAGTGATTCCAAATTGTTTGGAGAATCAAGGCTGGTAAGCACTTTTTCCCACCAATGGAGCACCAGTTTTGCAGATTCTCCTCCTATATTTTCTGTTCCGAACTTGTCAACATACTCTTTAGCTTGGCCGTACAACCACCATTGAATTTCTAAAGCAGTACTTGTGGAACCATCGATAAGTTCTAATGGGGTTTTTAATTGCAGGTCAAAAGAAACTTGTTGAAGCGAATGCACCGGATCCTTGAATCGGATTGTTTTATTTAGCACTTCGGCTTCAATCATGCTTAGAACAATTGCTGTCGTGCCTACTTTGAGAAAAGTTGCGACTTGGCATAAATTTGCGTCTCCAACAATTACATGTAGTCTTCGATACTTTGCTGGGTCAGCATGTGGCTCATCACGAGTGTTAATAATGGGTCTCTTTAGTGTTGTTTCCAGCCCTATCGGCTCTTCAAAAAAATCCGCTCGTTGTGTTATCTGAAATGAGACATCGCTTCTACTGTGGCCTGGGATTTCACATCCAACTTTTCCTGCCCCGGTGAATATTTGTCGGGTGATGAAGTGAGTAGTTGCATGATCAGTTATGCGGTCAAACGACGTGCCCCTGTTTACCAGATAGTTTTCATGACATCCATAACTGTTCCCTTTACCATCAGAGTTATTTTTGTAAACGACTAGTTCTTGCCCAGGTGGAAGGATTTCTTTTGCCGCCTCCATGGAAGAAATTAGAATTTGATCTGCGGCGCAATCATATTTAACGACTGATAGCGGGTCTGCGCATTCTGGGGAACTTAATTCTGGATGTGCATGGTCTACGTAATATCTTGACCCGTTAGTTAATACGGCATTTACCATGTGTGCTTCTATCTCTGGGGCTATGGATTCTGGTGAGTCAAAGCCGCGGAGATCCTTGTCTGGTGTTTCATGAATGAAATCCCATCCCGGTCGCGGTGCACTTGGACCTCTATCTGCGGATGAATGAACATGCAAGTAGGCGTTGATTAAGAGAGAAGATGCAATGATTGGATTTGGATCTGTGATTCCCTTATGGATAATTCCATACTCTGTTTCTATCCCAAAGGTCTTCTTCACATTCACCGAACTGACCTTAATGTCAACGGAGAGGTAAGTGGCGTCAGAGATATTGGCCAGTAGCTACTCCGTCGATAGACCTTCCACCGGTCTCATCTTCATCGCTACTCACAAGCGTTCGAACATAGATTATTCGTTCGCCTTTCTTTCCAGATACCTTCGCCCAGTCATCAGGATTTGTTGTATTTGGAAGGTCTTCATGTTCGCGGAACTCTTGTCGAACGGAGCGAATTAGATCATCAGTATGAATGCCCTCTCTCCCGCCTGCGAGTTGGCGTTTAATGGCAAGAGTTTTAGCTCGTCGGACTATGTTCTCCACCATTGCTCCTGAAGCAAAGTCCCGAAAGAAAAGTACTTCTTTGTCGCCATTTTGATAAGTGACCTCTAAGAAACGATTACTCTCTTTATCGCTATACATTGCTTCCACAGTTTCATCAATCATCGCGAGCGCGGCTTTGTTGCGGTCTCCGCCGCCAAGAGTTGTGATGAGCTCGGAGTCAATTGGTAATTCAGGCACGAGGTATCGTGAGAAAATTTTTGCTGCTGCCGTTGCATCTGGTCGGTCAATTCGGATTTTAACGTCCAAGCGGCCCGGTCTTAGAATGGCTGGATCAATAAGGTCTTCACGATTTGAAGCCCCTATAACAATCACATTATTTAATGCTTCAACCCCATCGATCTCTGCGAGTAATTGAGGAACAATAGTTGACTCTATATCTGAACTAATTCCGGTGCCGCGGGTTCTAAATAAGGATTCCATTTCATCAAAGAAAACAATTACAGGCCAGCCCTGTTCAGATTTCTCCCGTGCCCTTTCAAAAATTAATCTGATTTGACGCTCAGTCTCCCCAACATACATATTCAAGAGTTCTGGCCCTTTAATATTCAAGAAGTAACTTGGGGCATTCTTTTCTCCAGATACCTCAGCAACCTTACGGGCTAAAGAGTTGGCGACTGCTTTGGCAATTAATGTTTTCCCGCATCCAGGGGGCCCATAAAGCAAAATACCTTTTGGGGCGGGCAGAGAGTACTCTGAAAATAACTGCTTATGGAGAAACGGCAATTCAACAGCGTCAACTATTTTTTCGATTTGTAGATCCAGACCCCCTACGTCTTCATAAGTTACGTCTGGGACATCCTCCAACAATAATGTTTCAACTTCTGGACGCGGCAACCTTTCAAGCAAGAGTCCGGACCTCGAATCAAGCATCACTGAATCTCCGCTTCTTAGGCGAGGGCTGTCTTTTCCTATTAGGTCTCCTGCTAGTTCAACAACTCGTTCTTCACCGTTATTAGCGACAACTACAGCTCGCTCACTATCGGAGAGAACTTCTTTAACTGTTGCTACTTCTCCTAGAAAATGCGGCTTTCTTGCCATAACAACGTTCATCGCCTCATTAAGGACAACTTCTTGCCCGATGCCGAGGTCACTACCCACTTCAGGAGATACGGTTACTCGCATTTTTTTACCAGAAGATTGCACATCAATGCTGCCATCTTCATTAATTCCAACAACCGTTCCGTAAGGGGATGGCGGTTTTGACAACTGTTCGATTTCTTCACGTAAGTCAGATACGCGTTGACGTGTCATCTCTAGTGCGTCGTCCAGTTTCTGATTTCGATCTATAGCGTCGCGAACTTCTTTTTTTGTTTCACGAAGTTCGGTTTCAAGGTCATGAATTTGCACAGGAGCATCAACAAGTCGTCGTCTTAAATCAGCGACTTCTTCTTGAATTCGCTCCAATTCTGAATTTTCTTCCTCAGAAGCCAAGGTTCCTCCAGATACTAAATAACCATTGAGCCGTGACCTTACCGCAGTTAGTGACAAATGTAACGATTAAGCCGCACAACTTTGCCAAAGAATTATGTATTATTAATAAAAGAAAAGTTGTATAACTTTTATTTTGGAGATGGAGGGACTCTAATGTCTTTGAAAGTATGGATAGACCAAGATCTTTGCACAGGCGATGGACTCTGCGAAGAGATAGCGCCAAGCGTATTTGCCATGCTTGATGATGGTTTGGCTTATGTGAAAGATGGAGACAAGATCTTAAGCGATCCGGGTGGAGCAGATGCAGTCGCCCCTGTTCCTGAAGACCAAATAGAAGCAACAATTGAATCTGCTGAAGAGTGCCCGGGTGAATGCATCTTCATTGAAGTTGACTGATTTGATTTAGTTTTCAGAAATTTTAATTAAGTTAAAGGACCGCCTTAAAGGCGGTCCTTTTAGTTTTCTGCCCTGCGACTTCTTAGCGACATTCTGTGAAAATTGCTTCTGGATTCTCTAGCAATTCACCAATCAAGTTGTTTAGTTCATTAGTTTGAACAGCGTATGCAGTTGGGGCACCGCCTTTAACAGAAGAGAAGGCCACCCCTACAACTTCCCCCGAGTTGTTAATCACTGGTGAGCCAGAGTGGCCAGGATCTACATCCATTGCAAGTACTAACGCGTCTCGCCCTGAACCAGGTTCTCCATATATGTCCGATCCCGTGGCTCTTATATGTTGCGACACTTGACCCGGTCGCCATTCTGACTCCCCATTTTTATCATGTCCTATGAGCGCTACATTTTCTCCATCTCTAACGCTGGACAGTTCTAGTCCAGGCATTTCATGTGAGCCGATATCAAGAATTGCTAGATCACGAACAGGGTCAAAAGCAATTACAATCGCTTCAATCTCTTCTGGAGATTCATTTACGGTAACAAGAGGATTTCTGATTCCTGCTACTACATGAGCGCTGGTTACCACCACTCCATTCTTTAGCGAGAATCCTGAACCAAATTGGAACCTAGGGCAATCACTTCCTTTAATTGCAACTGTGGAAGTCTTCACTTGGTTAATTATTTCCGTATTGAACTCTTTGATGTCAGGAACTGAAGTCTCTACTTGCCCATAGTTTCCCAGTTGGTCGTCTGAATTCTTATCATTACTTGAGTTGGGCATCAAAAGCGTAGCTGTAACCACAATTACGACTATCACTAACGCCGATACTGCTTCTTTCACGTACTTAATAATCTCGCATGAGTGAGGAACGCTGTATGAGCCACCATTCTGTGATCAGGTCTGACTGCAGGACCTTCTATATGCCAAGACCTATTTAATACTTCAATAGTCTCTATTAGTGCAAAATTATTTTCCTCAAGGGCGTCTTTAAATTTTGCTGCTTGGATGATGCTAGGAGTGTAGGCGAGGATGATACCTCCGGAACGAAGAGATTCTTTTGCGTGTGGAACCACATTCCATGGTTCGGGCAAGTCAAGAACCATGCGGTCAAAATCTTTCTCCTCTATTCCTTCGTAAACGTCATTTATAGAAATGTGATAGCGCTCTAAAGCTTCTTCTCCAAGCGCATCTCTGATATTTTTCCTAGCTCTTTCTGCGAAGTCTTCTCGTATTTCATATCCGGTAACATCCGCTCCAGCTCGAAGCATGGTCATAGAAAGAGCGCCAGATCCAATTCCAGATTCAAAAACCCTTGCACCGGGAAACAGGTCAGCGAGCATAAGGATTGGACCGAGATCTTTCGGGTATATTACTTGAGCTCCACGCGGCATCTTCAAAATAAAGTCTGACATTGTTGGATGGACTACAGAGAATATTCCACCGCGGTTAGAGCGCACACTTGTTCCGTCAGCCATACCAATAATTTCGTCGTGTGAAACCACACCCGTATGGGTATGAAACTCTCCGCCTTTTTTAAGTTCTACTAAATAACGTCTTTTTTTAGCATCGATGAGTAAAACTTGATCGCCTTCCGTGAAGTCTCTTTCACTCATTTTCCGACAACTTCTCTTCTGCCGCTTTTGAGTGCCGTATTTCTAATGCTCCGCCTTCTGGAATTTTCTCACGATGCACTACTACTCCTGGCCCCTTTTTCACAGCCTTCATTAGCAATCTTCCAATAACAAGTAGTGCAAGAGCTATTCGCCAGCCTCGGTGTCCCCCAAATAGGCCTTTAAATAAGCTTTTACGTAAAAGTTTGCTAGAGGAGAACGGCATATTTATATCCGGCGAATCTCTACTGTCGTCGAGTTGAGGCGTCCGACTCGACGGCCAAGAAAATATGCAACTGTTAGCGCTACTCCAGCAACTACAGCGATTCCAGCGAAAATCGAGTTTCTACCGCCAGGTATACGATTTTCAGCTTCCCCTAAGATTTCGCCCAAACTTTTTTCAAGATCTTCTTGAGTAATTCTGTATGCCATATAACTTTATTTTTCTTTGATTTGCCGGAGAGTGATTATTGAAACAGCTACTAATGCTGCTGCTGAAAGGAGATACGGCACCCATGACCACCAGTTTTCAAAAACTTCGGTTGCTTGTATTCCTCTAAGTGTCCCAACAGCCAGAAGAACGAGTCCAGAACCTATCAATAATGATCCAACGATGCCATAGGCGAGAAAACGCCCGACAGTGCGAAGTGGGTCTACTAGTTCCTGCCGTAAATAACTTTGAAATAGTGTAACGACGTCATCGTTTGCATTTTTCTCTTTCATGGTACATCTACGCTATCTGGAAGGATCGCGTGCTACTAACTTACGAATGCAAGGTCCGAAGTTAAGGAGCTAGCCGTTCCCGGTCTATGTGAAGACGCAGAACGTCTGGGCGGCTGTAATGGCCTGTTGGATCAAAGTTTTGTCGCTGTCGAGATACTTCACTCAAGTCTAAGTCAGCCCAGATGATGCCTTTTTCGCCACGGTTTGGTTCTACGATCCACTTACCATCTGGTCCAGCTATGCAGGTGCCGCCATTGTGGTACTTATCTTGTTCTCCAAGTTGGCCTAGAAGTGGAAAGTCATCAGGAACCATTGCTGCGTCATAAATTGCTCCAACGCTCACAACGAATAGGCGTCCTTCTTTAGCTATAAATCGGGTTATGTCTTCGGTTAACCCAACGGAGCCGGGCCAAGCAGCGAAATGAATTTGTGAACCGGTCTCATACATTGCGGTACGCGCTAAAGGCATCCAGTTCTCCCAACAATTGAGGCCAGTCAATCGAACACCGTTATGTTCGTGGGCCACCAGGCCTGCCCCATCTCCATCTGCCCAAACAAGGCGCTCGCCATAAGTTGGTTTGAGTTTTCGGTGTACACCCACAATTCCTAATGTGGGATCTATAGCCACTAAGGAGCAATAAACAGATCCGCCGGAAACTGCTCTCTCAACTACACCCAAATAAGTAAACGCACCAGAGTTTTTTACTGTTTCGACAACTTCAAGAAACTCTGGACTTCCCAAATCTACAGACTCTTCAAGATAACGAGCGAATGCTTCTTGTTGGTCGTATTTTTCCCAAGCAGAGGCATCTGTAACATCTATCCAAACTGGGTAACCAGATACAAAAACTTCCGGAAACGCAATTAAATCTGCACCGCCCGAACCTGCTTCAATTATTCTTTCTTTGACAAGATCTAGAGTTGCTGCCCGATTCAAATAAACCGGGGAATCTTGAACTGCTGCTACTCGCATAAGTTGACCTTTCCTTTACTTATACTTATCGCGTTCAGTTAGTTACTACAACAGGGATTGGAACTAGAAGACTAAGAGGCGGACCGGTTGGGTAAGCAACCAAATCTAGAATGAGTTGATCATGCACTTCCAATACATCTGATGGCATTGGGTCTGCATTTGAAATCAGAGCAAAGGTGAGTGTTCTATCTTCTAATGTATAGACAATCCCCGCCAGACTTTTTACATCATTCAACGTTCCTGTTTTCCCAAATAAGCGCCCTTCTGCAGAGGACCCGACAAGTCTGTTCCGTAGTGTTCCGGACTCTCCAGCTACGGCGAGACCTGTACGTAAATCACTTGAAAATTTCTCGTCTTGGAGCAATTCAACCAACGTGGAGCAAGAGACCCTATTCGCAGGATCTAATCCAGAACCGTCAAAAACCGCTAATGAACTTGCATCAGTCGCCAAAGAAGCAACTATTTCTTCTATGACTTGACGTCCAGAATTTGTCGAACCATCACTTCCTGAGTGAGCACCTAAGGCTTTGACAAGGATTTCTGCTGTGGTGTTATCACTAGTCTGGAGCATCTGTTTTACGAGCTCAGATACTGGAGGAGACTCCACTTCTCCTAATTTGATGATTGCGTCTATTGGAAGTTCATCAGCGTATGCGCTTTGAAAAATTCGCACTGCTCTTTCTTCTAACAAATCATCAAACAGTGCCGCTGCGAACTGCGCAGGTTCCGCAGCCGGAATATTTAAGGAATTCGCTGTATTCTCTGCATCCCAGTTCACAAAACCATCATTCACGGAAAGCGCACTTAAAGGCCCTGTTTGGTTTTGAGCTCCGGCTCGAAACCGCTCTGGCCAAGACTCGACCCAACGTATTTGATTGAAATAAGTCTCATCACCTATTACCGCTCCCGTAATTGTGTTGATTCCACCCTCAATTAGTTGCTCCGCTAGGTCCTCAAGATCCGTATAGGGGAAAACATCAAGATACCTTTCTGCATAATCAGACGTCATTAAAAGAGGGTCTCCCCCACCAACTAGCCATACATTTCCATCAATCACTCCGTCGCTGGATTCACTTTGTGCGAATACTTGAGTTTTGAAAGTGTAGTCAGTTCCGAACTCTTCCAATGCTGCTACTGCAGTTATCAATTTCTGAGTGCTTGCAGGTATCAACGCAGAAGAGGAACGATGTTCGTAACGAATTTCACCGCCTTCAACTACCGTAAAACAACTTTGCTCTGGAAGTCCACCAACTATTTCATCAAGACTTGCCACTAATCGTCGATTCGCTTCTGGAGTTTGCAATTGCTCCGGTAAACGTCGCGCAGACAGCAATGGAGTTGAGAGCCGAGAAGGAGCAGGTTCTGACGCAACGAGTGCTGGACGATCAGCATCTTTGTCTGCCGCTTTTGATTGCATGAACAGGCCGATTGCCAATATTGCAAGCACAAGTGGAAAAATTAATCTACGAATCACTTAATACATATTAGATGAACAGTAAGGTCTGTGTGATGCAGTTCAAAATGATTACCCACTCTTGTGCTTCTCTCCGATAATGTGACCTTCAGTACATTTATTTCAGAAATATTTTATGACTACTAGTGAAATAGAAGACCTCGCAATCAAAGTAATAAGAGGTATCAGTATGGATGCCCCTCATGCTGCTCGATCGGGCCACCAAGGTACCGCAATGGCTCTTGCTCCGCTTGCGCATGTCCTGTGGACCCGTATCTTGAGTTACGACTCTTCGGACCCTTCATGGCCTAATCGTGACCGGTTCATTCTTTCTGCTGGTCATGCTTCCATTCTTCTTTATTCAATGCTGTACCTGACTGGATATGACTTGACATTGGATGATCTAAAGGATTTCCGTCA
This sequence comes from Acidimicrobiales bacterium AG-410-I20, assembly GCA_949538625.1. Classification (GTDB taxonomy): domain Bacteria; phylum Actinomycetota; class Acidimicrobiia; order Acidimicrobiales; family MedAcidi-G1; genus MedAcidi-G2B. The sequence continues at coordinate 66,945 of CATISD010000115.1, forward strand.
GTGGGGATCTCTAACTCCTGGTCACCCAGAAGCTGGACATACTTCTGGAGTTGAGGTAACTACGGGGCCCTTAGGTCAAGGAGTTGCTAACGCTGTCGGGATGGCTGTGGCCGAGCGTAACCTCAGGGCAAGATTTGGCGAAGATGCCTGTAGCCATTACACCTACTTCTTTTGCGGTGATGGAGACCTTGCAGAAGGAATAAGTCATGAATCCGCTTCTTTCGCTGGACATCAAAAACTAGGTCGGCTTATTGGGGTTTACGACGATAACCATATTTCCATTGACGGTCCGACAGAATTAGCTCTTTCCGATGATGCGGTAAAGCGTTTTGAGGCATACGGATGGCATGTGATTGATCTAGGAGAAGCTAGTGAAGATCTAGATGCTATTGAGAATGCTTTTCATCAGGCGAAATCCGATGTTGAGAGACCTTCACTTATTATTCTTCGTACTCATATCGGCACACCATCTCCTGATGTTGACACTGCTGATGTGCATGGTTACTCCTTAAAAGACGACAAAATTGCAGATACTAAGAAGAAGATGGGGCTTCCAGAAAATGAAACTTTTTACTGCCCGCAAGAAGTTTTAGATTTTTATCGCACTGCGGGAAGAAGAGGAGCATCTGCCCGAGATGAGTGGGTTGAATCTTTGAAAAATACTTCAATCAATTTGGAATCTTGGGAGGTATCTCAGGCGGGAACTGGTTTACAGGACTGGAAAGAACACGTCCCAAGTTGGGAAGCCGGAGAATCGGTCGCTACTAGAAAAGCGTCAAATATTTGTTTTCAGACCCTCTCCGAATTTATTCCTGGCCTTATAGGCGGTGGCGCTGACTTAACTGGGAACACTGGCACTTCTTTAGACGGGTTTGGAGTTCAAAGTGCGGAGTGTCCAGAAGGGCGACAAATCTACTTTGGAGTAAGAGAGCATGCCATGGGGGGAATCTCCAACGGAATTGCGCTCCATGGTGGTTTCATCCCCGTTAACGGAACTTTCTTTGTCTTTGCTGACTACATGCGGGCATCAGTTCGACTTGCCGCTCTTAGTGGTGCAAAAAATATTTTCATATGGAGTCACGACTCCGTGGGTGTTGGGGAAGATGGACCCACACATCAACCGGTAGAACATCTTTCTTCCTTGCGGTCTATGCCAAATCTACAGTTGCTTCGTCCTGCCGATGCGAATGAGACAGCCGCCGCTTGGGTTCTTGCCATAAACCACTCTGGGCCAACTGGATTGATACTCACACGCCAGGATGTACCGGTTCTAGATGGGACTGGCGATATCAACAAAGTTGCCAAAGGTGCCTATGTTCTTTCTGGTGAAGACCTTTCTCCTGAACTCGTCATAATTGGGACCGGGAGTGAAGTAAGCGTTGCTCTTGAAGCAGCTGAATTAATTAAAGAGCGGGGAGTGAACGTCCGAGTGATATCAATGCCCTGCATGCAACTGTTTGAAAATCAAGATGCGGAGTACAGATCTAGCGTTCTCCCCGAAGGCGTCCCGGTTATTTCCATTGAAGCGGGTAGCACGTTTGGATGGCATCAATGGTCTGATGTCCAAATCGGCATCGATCGATTTGGAGCTTCTGCACCTGGAGAAACTGTCATGGAAAATCTCGGTATCACTCCAGAGGCTGTTTTGGCAGCCGCAGAAGAGTTAACTAAGAGGTGACTTAGTCGTGACTCGATTAAACGACCTGTTTCGAGAAGAAGGTCAGAGTCCATGGATGGACAATTTAAAGCGAGGGTGGCTCCATTCAGGTGAACTGCAAGATTGGGTATCTAAGGGAATACGGGGCGTGACTTCTAATCCTTCCATTTTTGAGAAGTCAATGACTGAGACCGATGATTACGATGCCCAGTTGAAAGAACTCCTTTCAACGGGCAAAAACATAACGGAGTGTTATTGGGATCTCGTTCTTTCGGATATCCATGGAGCACTTGAAGTCCTTCGGCCCACCTACGATGAATCAAACGGTGCAGATGGCTATGTTTCCGTTGAGGTAGACCCACGACTGGCTCGCGACTCTATCGGAACAATTCATGCGGCAAGATCGTTGCATCAAGAAATAAACAAACCCAATGCTCTTATTAAGATACCTGCCACAAGAGAGAGCCTTCCTGCCGTTGAAACAATGATTTCTGAAGGAAGAAGCGTGAATGTCACTCTTATTTTTTCTCTTTCTAGATACGAAGAAGTAATGGAGGCTTACCTTTCCGGTCTTGAAAAATGTTCTGGTGATCTTTCTGCTATCACTTCTGTCGCATCTTTCTTTATCAGTCGGACAGACACTGAGGTGGATAAAAGGCTAGATGTGCTTGATAGCGAACGGTCTCAAGAGCTAAAAGGAAAAGCCGCGGTCGCTCTAGGTCAAAAAGCTTATGGCATATTCAAGGAGACTTTCTCTGGATCACGGTGGGAAGCCCTATCAGCACGTGGCGCCAATGTCCAACGGCCTCTCTGGGCATCAACGTCGACAAAAAACCCTGAGTACCCCGCCACGCTCTATGTGGACACGCTTATCGGCCCAAACACTGTGAATACTCTGCCAAATGCGACCATTGAAGAATTTGAAGCCTACGGAACCGTTGCCCGAACTTTAGATGCAGATCCAGAAAAAGCAGAAGAGGTTCTTAGCGAACTAACAAACCTTGGTGTTGATTTTGAAGATGTTGGTTCGGTACTTGAAGAAGAAGGGATTACTTCCTTCATCAACTCCTTTGAGAACTTGATTGAGAATCTGTCGTCAAAAGCTGCTTCTCTTAGTAATTTTGCCGAGTAAGTTTTATTTTGCTACTTACTGATAAAGTGTCTCAATGGTTGACACAGTACAGGTTGATTCAAGAAAGTTTGACTGTTCAATTGCCGCGACCCTTGATGCGATAGGCGACCGCTGGACTCTGTTGATCCTGCGTGATCTCTTTAAGGGCGTCCGACGTTTCGAAGATTTACAAAAAGATCTTGGCATTGCGAGAAATCTGCTCAGCAATAGGCTCAACAAGTTAATTTCCCACAGCATCGTCATTCGAGTCCCCTACCAAGAAAGACCGACTCGATATGAGTACCGTTTAACTTCAAAGGGTCTGGATCTATCTCCGTCTCTGGTTGCTTTAATGCATTGGGGTGACACTTGGTGTATCACCGAAGGGCCTCCTACAGTTCTAGTTCATCAAGAATGCAATACCCCGCTTGAGCATTCCGTGAATTGCCCATCATGTTCAGAAACTGTTCCAGCAAAAAAAATCCGCAGCCAAGTAGGAACAGTCGGAAGGTAAACCAATGAAATCTTTTCCTGAAGGCAACGAACTCTTAGCTGAAGCTAGGAAATTGCGGCACGAAGCTTTCGGTAATCTCATCACCTACAGCCCAAAAGTATTCATCCCTCTTACGATGCTTTGTAGAGATAAATGCGGATATTGCACATTTGCTCAACCGCCAGCACGATTGGAGTCCCCCTACCTAAGTCCAGATCAAGTTTTAGATATTGCATTTAAAGGTGCTTCTGTTGGATGCCATGAAGCGCTATTTACGTTAGGTGAAAAACCAGAATTACGTTACCCGTCTGCAGTTGAATGGCTGGAACAAAACGGGTGCACTTCCACTGTTGATTATTTAGAAAAAATGGCTGGATTAGTTTTAGAGGAGACTGGCCTACTTCCGCATACAAACGCTGGAGCGTTAGAAAGTTCTGAGCTTGAACGACTACGTTCTGTAGCCCCATCTCAGGGCATGCTAATCGAGTCCCTCGCTGAGCTTGACTGCCACCGTGGCGCCCCAGACAAAGAGCCGGAGCGGAGATTGCAAACTTTGGAGGCAGCTGGAGAACTCTCTATACCATTCACGACTGGAATTCTTGTTGGAATCGGAGAAAATCGCTCAGACCGTATTGAAGCTCTTCAAGCAATCGCCGAATCACATCTCCGCCACGGACACGTACAGGAAGTCATTGTCCAAAATTTCCTTCCTAAGCCTGGGACTGCGATGCATCGCTCCCCTGCTTGCCCTATAGACACCTACCTTGATGCAATAGCGTTAGCTCGGGTGATTCTGCCACTTGATATACACATCCAAGCACCACCTAATCTTTCTGATGATTTTGAACAATTAATCGACGCCGGAGTTGATGATTGGGGTGGAGTTTCACCGATAACAGCAGACTTCGTGAACCCTGAAAGACCTTGGCCTTCTCTTGAAAAATTGCGTTGTTTTACTGAAGAAAGAGGGTTTGAACTCGCTCCCCGTCTCACCGCTCACCCTGAATTTGTTGTTAATCCTGAGCGCTGGTTTGACCAAGATCTTCATTTCTCCATAATGGATCGATCCGACAGCCACGGTCTGGCCAGAAACGATCCCGGACCTTTCTTCGCTCCGAAATCTAAAGATGATCTAAAAGAGGATCTAGCGGTAGAAGCACCAGCTTCTTCTACTTGGTATTCAGGTGCCCCCTTCTCTCCCCCTCTCCTAGTGCCCGGACCTTCACGTGTCTCAGGTCAACTGCGTGAAGTGCTTGACGGAGTAGTGGATGGACAAGAAGTAGGGAAAGAGGAAATTGTTTCCTTATTTTCGGCCCGCGGCCGTGAAGTGGCCGCGGTCGCAGAAGTAGCCGACGAACTTAGGCGGTTAACAGTTGGAGAAGCTGTGACATGGGTTGCAAACCGTAACATCAACTACACAAATGTCTGCACCTATAAGTGTAAGTTTTGTGGTTTTTCAAAAGGTCCCCTTTCATTGAACCTTCGGGGCAACCCTTACCTCCTTGAAATGGATGAAATAGCCCAAAGAACTGCAGATGCTGCCCGGATGGGAGCAACTGAAGTATGTCTTCAAGGAGGAATCCATCCTGATTTTGACGGGGATTACTATATAGAAGTAACAAAAGCAGTGAAAGAGGCTGTTCCTGATATTCATATTCATGGTTTCACTGCTTTAGAAGTAACTGAAGGGGCAGCAAGATTAGGCGAACCCCTGAAAAAATACCTCGAACGTATCCGTGACGCAGGACTAAAAACATTACCCGGAACTGCTGCAGAGATACTGTCTGACGAAGTTCGAGAAGAACTGTGTTCAGACAAAATCAATACAGAGGAATGGCTTGAAGCTCACCGCACTGCTCACCAAGTTGGCCTTAGATCAAACATCACAATCATGTTCGGTTCAATAGAACGCCCCGAACATTGGGCGGAACATCTACTAGTCTGTCGTGAATTACAAAAAGAAACCGGAGGGTTCACTGAGTTCGTGGGCCTACCTTTTGTGCATATGGCCGCACCCATCTATCTGCAACGCAACGCTAGGCGCGGTCCAACTTTCAGAGAGACTCTCTTAATGCACGCTGTTGCTCGCATCACCTACACAGGTTTAATTGACAACGTTCAAGCCTCATGGGTGAAAATCGGGTTTGAAGGAGTAAAGCAACTTCTTCAAGCAGGTGTAAATGATCTTGGAGGGACCCTCATAGATGAAAACATTTCCAGAGCAGCTGGAGCAGATCACGGACAAATCGTCTCTGAGTCTGATTTCACTGAGTTAGTTGAGCCGCTTGGAAGAATTCTTATTCAAAGATCAACCCTCTACAAACACTTAGATACAAGTCCACGCCTTGAAGTCACTCGCGAAGAAGATGGTCGAGTTCTCATACCGGTAACTAATGCTTAAGACATCTACTTGCTCAATGCTCTAATCTGGGTTTATGCATTTGAGCAACTACCGAACTGGCGTTGAGTCAATAGATAAAAAAATACTCGACTTACTTAAAGAAGTACCAGCGGAAGACCTTGATTTAATTGCCGAGCTTTTAGTTTCCGGAATCCGACTAGGACTTGAAGACGTAAACCGCGGTGAGCTAAAACTAACAAATAGTGCCTTGAAGGAACTCCGACATTCGTTTAGCGTTTTTGCCCCTTACCGCACCGAAAGAAAAGCGACACTTTTTGGATCCGCTCGAATTGCAGCAGGCGATCCTGCTTACATAAGCGCCAAAGAATTTGGGGCGGCAATGGCTGAGCGAAACTGGATGGTAATGACAGGGGCCGGACCTGGAATTATGGCGGCTGGCTTAGAAGGCGCTGGCAAGGATCGCTCTTTTGGAATCAATATAAAGCTCCCATTTGAGTCTTCCGCAAACGAGTTCATAGCTAACGACCCGAAACTTATTAACTTCAAATATTTCTTCACCAGAAAAGTGATTTTCATGAAAGAAACTCACGGTTACGCCTTATTACCGGGTGGATTTGGCACCATGGATGAGGCATTTGAACTCTTAACGCTTATGCAAACAGGAAAATCTCCCTTGACACCAGTTGTGCTATTAGACCCGCCAGGCAGCACTTATTGGGACCGATGGCTTGATTTCGTACGATTAGAACTTCTAGATGGTGGTTTGATTAGCGAAAATGACCTTTCACTTATACATATCTCAAAAGATCCCCAAGCTGCTGCCGATCATCTCTGCCACTTTTATTCAAGCTACCACTCGATGCGGTATGTAAAAGGCCGTCTTGTCATCCGGACAAATCGAACAATAGGAAATGAAGAGTTGTTTTCACTTAACTCCTCATTCGAAGATTTACTCACATCTGGCTCTATTGAACGTAGTGCTCCTTCAGAGTCGGAGATTGAAGATTCTGATTTCTTGGACTTAGAGCGAATAACGTTTCAATATAACCAGTCATCTCAGTCTCGTTTGCGCCTTTTAATTGACGAAATAAACGATTACGGAGCTAAATGAATTCATCTGATTCTGGTTCTGTTTCAAGAAGATGAATAGCTTTCTCTATTGAGCGCCGAGCTCGTGTGAGTCTTTTTTCAATATTTGACGTTTTTTTGTGGCCTTCTTCTATGGAGTTGCGAATATCACTCATCGCTAAATCTGCTATCTCATCAGAAATTATTTGAAGTTTCTCCCTAAGTGACTCGTATACATCAGTCATCTGTTTTGCTCCTGTAAATAAGTTTTTCTACTACTTGAATTGGGTGCATTACTTCCACCCCGGATGTTTCCAGATGAATCATGCACCCTGGATTCGCGCTGACCACAGTGTGCCCACCAGCTCTGTTAATGGATTGCAGTTTAAGATCCCTTATTTCACTTGACATTTCAGGCTGGTTCAGCGAAAAGGCTCCGCCTGCCCCACAACAAAGCCCTTCATCATCTAATTCAATACATTCCACAAATGGATCCAATAACTCCCGCACGGAATTGTGTACACCTTGGACATGCCGAAGGTGGCATGGATCTTGAACAATTACCTTCTCGCTTGTCTTTTTTTCATTTGACGATAGTTCTTCCCAACGTTGATCCTTTACGAGCCACTCATGTATGTCATATACCCGAGATGAAAACTCTTTGGCCTCTTCTGTCTTTAGCAATTCCTTATACTCTTTGAGAGCTGCTCCGCATCCCGCTGAATCAACGAGAATTGGGAGATCTGGAGGCAGTTTCGTCATCACCTTAGTTGCTTGTTCTTTAGCTGTAGAGCGAAGTCCGGCGTGGTTGTGAAGAGCCCCACAACATCCAACTGCGCTTCCAGAGACTACGTACTTGACTCCTAATGCCTCAAGAACAGAAAGTCCTGCTTTGTGAATCTTAGGAAGCCAAGCGTCCATAATGCATCCAGTGAAAAAAATAACTTCTGGGTCTTCATCTTGTCGATATCGCTCGCCACTGAGCGGAATTCGAGAAGAAATTGGGAGAAGTTTGTTTGGCAGCAAGTAACTTCTTTGAATCAGGGCTAATAAACGGCTTCCAATCATTAAGAGCTTCATCCGTAATAGCATCCAAAGACCTATTCTTAATCGAATATTTAATTTACGCTCATTGATTAATACTTCTCGCGTGCGCTCTATTAAAGACCCATATTGAACTGAGGACGGACACGCTGTTTCGCAACCCATGCATTGAACACAGGTATCCATTGAGTCGATCACTTCTTTAGTGATTGCAAGTGAGCCACTCTCGACCCCTCGCATGAGGCTAATGCGGCCACGTGGAGAACGGCTTTCATCTTGTGTGACTTGATAGGTCGGACAGTGCGGCAAGCATAAGCCGCAAGAAACACACGCTATCAATTCATTCTCTTCTAACCCAAGTGGCGTGCTCATGGTCCAGCCTTATAGGGATCACGATTTGGATTTAGGCGTCCTTCCGGATCAAACATTTCTCGCATCCGTCTTCCTAACCGCAACACTTCGTCTGTGTGCTTTAAAGTTTTAGGCTCTTTGCTGGAGTAATAAATTGAGTTGTAAACATCCACAACTCCCTCTTCAAGGTTGATATCAGAAACACTTGGATGTCGGAATTCAGGAATTTCTATCGGGCATTCTTTACCTTGTTCTTGAAAACCAAGTTTCTTCAATTTTGATGATTCAGATTTTACATCTGCCCCATACCCTTCTAACTGAACAAAAGCCTCTCTGCCATTCCACAGTAAAGAAGAGGGGCGGAAACAAGCCTCGCGAACCTTTTTAGGGGAAGCTTCGCCCTGCAACCAAATACTCTCTTCTGGGAGAGGGCGGGTACGCAGAATAACTTGACTAATTAGTCCTAATGTCCCTAAAGACCCAACTAGTAAACGACAAAGATCGTACCCGGTGACATTCTTCACTGTCGGGCCTCCGGCTTTGATGATTTTTCCTTGTGCGTTTATGTATTCAGCTTGCAGAAGCATTGCCCGTATAGAACCAATGCGATTTCTTCTGATGCTGTCTCGCCCAACTACTAAGGCGCCTCCGACCGTAGATCCTCTAGTTCCTTCCAATCCAACTTCCTGTCTGTGAATTGATAGTTCATTATTTAGATCTTCGATTTGTGTTCCAGCTTTCACAGATACAGTCATTTCTGATGGATCAAAGGAATCTATTCCTACCGGAGGGAGCACTACCCGTACGCCTTCCCCTAAACTTCCACCTACGTTCCAATGAGTTCGACCTCCTTGAACTGCTACTTGGTCTGTGATGCCTACTTCTTTTTGAAACTCTTCTAAGTCGCTCATATCCAAGTCCCATCGGGTAGCTGCTTTAAATGATTGACTTCGCTGCAGCTAGCACCACTTGGTAAGACTTTAAAAGGATTCGCTCGCTCATCTGGATCAAACGCTTTTTTGAGAAGTTTTTGTGCTTCTAAGTCATCTTTTGTGAAGAATTTTTCCATGAATCCTTTTTTTTCAAGTCCAATTCCATGCTCTCCTGATAAAACCCCGCCCGCATCGATTGAAGTTTGGACAATTTCTTCTCCTGCGGAAAAAACTCTCTCCATGATTCCTTTTTCTTCTGGATCAAAAATTAGAAGAGGATGGAGATTCCCGTCACCAGCATGAAAAACATTCATGACTATTAGTTCATACTTATCTGCGATTAAATAAACGCTTTTGAGGACATCCACTAATTTTGTTCTCGGGATAACGGTGTCGTGCAGGTAGTAGCCTGGCTTAACTTGAGCTACTGCACCAAATGCACTTTTCCTTCCTTTCCAGATCTGTTCACGCTCCTCTTCTGAAGATGCGACTCGCACGGAGCGAGCTCCATGCATGACTGCTATTTTTTCTATCTTCCCTACTTCAATCTTTACTCCGTCTTCTAGTCCATCAACTTCCACAATTAAAACTGCTGCCGCATCTGTTGGATAACCAACGTTTACAAAATTCTCAACCACATTAACTATGCGCTGGTCCATCATCTCGATTGCTGCTGGCACTATTCCTGAAGCAATTATTGCACTCACTGTCTGCGCAGCGTCTTCAACATCCATAAAGTCGAGAAGTAAAGTGCATATAGCTGGAGGATCCGGTGTCAGTCTTACTGCTATGCGCGTAGCAACACCTAGTGTGCCTTCACCACCGACGAAAGCTCCCCGAAGGTCATAACCTGAAGCGTATTCGTTCTCATCTCCGAGCAACACTAATGTTCCGTCCGGCAGCACTACTTCGACTGCTAACACGTGGGCGTTTGTTACCCCATACGCTAAGCAATGGGGACCTCCCGAGTTGTTTGCCACATTGCCGCCAATAGTGCATGACTGTTGACTTGAAGGGTCGGGGGCAAAATGAAAACCTGACCCCTTTAGCGCCTTTGTCAAATCTAAATTAACTACGCCAGGTTGAACCCATGCAAACTGTTTTTCAAGATTGATTTCAAGAATTGAATTCATTTTTGTTGTTGAAATAACTATTGGAGCATCACACGGAACTGCTCCTCCTGCCAATCCTGTTCCAGCGCCACGAGGCACAAACGATCTGTTGTGAATATTTGCGGCTTTCACACAACTAATTACTTGCTCCGTTGTTTCTGGAGAACAAACCACTCCGGGAATTCCGCCTGGAAATGTTGATCCATCCCTGCTGTAAAGAAGCTGAGATGCCCCATCCCGACTCACTCTGTCCGATCCGACATCGCGACACAGATCTTCATATAAAAGATCATCTGGGTGTCTTCTATTTAGACGTTTAAACAAGTTCACAGCCACTTAGTCATTCTAGTTCTGTGCGAAAGAGCCTCGTCTCACTTTCTTTTTTATCCACAAATAATTACTTCCATTATCTTTCTAAAAGTGCGCGTATTAACTTGCGAAATGCGCTATGAATAATAAGTGAATCGGTTTAAAAATATTGCAAAAAGAGGTGACACCCCGGTCTTGGTGCTCGCCGTAGTGACTGGTTTTCTAGTTGCATTATTAATTGCTGGGTTTGAAACTCTTGCTGATTCCATAGTTCTTGATCACGTCAAAGATCTCTCGCTCTGGCAAATTGTTATAGCTCCAGGAATTGGGCTCATTCTTGCACATTTGATTCTTCGACATCTGGGAGGGAAAGCTACGCCAGCAACCTCTGATGAGTTCGTAAGGGCTTTTCATGAAAAAAACCCACGACTCGCTATACGTGAACTTCCTGCAAAACTTCTTGCAGGTGTCGCAACAATAGGTTTTGGAGGATCTCTAGGTTTAGAGGGACCATCAATCTATGCAGGGTCAGTTACTGGCTTAGCTGTTCGTGATCGATTTCAAAACTGGTTACGCAGAGAGGACGTTCGGATTCTTCTCACTGCTGGCGCTGCTGCTGGGGTAGCTGCTGTATTTAAAGCACCAGCCACTGGAGTACTTTTTGCTTTAGAAGCACCCTATCGAGATGACGTGAATCGTAAAGCGTTACTACCCTCTTTGCTCGCTGCTGCGACAAGCTATGTCACCTATATAAATTTAATTGGCCACGATGCCGTAATTCCTTTTCTTGATAATCCACAATTTCGCCTTGGAGCAGATAGCGACCAAATGTGGTTCACTGCAAATGACTTAACTGCCATGTTTAGTGGCGTTGAAGCTGGTGACATGCTAGGCGCTTTAGTGATTGGGATCGGCGCTGGAGTTGGTGGGCGTTCAATGGCTTGGCTAGTTCGTTGGGCCAAATCTCAATCCAAATCAGAAAATTTCTTACCGAGAATTCTGCTTGGTGGCGTTCTTCTCGCTTTACTTGCCCTTTGGGCAGATTTTGTTTTTGAGGCTCCTCTTACTATTGGCCCTGGACAGGAAGCCATGTCTTGGGTAGTCAATCCGGACCATGGCTTAGGGCTTATTGCTCTTTTGTTTGGGATGAGACTGGCCGCCACTGTAGTAACACTTGGGGCTGGAGGTGTTGGTGGGCTCTTTATTCCACTTGCGGTCCAAGGAGTGATCCTTGGACAGTTCACGGGAGAAATATTGCAAGCAGAACGCCCTGGTTTATACCCAACACTTGGATTAGCAGCTTTCTTAGGTGCCGGATACAAAGCCCCCATCGCTGCTGTAATGTTTGTAGCAGAATCAACTGGTGCTTCTTTCGTGGTTCCCGCTCTTATAGCCGCTGCGGTGAGTCAGGTAGTGGGAGGCAAATCATCTGTCGCTGAGCATCAACAGAATATCCGTCTCGGGCATTTAGAACGAAGATTTACCTTACCGATCACTTCAGCGCTGACGACTGATGTGCTGACCGTGCCTCCAGACGCAACAACTTCTGAATTTGTTTACTTGCATGTTTTGGGCAGGCGACAGCGTTCAGTTCCTGTTGTAAATAAAGATAAATATTTAGGGATGATTAGCCTCTCTGATCTATCGGAAGTTGATCGTTCGTTATGGGATGAAACCCCTGTTTCTGAACTCCTTCGTGATGATCTACCAGTGGCACGACCGTCGTGGTCTCTGAGGGACACTGTGGCGGCAATGGAGGGGTCAGAGATTGATGTTCTCGCGGTAACTGACGAAAACAATGCGTTTATTGGCGTTGTTTACGAAGAAGACATCCTCAAGTTAGACGAAATTCTTGAAGAAACCGGAGGCTAACTAGGGCCTAAGCCGTTTCTTCTTCTTCATCATCATCAAATTCGTCAGCCCAAGCTGCATGTGCGGGTGAGATATGTTCTTCCTCATCTGAAGAGAGGCTTTCAAAAATTGAATCTAAATCTAGATCTTCGCTTCGCTTTAACGCCCGTGCTTCTTCGAATCTCCGATGCCGTCCTTTTTTCACCACGTCACTCCTGATAACTGCTTGCTTTTCTTATACTTTAGCGATCAAATTTGAAAGTCTTGATCTACTAGTTTACCTTTTTTCTCTACGCTCAAGAACTAAACCACCCTCACTATCGAAAGCTAAAGCAGCCTTTCCTTGCAACAGTTCTTTTACTGACTCTCCAACTATTTCATGCCTCCATCCAGAGCCCATTCGTGCGTCAGAGTCACCCCGAACTAGTGCTTCTATATCTGAGCGTGTGCCGAGCATTGCCGGATCTAACTCTAGTTGTCGTGCTGCTTGTGCGATCCAAGCAGAAACAAGTGTTACACCTGCTCGTAGATCAGTGGCTGAATCTTTTCCTCGATTAATTTTCTTAGGCAGAGGATCTAGCTTCTTTGCATTTTTTAGAGCAAGGAAAATTTCTTCTGGGAATGGACCTTTGAGATGGCGAGATTCAACACCCCGTACGTTCTCAAATGATTTAATATCAGTCGGTTCCTGTTGTGCGATTCCCACTAATGCCAAATCCGGAAAGACATAACGAACAGGAATATTTAGATTTGAAGCTTTGATTTCGCGCCAAGCCGCAAGTGATCGAATATTATTTAGCGCCTTACCGTTTAAGTTTCGACCTTCTTTTATTTTCTTCCATGCATGTTCGGGCTCACGTCGTCCTCTTTCTTTTTCCAAAAGGAGTGCGCATTCCGCATCAACCCATGTTTCTCTCCCATGCCTTACGAGTTGGTTTTTTATCTGCTCATAGGCTTGAAGGAGGTATCGCACATCATTTGCCGCATATTCGAGCTGTGAGTCACTAAGCGGCCTAGCTAACCAATCTGTAAGTCTGCTCTCTTTTTTTACTTTAATACCCAATTGTTTTTCATAAAGAGCAGCCAACGAAGGCGTGGACATTCCAATGAATGCAGCTGCAATCTGAGTATCAAACAGGCGTCGTGGAACTACACCGCAAATATGTTGAAAGACCTCAAGATCTTGACTTGCGGCATGCATAATAATCAAAACTTCGCTATCAAGTAGTTTGGCAAAGGCCTTTGATTCCACTTTTAGTGGATCAACTAAAGAGATACCTCTTGAATGTGCTATTTGAACCAAAGCAACACTTGGATAATAAGTTTTTTCTCTATGAAACTCTGTGTCTACTGCAATTCGCTCTTCTAAAAGGAGTTCATCTATAAGAGATTCTAGGGCATCCTGATTATCTATATAGTCGAAGTCTCGAGTTGTAGAAGATTCTAAAACAGGATTGGGTTTACTTCTTTTCATCTTGTTCCTTGAAACTGCTTTTTGCTTCTTCAAACTCTTCTGGAGTGTCTATGTCAACATAGGCGTCCACTGTTGATCGTTCCACAACAACCACCCTTAAGCCTTCTAGTGCGCGATGGGGGGCGCGCTCCCCTCGTGCGAAAGACCGCTGTAGGTGCTCCTCTACTGTTGTAGGCCAACATGCATGCATCCATTGTTTCCGACCCTTTACTGAAGGGACCACAATAGAGTCAGGATTTGCATAGGCGTACTCAACAAGGCTTCTTATTTCCGTTACATCTAAGTTTGGAAAATCGCATGCCAAAATCATAACTGGGACATCACTCTCTCCGATGGATTGCAAAGCAGTAAGAATGCCGCCAAGAGGTCCTTCTCCGGGCCAAATGTCGGTTACTTGATTTACTTCGGCGTCTAACAATCCAACTGTTTCTTTGCCGACAATAAATATAGAAGATGCGAATGCTTTTCTGAGCCTTGATACTGTCAACTCAAGTAGAGTTTCTTCCCCAATCGCAAGATTCGCTTTATCTGCTCCCATTCGTTCACTACGACCACCGTTTAGAACTACTCCGATAAATGGGAAATTATTTGTCATATTTCTAGTTTAGTTCTTGGCCTATATCCCACTCACAACACATATGAATCTAATATAGAAACATGCTCCCAAATTTTATTGATCTCTCAATTATTCCTGAAGTTGGTGAATTGCCCACTTGGGCCAACCCTAACCTTTTAAAAGGTTTGAGCATAGGAGCTATTGCAATAGTTGTTATCGGAACTTGGTTTATTTTTAAACTTGTACGAAAAGTTGTGTTCCGGTCTCTACTTCTTGTCATTGCTGCTGGTTTAACTTTTTCTATATGGCAACAACGAGGGCAGTTAACAGATTGTGTAGAAACATGCTCCTGCACTCTCTTCGGGCAAGTAGTTCAGGTTCCGGTTGACCGAAATCCAAACTGTAACTAATTTCTTCCTTGCGTCGAGCTCTTAGGGAACTCGTTCGATCCTTAAAACGTTTGTTGATCTTGAAGAATCACTAGTTCCAGCGAGAACAGCCACCATTTGGCCACTTTCAAGATCACCATTGTCGCGGGCTAACTGTAAAGCAGCAATAACGCGATCATCTATTGTTCCTTCCACCGAGAGATGACGAGGTTCGGTACCCCAACTTAGCGAAAGCTGCCCCACTGTTCTTTCGTCACTGCTCAAACCAAGTATCCGTGCCGAAGGTCTAAATCGCGCCATGGAGCGTACAGTGAATCCTGAACCAGATATACACACAATGGTTTTTATTCCTAATTCAACTACCGCACGTGAGGTTGCTAGAGTCATCGCATCAGTTATTGAAGTTTCCGCCATCGCTCTATTCGTTAAGCGAATTTCAGCCAAATCCCCGACCCAGCTACGGTGGTCAAATTCTTGATCAGCTCGTTCAACTATCCTTCCCATCGTTGATATCACGTTTACTGGATCTGACCCAATTGCCGTTTCACCTGAAAGCATCACCGCGCTTGATCCATCCCAAACAGCATTAGCAACATCAGATACTTCTGCTCGTGTCGGTTCAGGCGAATCAACCATGCTTTCCAACATTTGTGTGGCAGTGATTGCAGGGCGACCAGAGGCTATGCATTCTCTAATAATATTTTTCTGAAGCATTGGTAGTCCCTCTATGCCATATTCTTGACCGAGGTCACCGCGTGCAACCATGATCGCCCCCGCCGCGTTAATTATTCCGGGCAGATCGACCAATGCTGCTTGCGTCTCTATTTTTGCTACCACCAATGGTCCATCCGGATGAGGAGGGAGACTGAGTCGCTCTATATCCCCTGCTGTCCTCACAAAAGACAGTGCCAAAATATCTATTCCAAGTGGGAGAAACCTCTCTACCGCTTCCAAATCTTCCGACGTAGGCGCAGTCAAAGAAAGCTGATCAGAAGGTATGTGAACTCCCGGTCTACCAGAAAGCATTCCTCCATGCAAAATGGTCGCCTGGAGTCGATCATTGAGTACAGACGTCACTTTGACTACTGCTCGACCGTCTCCAATATTTAATTCGGCGCCTTCTTGAACATGAGTTAGAAGACCTTCATAATCCACTTCAATTTTCTCTGTTGTGCTTTTTTGACTACCAATAAAAAGTTCAACGTCGCTTCCTTCAATAAGCTCCACTTGTTTCTCACCAAAGTCACCTACCCGTATTTTGGGGCCAGGTAGATCCAATAAAATTCCTACAGGTCTGCTTTCTTCAGAAGCAATTTTTCTGATGCGTTTTATACGCTCTTCTGCAAGTTCATAGGTCCCATGTGCCAGCCCTATTCGAGCTATGTCCATGCCAGCCTGAATCATTTCCCGCAAAATGTCTTCAGAATCTGACGCAGGACCAATAGTGGCTATTATTTTTGTTCTACGAGTCACACTTCTACGCTACCGTGCCAAACTCCATTGGAATGCGATCAAATGACCGGTTTCTTTATTAACTCCGTAAGGTAATGTTCCGTGACTAAGAAACATCCATTCTTTGGCTCTGATCCATTTTTAGCGTTTGCTCACCGGGGTGGAACGGGAGCGTGGCCGGAAAATACTATGCGAGCGTTTAGTCACGCAATTGAAATCGGTTACAAATACATTGAGACCGACGTGCATCTCACCTCAGACGGCGTCGTCATCGCTTTTCATGACTCCAAACTAGATCGCGTAACAGACTCAACTGGCTCTATATCAGATCTGAAATGGGGCCAGATACAAGAAGCTCGTGTTGGAGGAACAGACCCAATACCCCTACTTGAAGAACTCTTTGAAACTTTTCCATTAGTGAAAATAAACATTGATCCGAAGCATGACGAGGTTGCAGAGCCCCTTGCCGATCTGCTGATCAAGCACAACGCTTTAGATAGAGTGTGTGTTGGTTCTTTCTCGGATCGACGAATTGACCGTATTCAAAAACTTTTAGGGGGCAAAGCCTGCACTTCCGCTGGGCCTAAAGGTGTCGCAAAATTCCGTGCGTCAAACTTTGGTATCGGCAAGCCAAAATTTTCTTTTGATTGTTTACAAGTTCCAGTACGTCAAAGTGGAATACCGTTAGTGGATCAAAGATTTGTCGAAAATGCTCATAAAAATGGTCTTCAAGTTCACGTGTGGACCATTGATGACCCAACAGAAATAAAGGAACTACTTGACCTTAAAGTTGATGGGATTATGACGGACAAACCTGATTTACTAAAAGAAATTCTTCTGGAACGTGGCTTATGGGGCTAAGAACAAAATGAACACCACTCGCACCTTCTTGCATATTATTTCGGTCTGTGGCTGGGTTGGGGGACAACTTCTCATGGTGGCGCTACTTCCCACTCTTCGAAAAATAAGTGACGATGCTCCCCGACTAGCAGCCGTCCGATTCGGTAAATTCTCATGGACATTTATGGCTCTTGCTTTGATTACAGGGATATGGGGAATCTTTTCCATTGACCTATCAGATAAAGGCTCCACATATCACATCACGTTATTTATCAAACTTCTCTTAGTAGCTGCATCAGGTGTCTTTGCGTTAGTTCACAGCAAAACAAAATCAATTAAAGTGAAAGCCTCTACTGGCGCATTGGGCCTCTTATCTGCTCTTGGAGCTTTGCTCAGCGGAATAATCCTGGTTAACTAATCCATGAATTAGGCACATTTTGACCTTTACTGTGGACAAACGTGTGGAAAGAAACAGAATCTCTGGGGAAATTGTTTAGAAATTTGGGGAATACCTAAAAATGGGTTGACGAGTTGCGAAACTCGCGACAAGATGCATTCACGCCAAATATAGCGTGGTTATCGGAACCGATAAGACCGACAAACCACCCCCGGAAAAAGCGCAAGCTGGTTTCGGCGGAGGAATGTCACTTTCGGGAAAGTTTCCATTAAATGTTTGGGGAGGACCGTGACACACTGGTTTCTTCGGAAATTAGTTAGTCAGCCGTAGGCACTGAGGTGTCGAGTTGGTAGGTCAGTAAGAATCTTCGGATTTTTACTCCAACCAATAAGCGCCTCAGTCGATCCAGTTTCTGCATTTAATTGCAGCACAAATTTGTGGAGTTATTGACGGATAACAAAACAAATAAGTGGATTCTGGTCGATGTGTCAAAAGCATTAGGTTCCTTATCTACTTCGGTAGTTAAAGAATTAAATGCTTTAGCTCTTAGAGCGTACGGTTCACCAGACATAGTTTTTTATTTTGACGGAAATTCAAAATTATGTTCGGATAAAAAACCTCTCGGGGTTTCTTATTCAGGAATGTTATTTCTTGAAATTTCATTCGGTGTCACGCAACGTTAGGAACGACTCCAAGGAGTTAACCGGTTCGCCGGAAGGCTACTTGGGGTCGTTTCCGCGTTATAGCGGATTTATGGCACGTATATACCTAAAAATGAAATAGCGGTAAGCGCTACAAGCCCAGTAACCGAAATTGGGTAGATTAATTTTTCGCTTCGTTTGCCTTCACTCAAAATGACCAATGCAATAACGAACGGGAAGGCTGTCAGCAAATATCTTTCGAGACTATTCAAGTTTTCGGCAGAAATAGAAACAACAAAAGTAACTAACGAATACCAAAAATATTGCCGAGGAAGCCTTTTCCAAATTACTCCCAACAGAACTAAGAAAAATAAGGCGACCAAGACGTGGAAAGCGTCAGCTTCCAAATTAAAGATCTCAAAAAATCCTGACCAAGCGCGTCTGAACGGATCTATGAATCCACCTCGAAATTCGCGCTGCACAGTAAAGGGGAGCCAATTTTCACTAGTACGTGAATTTGACCATAAAAGAAAGATTGTGACTCCTAAAGGGCCGCCTAAACAAGCTAGAAGCTGCTCTGCACGTTCCTTTAAATTGCCGCGCCATAACGAAAACCCTGATGCTGAAATAGCCGCAAAGAAAAGTAAGGCTCCGGTTGGTCGAGTACAACCAGCCAAACAAGCAAAAATTGCAGCAACTTTCCAATTTTGTTTTCTAAGCGAAAGGAAAAATAGCAGAGTGAAAGTCAAAAACATACTCTCCGCATAACCCCAAACAAGAACGAACGATGCGGGAAAAACTGAGAACACCCAAACTGTTCTCTTTGCTCTACGTACACTGCCTCCTTCAGAAACAATCAACCGATAGAGAAGCAGGAACGTGATGAGTGAAAAAACGTTTGCCACCAACAACGACGCCCAAACTTCATTTCCTCCAAGGAACTGAGTTACTAGTCGTCCGATTAAAACGAATCCTGGAAAGAAGCGAAAGGATTCTTGGCCTACCTGTTCATAACCGACGGTTATTATCTGCTGATACCAGCCAGCATCCCATAGACGAAATCCTTGAGAGGTGAACTCTCGGTAATGGTCTGTAGCAAATGTATGGGTAAGCCACATCGTTATTAGGACTATCACTCGAGAGGTCAACCAAGCTGCAACGACTGAAAATAAGGCCTTGTCCAGATTCTTTGTTAAAGCAGGAATCATTTTGAAAATTTCACTAGGTTGGCCGAGTTGTAATACTGCTCACCGTCCGCTTGAACAAAAATAGTGGTACTCGTTGATGCGGCACTTAAATGTGCCCTAAGTTCACTGCACTTACTATCAAAGGTTGCATATCCATCGATCCAAACAAGCCAAATGGACTGTTCTTGAATATGTAATGAAAGAATTCTTTCCGCAACTTCCATTGGATTGGAACTGGTATTTCGTTTTTCGTAGTCATACCAATCAACTGTTTCTCCAGTATCAAGATTCGGATATGCGTATAGAAGGAACCTGTCATCTAAGACTCGATTCGCTGCTGGCGCTAATTGATCCGGGCAAAAGACTACCGTGTCTCCTGTCTTTCCATTCTCTTCAATCTGTGCTGCTATTTCTCCTATTTGAGTTCGATCTTTAGAGAGTTCACGAACCACCGAACCAATAGAAAGAAGACAGAGCCCTATGAGTAATCCAAGGGCTACTTTTCGTGGAGTCTGACTTAAACCTACTCCCACACAGAGAACTATCGGGATAAATGCAAAAACTGCATACCTTCCCTGAAACGCCGAATTAAGAATAAAACTTGCTAAAGCTCCGACAATCATGGTTATCAAAGCAAGCCCAAATGATATTTTCAAGAAAGGATAATTCGTCTTTCCTAAAACAGTTACCTTTGTTCCATCGAAATCGTGTGGACGGGAGAAAAGTCCGAGCACTCCTAAAACAACTATTCCTATCGCCGCCAGTAACGCTTCCGATCCTCTTCCACCTCCATACGATTCAAGAGCTAAAGCTGCAGCGACCGTAGGGCGTGGTGTCTCGGACCATGGTGTTCCCGTGTGAGATAGCTGGTCAAGAAAAACAGGTAGCCAAGGAATAAAGGTTGCTGCGCCTAGGGCAACGGCGAAACTCAACTTTTTGCACAATCTTGATGTGGTTTCTTTTCCTCGAAATAGTCCCAAAAGTAAAGCTGTTCCTAAAGCGAACACAAGAAATAAAGACCAATAATGGGTATATAGCAAGCAGGCAACAACAGCACTAATTCCAAAAAGTCTTAATGGTGTCGGATTTTTCCATGTTTTTTCAAACAAGGCATGGCTTATGAGAACTAGTAAAGCCAACAGCGAATACATTCGGACTTCTGTGGCATACCGGATGGCGAAAGGACTGCTAGCTAGGACACCTACGGTCAGTAAGGCCACCCATTTGTTTGAGAATTTACGCGTGACGAAATAAATAAGCACCACAGAGCAGCAGGAAATAGTTCCTGAGAGCGCTCTAAGTGCAAAATCGGAATCCCCAAATATGGAAGACCAAAGATACAGAAGAAAGTAATAAAGCGGCGGATGACCGTCATGCCGAAGAGCATCTACTATTCCTTTCGGTCCTTTCTCCGCTATGGACGCAGAAATTGCTTCATCAAGCCAGAGAGGAGTGCCCGCAAAAAATCTAAGAAATACACCTACTGCTACAATGACTGCTACTGCACAGACGCTAAGTAGATAAAACTTGTCTTTTGATTCAACAGTTTCTGTTGATGCCATAAAGTTATGGTACTTGATTTGACCCAACGACATGAGGGAGACGCTCTAGGCTAGAGATATGAATGAATCTTCTGAAGTAAATATCAGAGAAGCAGAACCAATTATTGTTGGCGCTGGACCTGCTGGTTTGACTGCCGCTTACCAAATTGGGAAAGCGGGGGGAACAACCACTGTTTTGGAAGAAGACTCTGTGGTGGGCGGAATAAGCCGCACTGCCGAGAGGGATGGATGGCGTTTTGATATTGGTGGCCATCGATTCTTTACTAAAGTTACCGCTGTGTCAGATCTATGGCATGAGATACTCGATAGCGAGGACTTTCTCCTTCGCCCTCGAATGAGCCGAATATATTATGACGGCAAGTTTTATGACTACCCGTTAAAAGCCACTAACGCTCTGCGAAATCTAGGTATTTGGGAATCAATTCTCTGTGTTCTCTCGTATGTATGGGTTCGTATAAATCCTCCAAAAGATCAGACTCATTTTGAGGGATGGACGGCGAGCCGCTTTGGATGGCGGCTTTATGGGAAATTCTTTAAGACTTACACGGAGAAAGTTTGGGGAATTCCTCCTTCTGAGCTTCAAGCTGATTGGGCAGCACAAAGAATAAAAAATCTGTCTCTCTTTAAAGCCATAGTCAATGCGGTGCTGCCAAAGCGGAACCAGAAAGATATAACGAGCTTGATTGAAGAGTTTGAGTATCCAAAGTTCGGACCAGGCATGATGTGGGAGAAATGCCATAACCTCGTTATTGACCAAGGCAATGAAGTACTCTTTGAACACAAAGCAGAGAAATTCACTCATGAAAACGGAAAAGTGGTAAGCGTTACTGCTAACGGGCCTAATGGTTCTGTTACTTTTCCCTCTAGTTCTGTGATTTCCTCTATGCCTCTACCCCACCTTTTACAAGCAATGGACCCTCCAGCCTCTAGCGAGGCTTTACTTGCTGCTTCCTCTTTAACTTTCAGAGATTTCCTGACTGTTGCTTTAATCGTTCCTGAAGATAAAGGATTCCCTGATAATTGGATTTACATACATTCCGGGGACGTAGAAGTTGGTCGAGTTCAAAATTTCGGTCAGTGGTCCCCATATCTTGTTAAGGAAGGTAGAACCTGCTTAGGTCTCGAATATTTTGTCAATATTGGAGACAAATTATGGAACTCTGCAGACGAAGACCTGATAAATCAAGGAATCAACGAGCTGAAGATCCTTGAATTGGTGGATCCGGATGTTATTGAAGGAGGATACGTCGTACGTATGCCACGGGCATACCCGATGTATGACAACGAATATCAAAGAAATGTTGAAATTATTCGCTCATGGCTGGATACGCACGCTCAAAATGTTTATCCCGTCGGACGCAATGGTATGCACCGGTACAACAACCAGGATCACTCGATGCTGACCGCCATGCTTTCTGTTGAAAACATCTTTGGTGCGTCACATGACATATGGCAAGTGAATGTTGAAGAGGACTATCACGAAGAAATTGCCAAATAAAGCAGAATTGTCAAAATGACCCCAAAACACTCCTTCACGGAGAGTGTTCATGTAACTACGTTGTTTGAAATGGTCCCTGACAAAACTTGTATCTCAAATAGCGTTTTCTTTGTCTAGATATATCGGGTCAACCCGACCCGAGGACTATAAACCATAAAGGGGATGCATCATCATGATGGCAACCATTCTCACCTTAATGATCACAGCAA